>DAIMFJ010000098.1:0-7607 GCA_036724695.1 Planctomycetota bacterium
CGCCAGCCGCGGGGCGATCGCGTACTGGCCCGCCGAGACTTCGCCGCCGCACCAGCGCACCAGCCAGACGTCGCCGTTCTGCAGCAGCGCGGCGGCGCACTGCGTCGCACTCGGCAGCGCGGCGAGGCGCAGCACCGCGCGCGCGGCCGGTGGGTGGTCGTAGCCGGGCAGGGTCTGCAGCAGCGGCACGGTGGCGAACGCATACAGCGTGCGGGCCAGCAGCTGCACCGCGACCAACGCTGCCAGGTCGTGCACGCGCAGCGCCAGCAGCGCCAACGTCGCGACGAGATGCAGCAGGGCCACGCCGAGTTCGAACGCCACCTCGCGGTCGGTGCGGGCGACGGCGTCGAGCAGGTTCTTCTGGTCCCAGGCGAGTGGCAGCGCCAGCAAGGCCCCCAGCGCGAACGCCAACGGCTCGTCGCACCAGGCGACGATCGGCACCAGGGTCGGTACCAGGGCCAAGACGGTCAGCTGCGCGCGCAGGCGCACGGCGATGCGCAGCCAGCCGCCGGCACGGTCGGGTTCGCGCGCGGCTTGCCGGCTGCAGACGTTGCGCACGCCTGCGCCGACCAGCGCGGCGAGCAGGTTGCCGGTCGCGACCGCCAGCGCGTAGCGGCCCAGGCCGGCCGGGCCGAGCGCGTGGCCGAGGGCGACCATCGTCGCCAGCAGCGCCACGCGCTGCACGACGGTGCCCAGGCCGAGGGCGAGCATGGTCTGGCGCACGTGGCCGGTCACGCCGGTCTCATCGGCCGTTGCCGGTCGCCGGCCTTAGCGCCGGTGGGCCCGGGCGCGCCTACGCCGTGCGCAGCATGGCGCCGACCGCCAGTTCGACGCAGTTGCCGCCGATCCAGCCGATCGCGCGCCAGTGGAACGGCACGCCCGGCGGCGCCTTCGCCCAGACCCAGTCGGGCACCACGAAGGCCGGGTTCGGCCCGGCGGGCACGCCGAGCCCGTGCCACGCCGTCGAGAACTCGATCTTCGCGAACTGGTCGGCCGAGAACTGCACGTCGTAGCCTTCGGCGCCGTCGGCGGCCGGCCAGTGCAGCGTCGGGGCGCCATGGTGGGCGACCACCGCCGCGTGCGCCAGGGTCGGCGAGCCCCAGGCGACCGGCTGCAGGTCGGGGATCGTGGTCGGCAGCGCGCGGCCGCCGAGGTGGGCCCGGATCCGCTGCGGATCGGTCTCGACGCGCAGGTACTGGCAGCCCTTGCAGAAGGCCACCGGCTGTTGGGCGACGATGCCGGCGCGCATCGCCCGGTAGACCGGGCCGTTCCAGATGCGCGCGAACGGGTCGCGGCGCACGTTGCCGAGGTAGGGGGCACCGGCGACGCAACAGGCGCGCACGTCGCCGTCGATCGCGATCTCGGCGCGTTCCCACAGGTACTGGCAGTAGCCGATCGTGGCGGGCAGCTCGGCGTCCGTCGATGCTGGGGCCGCGGCGGCGCGGCGCGACGCCGGCACCGGTGGGCAGTGCTCGAAGCCGACCGAGCGGGCCGGCAGGCGGTTCGGATCGGCAGCCGCAGTCGTGTCGCGGCGCACGACGCGTTGCTCCCCGTCGTCCTTGGCGGTGTCGGCGATCACCGTGCCGAGCGCCTCCACGGACATCGGCAAGCCGAGCGCCTTGGCGCGCGCCAACGCGGCGTCGATGCAGCGTTCGGCCAGTTCGACGTGGTTGGCGAGCGATTCGGCGCGCAGCCGTTCGACGAACGGGTGCACGTGGTGGCAGGCCAGGCGATGCACGCCGAGGTCGGCGGCCAGTTCGACCAGGGCGGGCAGCTCCTCGATGTTGCTGCGCATGATCGTGCACTCGAGGCCGACCTGCGGCCGTTCGGCGGCCGGCAGTTCGCGGACGCGGGCCACGAACGCACGCACGTTGCGGCAGACGCGCGCGAAGTCCGAGCGCACGCGGATCGCCTCGAACGTCGCCTTCGTGGCGCCGTCGAACGACACCTGCAGGCGGCCGAGCACCGGCAGCAACTGGTCGACGACCTTGCCGGTCAGCAGCATGCCGTTGGTCAACACGTCCAGGCGCAGACCGTGGGCGGCGACCACTTCGATCATCTTGTCGAGGTCGCGGGTCAGCAGCGGTTCGCCGGTGACGGTCAGTTGCACACGTTCGACCTCGGCCGGCAGGCCGGTGACGATCCGCGTGAACTCGTCGAGCGGCATGTGTGGACCGGTCGCGACGGTGCCGAGGTCGACGAACTCGCACATCGGGCAGCGCAGGTTGCAGTACCGCGTCGACTCCACGCTGACGACGGTGGGAGCCGGGATGGTGCCGTCGAAGGGATGCATCGCGCGTAGAACCTACCACCTGGCAGGTAGGTCGCTATCGACCACGCCGTGCTTCGGCCTGCATCCCGCTCAGCGGTCGTCGCGTGCCGGCAGCTGGTACAGCGCCGATTCGGCCTGCAAGCGCAGGAACGCGGCGCGTTCGGCGGCCGGCACGCCGCCGTGCGATGGGCCACTCGCCGCTCGCGCCGCGCGCGCCGCCGTGTAGATCGCCGCGAGGGCGGCGACGTGGGCGGGCAGATCGGGTGGCAGCTCGCCGAGGCCGGCGCGCAGGGCGGCCCACAGACCTGGCTCGCCGAGGAAACGCCGCATCGCCGCCGCCAGCGCCGCCGGATCGCCGGCCGCGGCGACCAGGCCGCCGCGGCCGGCGCGGTCGGCGAGCGCGCCGCGGTCGCTGACCAGGCACGGCAGGCCGAGTTCGGCGCATTCGTCGAGCACGATGCCGAACGTCTCCAGGCACACGCTCGGGAACACGCCGACCGCCGGGTGCACGGTGCGCAGGTCGGCGGTCGCGAACGGGCCGTGGAACACGATCGGCAGGCCGGTCGCCGCTGCCCGCAGTTCGGCTTCGAACGCCGGCGACGCGAAGCCGCCGAGCACGTGCAGTTCGAACGGGCGCGGCAGCGGCCCGGCGTGCAGTTCGCGCACCGCCGCGACCAGGACGCGCAGGCCCTTGTGCGGCGCGACGCCACCCCAGAACGCAAAGCGCAGCGGCCCGTCGCCGGCCGGCGCTGGCAGCGGCGGCATGCCCGGGAATCGCCGCCGGTAGCCGAGGCTCAGCACGGTGAAGCGTTCGCGCGGCAGGTCCAGCGTCGCCGCGAGCAGGTCTCTGGTGGCGGCGGTGCCGACCAGCACCGCGTCGGCCATCGTCAGTTCGGCGCGGCTCTGCCGGCGGAACAACGCGATGCCGGCGTCGAGTTCGGCCGGCTGTTCGTGGCCGTAGCGCGGCACGCAGTCGCGGCACGAGGCCGCCGACAGTGGCCGCTGACACGCTTCGCCGTCCTTGCGCAACCGGAACGCGCGCGGGCACGACAGGTAGAAGTCGTGCAGCGTCGCGACCGTGGCGATGCCCTCCTGCTGCACGATCTCGACCAGGTTCGCCGTCAGGCGGATCCACTGGTGGACGTGCACGACGCGCGGCCGGTGCGTGCGCAGGAACTCGCGCAGATGCGCTTCGACGCCCGGGTGCCAGGCTTTGCTGTACAGGTCGAAGTAGCGGTCGTCGCGATGCAGGCGATGCACCGGCACGTCGCCGACGCGCAGTGCTTCGCTGCCGACCTGCGGCCACTGCCGGTGGCTGCCGGTCAGCACGGCGACGTCGACGCCGGCGCGGTGCTGCGCCTCGACCACGTCGGCCAGGTACGACTCGACCCCGCCGCGGGTCTCGGGAGCGAACTGGTGCGTGAGGTGCAGGACGTCCATCGGCCTCAGCTGCCGTAGCGGCGTTCGCGCGCGCGGTCGAGTTCGCCGCGGCGCTGCAGGTAGTCCTCGACGTGGGCCACGTAGGCCGCCATCTCGCCGGCCAGCCGCGCACCGAGGTCGGCGGCATGCGCATGCAGGACGTCCTGCCACGGCCGGTCGTCGCGCACCCACGAGTGCGGGTGGATCAGCGTGTGCAGCCGGCGGCGGTCGAACTTGGTGCACACGCAGCCTTCGCGCCAATGGAAGCCGCTGTCGCCGAAGTACGGCAGGTCGCGCACCAGGGCGGGCTGGTACGCACACGGATGGCGGTCGCTGATGTCGGCGAGCACCGGGCCCGCGGCCGGCTGGTGCTGTGCGATCGTGTGGGTGCGGCAGCCGAGCAGGTCTTCGAAGGTGCGCAGGTCGCTGCGCGTGCCGGCGACCGGATCCATGCCGCGCTCGAGGAAGAAGCCCGGTTCGTAGTGCAGACCGACTTCGTGACCCATCCCCGCGACGGCGCGCACCGAGTCGAGCACGGCGCCGTCCATCAGGTTGTAGAACGGCGCGTGCAGGCGGTAGTAGTAGGTCGTGTGCACGCCGAGCGAGTGCTCGAGTTCGGCCATGCGCAGGGCACTCCACGGCGTGATGTCGACGTCGTGGCGGATCAACAGGAACGCCCGGTCGGGCACACCGCTCGCCACCTCGCGGACCAGCGGCAGCCAGTAGCGGGCCTTGGCCTGGGCCAGGATCCAGCGGTAGTGCGGCAGGCTGTACGCGCACTTCGGGTCGGCCGGCAGCTCGAAGCCGTCGTTCACAGCCAGCCTCCCGTGTAGGCCCAGCAGCGGGGTTCGAGGCGGATGCCGCGTTTGCGCAGGAACTCGCGGAACGCGGCGGCGAGTGGGCCGAGCGGGCCGCGCACGCGCGGGGGTTCGAGGCCGATCGCGGTGAGGTCGCTCGGCACGGCGGTGTAGTCGGCGTCGGCGAACGTCAAGGCGACGAGCACCCGTTCGCTGCGGTGCGCCGTCGGGATCGTCGCGCCACCGGCCGACGGTCCGAACGGGCTCGCCGGGCGGTATTCGAGCCGATGCAAGCCGTCGCCGTGCGCGACGTCGACGACGCAGCCGCTGCCGTCGTCGCGGACCACGACGCGGAACGAGCGCAGCTCGAGCTGCCGCGCGAACTCGCGCACCAGTTGGTGGGCACGTTCCTGCAGTTCGTCGCTCGTCAGCCGCTGTGCAGCCGCCTTCTGGTCGGTCGCCGGCACGCCGCCGAACAGTCGGCCGGCCGGCACGTCGGTGACCACCGACGAACCCGACAGCACGACCGCGCCGGGGCCGACCTGCACCCCTGGGAACAGCACCGCGGCGATGCCGATCTGCGCGCCGTCGCCGACCGTCGTGTCGGCGAAGCGGCTCGGGTAGCCGCGCAGCCAGCTGGGCCCGAACGAATGCGTCATCAGCGCCGCCTGCCGCGAGATCACCACCTCGTCGCCGAGCCGCAGTGTGCGGCACGGGTTCAGGTGCGCGTGTTCGCCGACGAAACCGTGGCTGCCGACCAGCAGCGCCGCTTCGGGGTCCAGCGCGCCGCCGCCGCCGATCTCGACGTCGTCGGCGAAGAACTCGAGGCGGGTGGCGCGCACGCGGCAGCGGGCGCCGAAGTGCAGCAGGTTGCCGGCGCGCAGGGTGCGGGCTTCGACGACGGTGTCGCGACCGAACGACGCCGCGTCGCCGAGCACGATGCGGTCGGCGAGCAACAGCGCCCCAGGGGCGAAGCGGCAGCCGTGGCCGAGCGTTGCGCCGTGTTTGCGGTAGAGGTGCAACTTGGCATCGGAACTCAATGCCGCAAAAGCACTTCGGTCGGATCGCAGCAGTGCGACGAAGGCCGGGTCGACGGTCCCGACGGCACCGGCGGCCGGGTGTTCGGCGGCCGCCGCCAGTTCGACGTCGGCGACGCGGATCAGCCCGTCCGGACCACTGCCGTGCACGCGGGCGAGGTCGACGCCGAGTTCGCTGGCGCGGCGCCGGGCGGCGGGCGCCACCGGTGCGTCCTCCGCGAGCGACGGCGAGAACGCCACCGGCGCGCTGGCCGCACAGCGGCTCGCCGCGCTGGTCGGCAGGGCGATGCGGTCGCGTGCCGCCGCCAGCAGCTCCGCGACCACCGCATCGTCCGAGGCGTCGCCGGCCGCACCGAGCACGGCGATCGGGGCGTGCGCGGCGACGCGCAGGCCGGCTTCGCACAGAGTGCGCAGCACGAACCCCGCGGCGTCGGCCTCGACCTCGAACGCGGCCTTCAGCGTCTCGATCGTCGCGATCGGCTGCCCGGCGGTCACCGCGCTGCCGACCTCGACCAACCAATCGACGAACAACACGTCGGCGTCGGCGGTGCCGAGGTGGGGGAGGTGTTGCAACGTGGCCATCGTGGTCAGTAGTCCAGGACCAGGTGTTGTGCGGTGGCGACGACGGCGTCGACGCCGGGCAGCACGAGGTCTTCGAGTTGGGGGGACGATGGAATCGGCGTGTGCGCGCCGGCGACCTTCTGCAGCGGCGCGTGCAGCCAGCCGAACACCTTCGGCAGCAACGCGCCGAGCAGCGCGTCGCCGACCCCGCCGGTCGCCGAGGCTTCGTGCACGACCAGCCCGCGGCCGGTGCGGCGCAGTTCGGCGGCGCAGGTGTCGAGGTCGAAGGGCGCCAACGAACGCAGGTCGACGATGCCGGCGGCGATGCCGCGTTCGGCGAGCCGGTCGGCGGCGGCGCGGCACAGCGGCAGGCACTGCCCGTAGGTGAACAGGGTCACGCGGTCGCCGACCCGGTCGATGCGGGCCTTGCCGAGCGGGACCAGATGGTCGGCGGCCGGCATCGCCCCGCGCGTCGGGTAGCAGAGTTTGGGTTCGAGGAACAGCACCGGCGTGTCGCTGCGGATCGCCGTGCGCAGCAGGCCGACGGCGTCTTCGACGGTCGCCGGGCAGACGACGGCGAGGCCGGGCACGTGCAGGAACCAGGCCTCGAGGCTCTGGCTGTGGGTGGCGCCGTAGCCGTGGCGGCGGCCGATCGGCATGCGCACGGTCAACGGCACGCGGACCTGGCCGGCGTACATGTAGCGCAGCTTGGCGGCGTGGTTGACCAGCGCGTCCATGCAGCAGGTCACGAAGTCGCCGAACATCAACTCGACGACCGGCCGCTGGCCGCCGACCGCGGCGCCGACCGCCAGCCCGACGAAGCCGTTCTCGCTGATCGGTGTCTCGCGCACGCGCTTGGGGCCGAACTGCTCCTGCAGGCCGCGGGTCACGCCGAAGGCACCGCCATAGGCGCCGAGGTCCTCGCCGAGCAGCAGCACGGCGGAGTCGCGTTCGAGTTCGCCGCGCAAGGTCTCGCGCAGCGCTTCGGTGACGGTGGTCTCGGTGCCCGCGGCGAGGCGGCACGGGGCCGCGTCGGCCGGCGGCGGGGCCACGTCGAGGTCGGCCAGCGCGGTGTCGAGGTCGCCGGCCGGCGACGCCAGCGCGAAGCGCACCGCTGCGGCGATCTCCTGGTCGACGTCGGCGCGCAGCTCGGCGAGCGTCGCCGCGTCGAGATTCGCGGCGGCGGCCAGCTTGTCGAGCGGGTCGCGCTGCCGCCACGCGGCGTCGTCGGCGCGGCTGCGGTACACGCACGGATCGCTCTTGCTGTGGCCGAAGTGGCGCCACGTCGTGCATTCGAGCAGGGCCGGACCACCACCGGCGCGGGCGCGGGCCAGCAGCGGCTCGGCGGCGGCCAGCACCGCGGCGACGTCGTTGCCGTCGACCTTGGCGGTCGCCATGCCGCGATAGCGCCTTGCCCAGTCGACGAAGCTGTCGCACGCGGCGTGCGCGACGGTCAGCGTCGACATCGCAAAGCCGTTGTCCTCGAGCACGAACAGCACCGGCAGCTGCCAGAGTGCGGCG
>DAIMFJ010000098.1:7617-12413 GCA_036724695.1 Planctomycetota bacterium
CGGCGAGGTGCAGGCGCTCGTGGAAGTTGCCGGTCGCCGCCGCGCCGGCGCCGAGGTAGGCGACGACGACCCGGCCGCTGCCGCGCGACTGCTGGGCCAGGGCCAGCCCGTTGGCGATCGGCAGGCCGCCGCCGGTGATGCCGTTGCTGCCCAGGTGGCCGAGCGCGGGCACGGCGATGTGCTGGCTGCCACCCTTGCCGCGGCAGTAACCGGTCGCGCGGCCGGCGAACTCGGCCAGCGCCAGATCGCACCGTGCCCCCTTGGCGAGCAGGTGGCCGTGGCCGCGGTGGGTGCTGACCACCTGGTCCTCGACGGTGAGCAGCGCCGACACGCCGACCGCGATCGCCTCCTGGCCGGCGCACAGGTGGGTGGTGCCGCCGATCGCGCCGGTACCGACCAGCCGGTGCAGTTCCTCCTCGAAGCGGCGGATGCGCAGCATCGACCGGTACAGCGCGCGCGGGGTGCGCGCGGCGTCGGCGGCTGGCAGCGGCGGCTTGGGCTTGGGGTTCATGCGCGGGCCGGTCCCTGGACGATCGACCAAGGGTACCGGGCGCATCGAGGCCACTTGGGGACGCACAAGGCCGTAGGTGCGGCCTGCGTCGTGCGTAGTCGGCGCTGCGGAAGGTTGTTTGCGCGGCCTCCGGTGCGCAAACTGCCAGCCCCCGATGAGCGCGCCGAACCCAGCCCAGCAACCCTACCCGACCGTGCCCGCCCAGGCCGACTTCCCCGCGTTCGAGCAGGAGGTGCTGGCGCGCTGGCAGCAGCACGGCACGTTCCGGCGGTCGATCGAGCAGCGGCCGGCGGGCGAGAACGAGTACGTGTTCTACGACGGGCCGCCGTTCGCGAACGGCCTGCCGCACTACGGGCACCTGTTGACCGGGTTCGTCAAGGACGTCGTGCCGCGCTACCAGACGATGCGCGGGCGCCGCGTCGAGCGGCGCTTCGGCTGGGACTGCCACGGCCTGCCGGCCGAGATGGAGGCCGAGAAGGAGCTGAAGATCAGCGGCCGCGAGGCGGTGCTCGGCTTCGGGTTGGCGAAGTACAACGACGCGTGCCGGCAGAGCGTGCAGAAGTACACGCAGCAGTGGCGCAACTACGTGACGCGGCAGGCGCGCTGGGTCGACTTCGACGCCGACTACAAGACCATGGACCTCTCGTACATGGAGAGTGTCCTGTGGGCGTTCAAGACGCTGTACGAGAAGGACCTGGTCTACGAGGGCCAGCGCGTGATGGCCTACTCGTGGGCCCTGCAGACGCCGGTCAGCAACTTCGAGACGCGCATCGACGACGCCACGCGGCCGCGGCAGGATCCGGCGGTGACGGTGGCGTTTGCGCTGCGCGCCCGGCCCGGCGATCCGGGTCCGTTGCGGATCCTGGCGTGGACGACGACGCCGTGGACGTTGCCGAGCAACCTGGCCCTCGCGGTCGGACCGGAGCTCGAGTACACGATCGTCGCCAAGGACGGCGTGCACTACGTGCTCGGCACGGCGACCCTGCCGAGCCTGAAGAAGGAACTCGACGGCTTCGTGCCGGTCGGCACGCTGCGCGGCAAGGACCTGGTCGGCCGCACCTACGAGCCGATGTTCCCGTACTTCGCGGGCCGGCCGAACTGCTTCCGCGTGCTGGCCGCCGACTTCGTCGACACCGCCGAAGGCACCGGCGTCGTGCACATGGCGCCGGGGTTCGGCGAGGACGACCAGAAGGTCTGCGAACAGAACGGCATCGAGCTGGTCTGTCCGGTCGACGAGCGCGGTCGCTACACGCACGAGATCCCCGAATGGCACGGCACGCTGGTGTTCGACGCCAACAAGGAGATCGTCAAGGTGCTCAAGGAGCGCGGCGTGCTGCTGAAGTTCGCCACCATCGAGCACAACTACCCGCACTGCTGGCGCACGCGCGAACCGCTGATCTACAAGGCGATCCCGGGCGCCTGGTTCGTCAAGGTGACGGCGATCAAGGATCGCATGCTGGCGCACAACCGGACGATCCGCTGGATCCCCGAGCACGTCAAGGACGGCCAGTTCGGCAAGTGGCTCGAGAACGCCCGCGACTGGTCGATTTCGCGCAACCGCTTCTGGGGCGCGCCGATCCCGGTCTGGAAGAGCGACGATCCGCGCTATCCGCGCGTCGACGTGTACGGTTCGATCGCCGAACTCGAACGCGACTTCGGCGTGCCGGTGACCGACCTGCACCGGCCGTTCGTCGACGAACTGGTGCGGCCCAACCCGGACGATCCGACCGGCAAGTCGAAGATGCGCCGCGTCGAGGAGGTGCTCGACTGCTGGTTCGAGTCGGGCTCGATGCCGTTCGCGCAGGTGCACTATCCGTTCGAGAACAAGGCCTGGTTCGAGAGCCACTTCCCGGCCGACTTCATCGTCGAGTACGTGGCCCAGACGCGCGGCTGGTTCTACACGCTGGTGGTGCTGGCGACGGCGCTGTTCGACAAACCGCCGTTCCAGAACGTGATCTGCCACGGCGTCGTGCTCGACGAGCACGGCCAGAAACTCAGCAAGTCGCTGCGCAACTACCCCGACCCCGAGGAGATGTTCGCGAAGGTCGGCGCCGACGCGCTGCGCTGGTTCCTGATGAGCTCGCCGATCCTGCGCGGCGGCGACCTGCAGATCCAGAAGGACGGCAAGCAGATCACCGAGGTGGTGCGTCTGGTGCTCAACCCGATCTGGAACGCGTACTACTTCTTCACGCTGTACGCGAACACCGATGGCGTCACCGCGCGGCTGCGCACCGACCAGTCCGATCCCCTGGATCGTTATGCGCTCGCCAAGACCCGCGCGATGGTCGAGGCGGTGCAGCTGCGCATGGACGGCTACGACCTCGCCGGTGCGTGCCAGGTGGTCAAGGAGTACCTCGACGCGCTCAACAACTGGTACATCCGCCGCAGCCGGCCGCGCTTCTGGGGCGAAACCGGCGGCGACGACCGGCAAGCGGCGTACGACACGCTGTACACGTGCCTCGTCACGCTGTGTCGGGCCGCTGCACCGCTGCTGCCGCTGCTGACCGAGAAGGTCTACACCGGGCTGACCGGCGCCGAATCGGTGCATCTGGCCGATTGGCCGGACGTCGCGGCGTTCCCGGCCGATCCGGCGCTGGTGCGCGAGATGGACCGGGTGCGTGACGCCTGTTCGGTCGGGTTGTCGCTGCGCGAGGCGCAGAAGCTGCGCACGCGGTTGCCGTTGCCGAAGGTCGTGCTGGCGGGTGCCGATGCGGCGGCGATGGCGCCGTTCGTGCATCTGCTGCGCGACGAACTGAACGTCAAGGCGGTCGAGTTCGCGGCGGAGTTGACTGCGTACGGATCGTTCCGCTTGCAGGTCGACGCCAAGGCGCTGGGGCCCAAGCTCGGCGGCCGGATGAAGGACGTGCTGGCGGCGACGCGCAGCGGCGCTTGGCGGCGCGATGGAGACGTCGTCGAGGCTGCCGGCGTCGCGCTGCAGCCCGGTGACTACGTGCTGCAGTTGGTGCCGAACCCCGGCGCCACGGCGGCGGCGTTGTCGAGCAACGACGTCGTGTTGGTGCTCGACACCGCGGTGACGCCCGAACTCGAACAGGAAGGCCTGGCCCGCGACTTCGTGCGGTTGGTCCAGCAGGCGCGCAAGGACGCTGGATTGCACGTCGGCGACCGCATCGCGCTGGTCTGCGCGACCGATCCGGCGACGCAGCAGGCGCTGCAGGCCCACGCCGGCTACGTGCAGGAGCAGGTGCTGGCGACGACCTTGGCGTTCGGGCCGGTGGCCAGTGCGGCGGTGCAAGGCACCGGCCAGGTCGGCAGTGCGGGTGGGGCGGCGGTCGCGTTCGGGTTCGGCAAGAGCTGACCTCGCCGGGTTCGACCTCGCGGGCCGTCCCGGGCCGGAATTGCCGGATTCCGGTCACGCGCGGGCCGCACCGCGCAAGAAGCGACGATGTGCTCGTCCGCCCGTGGCTGCGTCCCGTCGCTGCTGATCCCCCTCGCGGTCGCCGTGTTGGTCTGGCCCGGCTCGGCCGGCCCGGCCGGTCTGGTCGCCCAGAGCCCGTTGGCGCGTGCCAAACAACGGCTGCAGCGGCCGTTCGTCGGCCAGTTCACCAGTGCCGAACTGCAACTCGAACTGACCTGGAACGACGCGCAGGGCCGCTACGTCGGCACCTGGCGGGCCGACGGCGAGCAGGGGCCGGTCGAAGCGCACGAGCAGGGTGGCCAGCTGGTCGGTGATCTGCAGCGCGCCGGCCAGCGCTACCGGTTCGAACTGCGCGCCGACGGAGCCCGCTTCGTGCTCACCTGCGACGGCGACCAGCTGGTCCTGCAGCACTCGAGCACGAGCCCGATTCCGACCACGAGCCCGGCACCTGCGGCAGCGCCGCCCCAGGACGCGCCGGCCGCACCGGCCGCCGGGGTCGGCATCGCCTTCGCGTCGCGCGGCGACGACCTGGTGGTCGCACAGTTGCTCCCCGAGGGACCGGCTGCACGCGCCAAGGTGCCGCTCGGCGCGGTGTTGCGCGCGATCGACGGTCGCACGGTGCGCGCTTGGACCCACGAACAGGTGCGGCAGGCACTCGGCGGGGCGGCCGCCTCGCTGGTCACCGTCACGTTCGAGACCGAGCGCGAAGTGCTCGACGTGGTGCTGCAGCGCGCACCGCTCGGGCCGGCGAACGGCGCCCCCGCCGCGCCGGGCGCCGCAGCGATCGGCGATCTGCCGGCGTGGTTGCAACCGGGGGTGCGCGTCACCTACTTCAGCGGTTCGGCACAGCTGCCCGGGGTTCGCCAGACCTTGACCGAGGACGAGCAGGGCAACTGGACCGACGGCACG
>DAIMFJ010000098.1:12423-15122 GCA_036724695.1 Planctomycetota bacterium
GCACGCGCCGGTTCCGCGTCGACGACGTGCCGGGCGGGGGCGGGGCCGGCTTCACGCAGTACGATTTCGTCGCCGTGGCGCCCGACGCCCTGCTGGTCGCCAGCACGAGCTTCGTCTACGCGGACGCGCAGCTGCGCACGGTGGCGCGCGCCTCGTCGACGGCGTTGGTGGGGGATCACACGGGCCTGGGCGATCTGTGGGTGCCGCCGGCGCGCCTGGCCGCGATGCGCGACGAGGCGTCGCCGGGTCATCGCGTGCGCCGGCTGCGCTACCCGCTCGGTGGGCACACCTACGACGCCGTGACGACGCAGATCCACGACGCGTCCGGCTACACGCGCTACACGTACGATCTGGCGACCGGTCTCTTGCTGGCGCATTCGCACAGTTCGGTCGGCAAGGCGATGCCGACGCCGAACGCCAACGGCACCGCCGGTTCTGGCCAGGGCGTGACCACGATCGTGCACGGCCATCTGCGCGCGCGCCGTACGTTGGCCCTGCCGTGGCTGCACGGCCAGGCGCCGGAGTGGTTGCGGCCGGGGTTGCGCCTCGACTACCGCGGCACGCTGCGCAACAGCCTCGCCGATGGGGTGATGCCGCCGTGGCAGTACGGCTTCACGGTCGGCGTCGACCGGCTCGCGGCCGGTGGCGCGGTGGCGACGCTGGCCACCCACCTCGACTACGGCTATGGCCAGCCGCCCCAGCAGGGTTCCAGTCAGGTCGCCTACGGGCCCGGTGGCGCGGTGCCGCTGTGGCTCGACGTCGCGCGGCTGGACGGCCTGCAGCCCGGTCAGGTGCTCGACCGCGACCCGTCGACCGGTTGGCAGATCGTCTACGTCGGGCGCGACGCCGAATCCGCGACGATCCGCGAACAAGGCCCGCTGGAGTCGCAGACCTACACCTACGAGCGGCGCAGTGGCCGCCTCGTCGCGACGGCCGCGCAGGTCCAGCAGGGGGCGGCGACGTTGACCATCGACGTGCGGCAGGTGCGCTGACTGCTGCTTCCGCGCTGCTTCGCGTCGGGCGTGGATTCCCCGGATGCGAAGCGGCAGCAGGAGATCGGAGGCAAGTCAGCGCCTGCGGCCGCTGCTGGTCGTCGCGGCAGCGACGACACGACCTCTGGTTGCGGCCGCAGGCAGCGCTGAATCCTGCCGCCGCGCACCTCGGCGCACCGCGGCGAACCTCAGCGCCCGGCGCGCGCCCGGTCGAGCACGCGGCGGGCCTGTTCGAGGCCTGGCGCCTGCCGCAGCGCGTGTTCGGCGTGGGCGATCGCGCGGTCGCGTTCGCCCAGCTCGAGCGCCGCTTCGGCGGCGCGCAGCCGCACGTCGAGCAGGTCGGGACGATGCGCGAGCAGCCACTCGGCGGCGGCCAGGCAGGTGCGCCACTCGCGCAGCGAGTACAGCACCGCGACGTGCAGCGTGCGGCCGTCGAAGTACTCGGGATCGAGGGCGAGCGCTCGTTCGACCAGCTCCCTGGCCTCGGGGCTGCGACCCTGCTGGTGGCGCAACGCACCGAGGTTGCGCAACGTGGTCGCGAACCTCGGCCGCAGCTGCAGCGCGCGCAGGTAGTGGGCTTCGGCGGCGGCGAGGTCGTTGCGGTGGTGGGCCAGCACGCCGAGGTTGGCGATCGACTCGGCATGGTCGGGATCGCTGCGCAGCGCCTGTTCGCTGAGGGCCTGGGCGGTCGCCAGGTCGTTGGCGGCCAGCGCCTTGCCGGCGAGGTTGGTCAGGGCCAGCGTCGAGCCGGGGTTGCAGCGCAGGGTCGCCTGCCACAGCGTCGCCTCGTCGCGGTAGTTCGGCACCAGGCGGCTGCTCAGCACGGCGAGGGCGAGCGCGGCCACCAGCGCAACCGTTCGCCCACCGGTGGGCCAGCGGCCGCCGACCGCGCGCGCCGTCAGCGCGCCCAGCGCGGCGAACACCGGCAGGCTGGCGTGGTACGCGAAGTGGTCGGCGACGAACGAGAAGCGGAACGGGTACACGTCGAACCAGCCGAGCACCGGGGTCAGCACGCCGCCGAACAGCAGCAGCGTGGTCAGCGGACCGCGGCCGAACCGGTGTCGCACCGCCCACGCGCCCGCCAGCGCGGCGAGCGTCGCGACGACGAACAGCCACTGGGTGACGTCGCCAGCATCGAGCTGCCAGCGCGGGTAGTGGAAGCAGTGCCCGAACGGCCACAGCACGCTGCCCAGGTAGTGCCACGGCGCGCGCCCGGCGACCAGCAGCCGATCGACGAACGCCAGGTCGCTGGCGTCGGCGGCACCGACGTGCACGGCTTCGAGCCACGCCGTCATCGCGGCCGCCAGCGCGCCGCCGGCCAGCGCCACGCCGAGTGGCCAGGCGGCGCGCCGCGCGATCCGGCCGTCGCGCCACCACAGCACCACCAGCAGCGCCGCCGGCAAGGTCGCGGTGACGGTCTTGCTGGCCAGCGCCAGCAGGAACCAACCGCCGGCGAAGCCCAGGTGGCGACGCGCGGCGCGGTTGCCGCCAGGTCCCGCCTCGTGCCACGCCCAGAAGCGGTGCGCGGCGAGCAACGCGACGACCAGCGACAGCACGTTCTTGCGTTCGGTGACCCAGGCGACCGATTCGACGTGCATGGGATGGGCGGCGAACCACAGCGCCGCTGCCCACGCCCCGGGCACGGCCAACCGCTGCAGCAGTCGCCCGAACAGGAGCGCCGCGCCAGTGTGCAGCAGCACGTTGACG
>DAIMFJ010000099.1:0-14992 GCA_036724695.1 Planctomycetota bacterium
GCCTGTTGCGCCGCGTCGAGATCCTGCCGCCAGCGGCCGATGCTGGCCTGCGGCGAACTGCTGGTGCCGTGCGAGGCGAACATCTGGCCGGCGCGACCCTCCAGGTAGGCGCGCACCTCCGCCGCCATGCCGATGCCGAGGAACTCGAACAGCCGCGTCGCGCCGGCGACGGGGTCCGACATCAGGTCCTCGTAGCGCACGACCAGACTGCGCTTGCCGGCCAGCAGACGGCTCGACTCGCGGAGGAAACCGTCCATGTGCCCGACGCGCTGTTCGAACGTCGCCTGCTCCCACGCCGCCGGCTGCTTGTCCTGGAACGCATAGGTCGACGCGACCATGTCGCGCGGATCGCGCACCAACTGGACGAACGCGGCGTCGGGGAACCACTCGCTGGCGAACTGCAGGTCCTGCAGCGACATCACCTTGTCGCCGTACCAGTCGCGCGCGCCAGGGCCCTTGGCCCGCAAGAACAGTTCGGCGACGAACGGCTGCATCACCGCCAGGAACGACATCGCGACGTCGCGCGTGTACTTCTCCGGCAGGATGCCCGGCGTGCGCAGGTTCTCGCCGTCGTCGACCCAGCGGCCAGCCGGCGTGCTGGCCAGCAGGAACGCCTTGCGCAGGAACGTCACCCACGCCGCCTCGTTGGTCATCGCGACGCGCGGATGGCTGTCGAACAGCGCCACCACGAACGTCGAACCCGAGCGCGGTGGACAGACGACGAAGACGGGGCGGGCGTTCACTGCGGGCAGGATAGCAGGTGATCCTGGACGGCGCGCTTTCGCGGATCACCGTTCTGCGCCAGCAGGTAACAGCCGTACCGCGTGATCGCCACATCGACGATGCCTCGTTCGGCCCCCGAACCGACCCGAACCATCTTCGTCACCTCCCGAAAATGGTCGCCGACCACTTGACCGGCGCCGGCACAAGCCGTCCTGGCACGTTCCAGCACCCCGGCGAAGCTCTCCCAGCGCTCGTAGCCGAGGACGTGCTGTAGCTCCCTGGCCAACCAACATTCGACTCCTTCGAAGTGGCGGACCAGGGCCTCGAACCGAGCCAACAACTGCCGGATCTCCTCGCTCTGCATGGGCATCTCCTTGGCGAACGTCTGCCCCTGAGATGCCGACCGGGGGGCAACCACCCCCTTGAACCCGCCACAGCCCTGGCCGACAGCCGGCGATGGCCAACTCCGTCGACTGGTACTACCACCGCAAGGGTTGAACGACCTGCCAACGCGCCGACGCCCACCTGGCGGCGGTCGGCGCCACCGTCCGGGCGACGGTCGATGCGGGCAAACAGAAGTTCGGTCCGGGGGACCTCGCCGCGCTGTTCGCCGGCGCAAACCGGATCCTCGTCGTGAAGGGCAAGACGATCCACGAACTGCGCCCCGACGCGCCCGAACTGGCCACCGTCGCGATCGGCCCGTCCGGCAACCTGCGCGCCCCGACCGCCCGGTTCGGCACGACCTGGGTGGTCGGCTTCGCCGAGGCCGCCTACGCACAAGCGCAGAGCGGCTGAGCCGCCCCGCCGAGGAACGGGCTGCCCGGCGAGCCGGGTTCTGTTACCCTCTTCGCCCCGGTTCGCCGCCGTCGCGGCGGACCCTCCTCGCGTTCGCAACGGCAGCCATGACCGACGCTCCCAAGATCGTCTACACCCACACCGACGAGGCTCCCGCCCTCGCCACCTATTCGTTCCTGCCGATCGTGCAGGCCTTCACGGCCGGCACCGGCATCACGATCGAGACCCGCGACATCTCCCTCGCCGGCCGCATCCTCGCCGCGTTCGCGGACCTGCTGCCGCCGCAGCAGCGCGTCGCCGACGCCCTGGCCGAACTCGGCAAACTCGCCGAGAAGCCGGAGGCGAACATCATCAAACTGCCCAACATCAGCGCGTCGATCCCGCAGCTGAAGGGTGCGATCAAGGAGCTGCAGGCGCAGGGCTACGCGCTGCCGGACTACCCGGACGACGCCAAGACCGACGCGCAGAAGGACCACAAGAAGCGCTACGACAAGGTCAAGGGCAGTGCGGTGAACCCGGTGCTGCGCGAAGGCAACTCCGACCGCCGCGCCCCCGCCGCGGTGAAGGCGTACGCGCGCCAGAATCCGCACAAGATGGGTGCCTGGAGCAAGGACAGTGCCTCGCACGTCGCCCACATGAGCCACGGCGACTTCTACGGCAACGAGAAGTCGGCGGCGGGCACGCTGACGATCGAGCACGTCGGCAAGGACGGCAAGACGACCCAGCTCGGCGCACCGGTCAAGGTCGAGGCCGGCGAGGTCGTCGACGCGTCGTTCCTGAGCCAGAAGGCCTACGTGCAGTTCCTGAAGGAACAGGTCGAAGACGCGCGCCAGCAGGGCGTGCTGTTCTCGCTGCACCTGAAGGCGACGATGATGAAGGTCAGCGACCCGATCCTGTTCGGGTACGGCGTGACCACCTACTTCGCCGACGTGTTCGCCAAGCACGGCGAGACGCTGTGCAAGCTCGGCGCCGACCCGCGCAACGGCTTCGGCGACGTGCTCGCCAAGCTCGCGACGCTGCCCGAGGCCGATCGCAAGGCGATCGAAGCCGACATCGCCGCCACCTACCAGCGCGGCCCCGGCGTCGCGATGGTCAACAGCGACAAGGGCATCACCAACCTGCACGTGCCGAGCGACGTGATCATCGACGCGTCGATGCCGGCGATGATCCGCGATTCGGGCCGCATGTGGAACGCCGCCGGCAAGCTGCAGGACACCAAGGCGGTGATCCCCGATCGTTGCTACGCCGGCGTGTACCAGGCGGTGATCGACGACTGCAAGGCCAACGGCGCCTACGACCCCAAGACGATGGGCAGCGTGCCGAACGTCGGCCTGATGGCGCAGAAGGCCGAGGAGTACGGCTCGCACGACAAGACCTTCGAGATCGCCGCCGACGGCAAAGTCGTCGTGCGCGGCGCCGACGGCAAGGTGTGGTTCGAGCACCAGGTCGAGAAGGGCGACGTCTGGCGCATGTGCAGCGTCAAGGACGACGCGGTCCGCGACTGGGTCAAGCTCGCCGTGACGCGCGCGCGCCTGAGCAACACCCCGGCGGTGTTCTGGCTCGACCGCAACCGCGCCCACGACGCGCAACTGCTGGCCAAGGTCGAAACGTACCTGGCGCAGCACGACACCCAGGGGCTGGAGTTCCACTTCCTGGCGCCGGTCGAGGCGACCAGGCTCTCCGTCGCGCGGCTGCGCAAGGGCCAGGACACGATTTCGGTGACCGGCAACGTGCTGCGCGACTACCTGACCGACCTGTTCCCGATCCTGGAAGTCGGCACCAGCGCCAAGATGCTGTCGATCGTGCCGCTGATGAACGGCGGCGGCCTGTTCGAGACGGGTGCTGGCGGCTCGGCGCCCAAGCACGTGCAGCAGTTCCTCGAGGAGAACTACCTGCGCTGGGATTCGCTCGGCGAGTTCCTCGCGTTGGCGGCGAGCTTCGAGCACGTGGCCGACCGCTACCAGCACGCCGCCGCACGCGTGCTCGCCAAGACCCTCGACCAGGCGAGTGCGAGCTACCTGCTCGCCGACAAGGGGCCGTCCCGCAAGGTCGGCGGCATCGACAACCGCGGCAGCCACTTCTACCTGGCGAAGTTCTGGGCCGAAGCGCTCGCCGGGCAGTCGGACGATGCGAAGTTGGCGGCGCGTTTCGCGCCGATCGCCAAGGCGATGGCCGAGAACGAGGCGAAGATCGTCGCCGAACTGAACGCCGTGCAAGGCAAGCCGATCGACGTCGGCGGCTACTACCAGCCGAATCCGCAGCTCGCCGCGCAGGCGCTGCGGCCGAGCGCGACGCTTAACGCGATCGTCGCGCATGCGGCCGGCGTACGCTGCGCGGCGCCGCCCCTCTCAGCGCTGCCTGTGGCCGCAACCGGAGGTCGTGTCGTCGCTGCCGCGCCGTCCAGCAGGGGCCACCGGCGCTGACTTGCTGCATCCGCTTCGCATCCGGCGAATCGACGCGCGACGCGACGAAACGCGGCAGCAGCAGATCAGTTCGGCGCCACCCGGTCGACGTGCAGCACCTCGCTGCGCGTCGCCGTGGTGACCGCGTACGGGAAGCGCGAATTGCTCGCCGCCGCCCCGCTGCGGCCCTGCTTGTCGAGCGCGATGAAGCAGATGTCGAGCTGGTAGCCGCGCGGGTCGAGGCGGGCGATGCGGTGCAGCACCTCTTCGCACGCCTGCTGCGGATGCAAACCCTGCCGCATGCACTCGACGATCCAGAACGTGGCACAGTAGCGCATCACGTTCTCGCCGATGCCGGTCGCGCCGGCTGCGCCGACCTCGTTGTCGACGTAGAGGCCACCGCCGAGGATCGGCGAATCGCCGACGCGGCCGGGCAGTTTGCCGCCGGCACCGCTGGTCGAACATCCACCGGCGAGATCGCCGTTCGCGTCGAGCAGCAGCACCGTGACGGTGTCGTGGCCGGCTTCGTCGACCGCGGGATCGCGATCGCGCGCCAGCCATGCGGCCTTCTTCGCGTCGAGTTCCTGCACGTCGACCGCTTCGACGCCGTGCTCGAGTGCGAACCAGCGCGCCCCTTCGCCGACCAACATCACGTGTTTGGTCTTCTCCATGACCAGCCGCGCGGCACTGATCGGATGCACGATGCCCTCGACCCCGGCGACGCTGCCAGCGCGGTGGCCCGGCCCGTCCATGATGCAGGCGTCGAGCTGCGCATAGCCAGCCGCGTTGGGGCGCCCGCCGAGGCCGACCGAACCGTCGCAGCTCTGCCGTTCGACCTCGCGGATCCCGGTTTCGATCGCATCGAGCCGCGAGCCGCCGGCCTGCAGCTTGCTCAACGCGAGGTCGGTCGCGATCTGCCCGAACGGCCATGTCGCGACGACCACCGGTCCGCGCGCGGCGCTGGCCGGCGCGTTCGGCTGGCTGGCGCAGGCGGCCAGCGCCAGGAGGATGGCGGTCGAGGACAGCGGGGCGCGGCGATTCACCATGCCGCGGATCGTAGGCATCGCCGCGCCGCCACGGCAACGCCGTTCAGAACAGCGTCACCTGCATCGCGTTGCTGGTCGTGAACGGCACCGCCGCGGTGCTGCCCGCGTCGAGGCCGGCGAGCTGCGCCGAGAAGTACAGTCCGACGAACGCCGGGCTGGTCGGCAGCGGCAGGTCGAACTGCACGTGGCCGTACGGCGACGACGAGCGCACGTCGCCCGCTCCGGAGAAACCGACCACGGTCACCGATGCGTCGGTGCTCTGGTAACAGCCGGCCGTGCCGGGGATCTGGAAGGTCGGGAACTGCGGCTGGAAACCCATCGCCAGGAACATCAGCGTCGACGGCGAGAAACCGCTGCCTTCGAAGCGGAACGCCGTGTTGCCGACCGATGGCGGCAGCGGCGTGGCCAGCGTGCCGATGTTGCCGGCGGCGCCGGCGCACAAGCCGCCGAACGGCACGCGCCCCTGGCCGTCGAGCAGGCCACAGAACAGCCGCGCCTTCAGGGCCCCGCTACCGCCGACCGTCCAGGTGCCACCACTCTGGCGCGCGCTCGGCATCGTACCTCGACCCTTCCGCCACCCTCGGGGAATCGGAAGACGATATCGAGGATGGGGTTGGGCCATCGTCGCGCCTGGTGAGCGCCGGCAAGGGCGACCCTGGCTACGGCGAGCGCTTCCTGCAAGCGTGGATCGTGCTGCAGCGCCGCGCGCACGGCATCGGCAATCGTCAGCGTCGGCAACTCCGGCAACTTCGAGTCGATGGGCTCCGCGTCCTCGCGAATGACGATCGCGTCCGCGACGCCTACGGCCATGGCTGCATCGCGCACTGGATCGAGATCGGGTACGGCGCTCGCGCAGCCACAAAGAAGACCCGCCAGCAGCAACCACCCCAGCAGAGTGCGCCCGGCCGCAGGCGTTGGCTGGACACGCAGCTTGTCAGAGTGCTCGATGCCTGTCTCCCGTGAGCTACTGCAACCCGCAACTCCATCGCACACGACTAAGAGCACGGAGTTCGTCTCTCGACCACAGCCTCGCTGCTTCATCGCGCCCTTCATGTCTTCACTCCTTTGCTCAAGTGCAGTTCCTCGGTCAAGGGCGCATGGAGCAAGCGCAAGCTGTTCGCGACCACCACCAGACTCGCTCCCATGTCCGCTACCACCGCAGCCCACAGCGTGGCGTACCCGAGGAGAGCCAAGCCAAAGAAGCCACCCTTGGTCGCGAGCGCCACCGAGATGTTCTGGCGCAGGATCTGTCTTGTTGCGCGGCTGATCCTGAGGAAGACCGCCAGCCCGCGCAGGTCGTCAGCCATCAGCGCGACTCCCGCAGTTTCCAAGGCCGTATCCGACCCCGCAGCGCCCATCGCGAAACTGACGTCGGCCCGTGCCAACGCAGGTGCATCGTTGACACCATCCCCGACCATGCCGACTGCGCCATGCGTGGCCTTCAGGGTGGCGACAGCTTGCAGCTTGTCGTCGGGCAACAACTCACCGCGCGCGTCGTCGATGCCGACCTGGAGGGCAACCGCGCTGGTAGTGCGCTGGTTGTCGCCACTCAGGACGACGGGATGGATGCCCATGCCTTTCAACGCTGCTACCGCGGCGGGACTCGTCTCCCGCACATGGTCGGCAACTGCGAAGATCGCCAACACGCAGTCCCGCGACATCAGCACGAGGCACGTCTTGCCCTGCTGTTCGAGCGCCTGAAGCTGTTGCTCGATCGCGGGGGAACACACGCCGGTGGACTCCACGAGACGATGGTTGCCGACCCAGTACTCGACCTCGTCCACGACTCCGGCCACACCGCGGCCCGTCAACGCAGCGAACCCGGTCACCTTCTGCAAGTCGCCCTTGTAGGCGGATACGAGAGCCTTGGCGACGGGATGTTCCGAGGACGCCTCGATGCTCGCCGCGAGCCGAAGTACCTCCCCAGGTTCGCGGCCATTCTGCGGGAGCACGTCCGTGAGGGTCGGAGTGCCCGCAGTGAGCGTGCCCGTCTTGTCGAGCGCGATGCACGCGAGCTTCTCCCCGCGTTCCAGATACACGCCACCCTTCACGACGATCCCAGCGCGCGCGGCTGCCGTGAGACCGCTCGCAATCGCCACTGGCGTCGAGACGACCAGTGCGCATGGGCAGGCGATCACCAGCAAGACCAAGGCTCGGTAGAGCCACGGCTCGAAGGGTTGTCCGAACGCGAGCCATGGCAACAGTGCGATGAGGGTCGCAATCGCGACCACGACGGGCGTGTAGATGCGCGCGAACGAGTCGATGAACCGCTGCACCGGAGCCCGCTGCGCCTGGGCCTCTTGCACGCTGCGAACGATGCGCGCAAGCGTGGTCTGGTCGGCACCGCCGGTCGTCGTCACACGCAACGCACCCTGTCCGTTCATGGTGCCCGCAAAGACCTTGTCGCCGGGCCGCTTCTCTACGGGCAGACTCTCGCCCGTGATCGCCGCTTGGTTGACCGCGGATTCGCCGTCTACGACCACACCGTCCAGCGCGAACCGCTCACCCGGCCGCACCAGCATCGTGGATCCGGCGCGGACCTCGACCGCCGGCCGTTCGACCCACTGACCTCCGGCATCGGCAACGGTTGCCGTAGGCGGCGACAGCGTCATCAGCGAGCGGATGGCGTTCTGCGCCCGGGTTACCGTGCGCTCCTCGATCCGTTCGGCAACCGCGAACAACACGACCACCACCGCGGCCTCGGGGAACTCACCGATCACGAACGCGCCGACGACCGCGATGGTCATCAAGAACTGGATGTCGAGGCGCAGCGCGGCGAGAGACCTGAGCCCTCCGAGCAGCGTCGGGATGCCGCCGAGCAAGATCGCCGCGACGGACAACGTGGCCACGGCGACCGTACTCCCCGCACCTTGACCAAGTGCCCAAAGCTCCGCAGACACAGCCAGCACAGCCGCCGTCGACACGCGCCATCGCTCGCTACGCGCACCATGGCCACCCTCCTCACTCGCAGTGTGCCCGCACGACGATTCGGCGATGCACTCACTCGGTCGAAGCTCGTCGGGGTGGCTCATGGAGGGAGTCGGGGGAACGCTTGTGGTCGTCGCGGGTCGTGCTACACTAGCACACATGCGCATTCGCGCAACTATTAATCGGATTCCCAGGTCGTTCGCATGAGCAAGACTTCTTCACCCGAGCAGGCGTCGGCAACTTTTCAGGCGCTCTCCGATCCGACGCGCGTTCGCATGCTTCGCCTGCTCGCCAGCAACGAGACCGAGCTTTGCGTCTGCGAGTTCGTCGACGCCCTGCAGGAGCGCCAATACAACGTGTCGCGACAACTGAAGGTGCTCGTCTCGGCCGGCTTGGTCCGCGGGAGAAAAGACGGCCGCTGGGTCTACTACAGCCTGTGCCCCGCGGCGACCGCGCCAGAGAAGCACCTGCGCAAGTTGCTCGCGGCGCTGGAGGTCGACGACACCCTGGCTCAGGACCAGAAGAGGTTCGAGCGCCGCATGAAGCTCCGAACCGACGGACAGTGTCGCATCGGCATCCAGACGCCGAGCCTCGCCGACTGAGGGCAAGGCCCGGCCCCGGGCTGTCACTTGGCCGCATGGGTGTGCGCTTGCGAACCACCGGCTTCGCATGCAGCGCACTCGATGCCCTCCGGCGCACACTTCGGGCATCGCAGCATCGGCTTACCGTCTACCTCGTAGATCGCAACCTCGACCTTGCAGCAACTGCAGACGTGGACCCGCGGCAGGCGCGATCCGGACTGGAAGTGCCGCCCAGAACGGTGGACCTTCAGCTCCTGCACCGCGAGATCCCTGCACTCGGCGCACTCAGGAGCGCACCTCGGTGACGGCGCTCCGGCGCAGCCCGCGAGGAGCAGTAGCGCCACCGTCATCAAACGAATCCGGGGAAACACGTTGTTCATCGGAGAGCCTCCTGTTCGGTTAGGGACCTACTTGCGGAACGCGATCGAAGCCTTGCTGGTGCCTGCAGCGCCATCCGCTTCGAACCACAGCTTGCTGCCGTCAGGCAGGGGCTTCGGCACTTCCAAGTGGCCGTGCATGCCGTCCTCGCCCTCTTTCGCGAGTTTGGCCTTCAAGGAGCCCGCAGCCGACTCGACCCCGACCCAAGCCCGCACCGTACTTGGAACGGGCTTGCCCTTGGCGAAGGACAAGTCGACCCCGACTTCCTTGCCAGCTTCCACCGTGCCTTCCTGCGACACCTCGACGGCCACGCTACCGAGCTGGATGGAGCCCAAGCTTGCCATCGCGCCGTGGCCACCGGCGGCGTGGTCATCGGTGTGGCCCGTCTCCTTGCCGTGGCCATCGCCGGGCGTGTGGACGTGGGCCTCCTTGCCGCACGCGGCGAAGAGGAACGAGGCAACGAGAACGGAAAGGCACTGCGTCTTCATGACAACTCCAGAGCATCGGGCGTTTGGCCCTTCGGTCCGACCGGGTGGTTCCTGAACATCAGGTAGAACCCGGCAGGCACGACGAGCAGGTTGAGGAAGGTCGAGGACAAGAGGCCGCCGAGAACGACCACCGACAACGGGGCGAGGATTTCGCTGCCGGGCTCACCAGCAGCCATCACGATCGGCAAGAGGCCGAGTGCTGCCGTCAGCGCGGTCATCAGGATCGGCACCAGCCGCTCCATCGAGCCGCGCAGGATGGCCTCCTGCAGTGGCGCGCCATCGTGCATCAGGTCGAAGTAGTGCCGCACCAGCAGGATGCCGTTCCGCACGGCGATGCCGAACAGCGTGATGAAGCCGACCATGCTCGCGATCGAGATCACGGGCGCGACGTAGCGGTCGCTACCGAGGCCGAACAGCGCAAGCGTGTTGCTCCAGAGGCTCGGCGACTCGGTGAGGTAGATGGCAGCGATGCCGCCGATCAGCGACAAAGGCAGGTTGACCATCACCAGCACGGCGGCCCGCATCGAGCCCAGTGCAGCGTTCACCAGCAACAGCATCACGACGATGACGAACGCACCCATGACCAGGATCGTCTGGCTCGCGGACTGCTGCGCTTCGAACTGACCACCGAGGGCAAGCGTGCAACCTGCTTTGGTGACGATCGGTTCGACCCGCTTCTTCACCTCTTCGACGAGTTGCCCAAGGTTGTAGCCCTCGGCGACGTTGCAGGAGATGACAGCCTTGCGCTTGCCGTTCTCGCGCGCGATCAGGTTCGAAGTGCGCTCGCGCCCCATGTCGGCCACGTCTCGAAGCCGCACCGTTGCCCCGCCGTCCCCACGCAGGACCAGCTTGCTCACATCGTCGATTCGCTCACGTTCGTCGGGATGCAGGCGCACCGTGATCGCGTAGCGCCGGATGCCCTCGTTGACCTCCGCCACGGTCTCGCCTTGGAGGGCGTCCTGCACTTGCTCCGCGGCCGATGCCGGGCTCAACCCCGCTGCTGCTAGATCACGAGGTCGGTAGCGGACAGGCAAAGACGTGATCATCACTTCTCGGTTCGCAGCGACGTCGCGCGTCCCGGGCAGCGACTTGAGTTCGCCCTCGATCTGCTTGGCGAGAGTTCGAAGCAAGCTCAGGTCATCCCCCTGCACGACGATCGCGATCGCAGCCGGCGTGCCAGAGAGAACGTGGGACAAGCGGTGCTCGATGGGCTGGCCGATGCTGGTCGTGATGCCGGGAACACCCGCTAGAACGCCATCGATGGATCGCCGCACATCGTGCTTGCTGAACCCGACAGCGATGGTGACCTCGATCTCCGAACTGCTCACGGGCTCGGCGTGCTCGTCCCGCTCCGCACGCCCCGTTCGACGCACGACCGAACGCACTCCGGGCAGCTTGCCGAGTTGGGCTTCCACGCCGGTCGCCAATCGATCGCTCTCGACAAGCGACGTGCCGGGCGGAGCCATCAGGAACACGGTGAACGTGCCCTCGTTGAACTCTGGCAGGAAGCTCGTGCCGTAGGTCTTGCCGAGTGCAAGGCTAGCGACGGTAGCCAGCGCAGAGACCGCGAGAACGCTTCGGCCGCGGCGCATCACCCACTGCAACGCCGGCTCGTAGCGCCGCTTCAACCATCGGACGAGGATCCCCTCGCCGTGCGCCTTCGAACCGACTTTCGACAGGACCAACCGGCAGAGCGCCGGCGTCACGGTCAGCGCGACGATCAGCGACGCGAACGTCGACACGATGTATGCGATGCCGAGCGGCCGGAAGAAGCGTCCTTCGATGCCCTGCAGGAAGAGCAGCGGCACGAACACCATGCAGATGATGACCGTCGCGAAGACGACTGAGCTGCGGATCTCGTTGCTGGCGTCCCAGATGACCCGGAGCACCGGCTTCTGTCCCTCGACCGGGAGAGCGGCGTTCTCGTGCAGCCGGCGGAAGACGTTCTCGACATCGATGATCGCGTCGTCGACCAGTTCACCGATCGCGACCGCGAGGCCACCGAGCGTCATGACGTTGATCGAGAGCCCGCATGCCCAGAGCACGAGGAAGGCGACCGCCAAGCTGAGCGGCAGCGCCGTCAACGTGATGAGCGTCGTGCGGACGTCGAGCAGGAACAGGATCAGGACGATGACGACGAAGATCGCCGCATCGCGCAGCACCGCGATCAGGTTGTGCACGGACAGCGTGATAAAGTCCGACTGGCGCATCACATGGCGGTTCAGCACGACGCCAGGGGGCATCGCCTTCTCGACTTGGTCGAGCTTGCTGTCGATGGCGTCGGTCAGGTTGAGCGTGTTCGTGCCGGGCGACTTCTGCACCGACAACACGACCGCAGCCTTGCCGCCCTCGGTGGCCGTGCCGCGCTTGGGAGTGGCCCCGCGCACGACCTCAGCGACCTGCCCGATCGTGACCGGATGCCCGTCCTTGTAGCGAACGATGGTGCCGGCGATGTCAGCCTCTGACCGGACGCGCCCGGTCTGGCGCACCGGCAGTTCGAGCCCATCGACGTTTGGCAGGTAGCCGGCTCCAGCGGTGCTGTGCGCCGTGCGTGCCGCATCCACGACCTCCTGCATCGTGAGGTCGTAGAGCTGCAATTGGTCCTGACGGACGTTGATCTGGTACTCGGGCAGATCACCGCCGATGGCGACGACCTGGGCCACGCCAGGAACCGAAAGCAGTTGGTTGCGCAGCTCGAACTCGGCGTACGCGCGCACCGTCATCGGCGTCTGCGTGCCGTCCGGCGAGGACAACGACAGCAGCATGATCTCGCCGGTGATCGAGGTGATCGGCGTGATCTCGGCATGCGCATTCGGCGGCAGGTTGGCGCGTGCAGCGTTGAGCTTCTCCGCGACCAAGGTGCGGGCGCGGTAGATGTCCTCGCCCCACTCGAACTCGACCCACACCAGGGACAGGCCGATGGCGCTTGCGCTGCGCACACGACGGATGCCGGGCAGACCGTTGACCGAACTCTCGATCGGGAACGTGACGTTCTGTTCGACTTCGTCGGCGGCGAAGCCTGCGGCCTCGGTCAGCACGACGACGGTCGGTGCGTTCAGTTCGGGGAAGACGTCCACCGGCATGCGCGGCACTTGGTAGCCCGCGAAGGCCAGCAGACCGACGGCCATCAGCAGCACGATCCAAGGCTGCCGCAGCGAGAAGGCGATGAGCTTGCGGAACATGTTACTTGTGCTCACCCGCGTGGAAGGTCCCGTCGGAGTGGAAGTGGCCGCCCTTTGCAGCCGACCCCGAACTGGCCAGCATCAGCTCGTAGGCACCGGCGAAGACGACCTCGTCGCCATCGCGCAGGCCGCTCTTGACTTCAACCCACCGTCCATCGTCGAGGCCGAGGTCGGCCTCCAGGCGGATGACCTTGTCCGGGTCTGCGGGGTCGCGTCGGAATAGCACCCGTTCGAGGCCGTCCTGCAGCGTCGCGGCGAGTGGGATTGCCAGCACGGGCTCCGCCGTGCCGGCCGTCTCGATCTCCAGGAAGCCCGAGACACCGGGACGCGCCCACGCCGCCGCAGCCGTCGGTTCGAGAAACAGGTCGAGGGTCCGCTGCGACGGGTCCGCGTCGGAGCCGAGCAACAGGGCTCCAGGCACGCGCTCTTCCCCGGCACTGGTGCTGAGTGCCGGCACCGCTTGCGCCGACAACCCACTGCGAAGCCGCGGCAGATCGCTCTGCAGGCCGCGCGCCCGGAACCGAACTTGGCCGAGGTCGCTGACCGTGACGACCAGTTGGCCGGTTTCCAGCCACGAGCCCGAAGCGACCTGCAACTGATCGACCACGCCGCCCGCACTCGCGCGCACCTCGATGGCCGACAGCACACGCCAATAGGGCAACTTGCTGGTAGCGCCCGGGGCATCGCCGAGTAGTTGTTCGACCGTCGAGCCGGTCACAGCCGCTGCGGCTTCGAGCGCCAAGCGGAACCTGTCCCGACCAGCGATGAGCTGCGCCTGGACTTCGGCCAGCGCGGCATCGGTTGTAGCTCCTTTCTCGCGGGCCTCGGCGAGGTCAGCGCGCACCTGGGCAAGCTGCGCACGCGCCTCAGCCAGTTCTCGCGCCTGCCCACCAACGCTGGACTGCGTCTCTTCGACGTTCTTCTGGCGCGCTTCGAGCACCGACGCGGCTTCGCGCAAGCTCTGTTCGTGTTCGCGGTGCGCAGCGACGAGTGGCTGCATCGCCGCCAGTCGCGCCTCGTCGACTCGAATCTGCGTGGCGATCTCCCCGATCTCGCGTTGCGCTCGCCGCCAGTCCGGAGAGTCGACCCGGTAGATGGGGTCGCCGGCCTTGACCGATTGCAGCGGCTTCACCAACAGTGTGACTCGCCCCTGCACCGGCGTGCGCAGCTCATGACGCGCGGTCATCAGCAACTCGAAGTGACCGGAGAACCGCAGGGTCTGCGCCACCCGGCGACGCTCGACCTTGACGAAGTCGATGCCGAGATTCCTGCGAACGGCTTCGGGCACCGCGATCCGATTCGTCGGTGCGTGTGTTTCGTCATGCGCAGGCTGGGGCTCCTGCTTCTTCGAACAGGCCGACGCGAGCAGGGTGACAACGAGAATGAAACGGAGACGTGCAGCCATGGGTCATTCCTCCTTCGCGGGGGCCGCCAGCGACGGCCAGAAGAGCGAGTTCAGTTCGACCGTGGCTTCCGCCTCGGTCACGGCGGATGCGACCGCGGCGAGTTGCGCCTCGTAGGCGCGTGTCACGGCATCCAGGATCAACAAGGTGTCGAGCTGGCCGAGTTCGGCGAGACGCTTTGCGTCCGCGACTTGACGCTCGGTGAGTGGCAGCAACTCGACGTCGAGGATGCGACGTTGTTCGACCGCTGCGCGCCGCTTCGTGTCCGCCCGCGCAAGCGCGTGGGTAGCAGCCTCCAGCCGCTCCTTCAGTCGTTCGGCAGCAACGTCCCGAGCCGCTCGTTTCTCGGCGATCTCCTGCGCGTTCGCGTTCCACAGCGGAATCGGCAGCGAGAAGCCAAAGGCTGGGCGCGGCTGCGCGTCTTCCTCCTGCCACCCGGGCTGAATCCACAGCTCCGGCCACTGCTTGCGGATGGCGAGTTGGAGCCCGCGTTCCGCAACATCGTGCTCGCGTTTGGCCAACTCGACGAGCGGGCTCTGGTTCAGCTTCGCAAGCTGCTCCGCACCAGACACGCGCTCGGTAGTCGACATGCTGGGTTCAAGGCGCAGATCCAGTCCCGGGGGCATCCCCAGCAGCTCGCGCAGACGCAGGTCTGCACCCTGCGCTTCCCCGCGGGCGACGACGAGGTCGGCTTGGTGGCGGACTCTCGCCAGTGTGAACGCACGCGCTTCGAGCTGAGTCAGGGTCTGGGAAGCGGCCAACCGCGACGCGATCTGTTCGAGGTCGGTGAGCCTCTGCACCAGCGCCGTCAGCAGATCGACGCGCAGCCGTGCGGCGGAGTGCTTCACCCACGCGACATCCAGGTTGTTCAGTACGTCGGCTTCGGAACGGCGTGCGTCGATCAGCGCCTGCGCATGCTGCGATTCCGCAAGCGCCTTCTCCAAGCCAGGGCGACCCGTGATCGGCAGCGTTTGCCCGACGTAAGCTCCCGCGAACCAATTGTGCTGCCAAACGTTCTCCAGCACGTAGAAGAACGAGCCACTGAGCTGCGGGTCTTCCCACAAGC
>DAIMFJ010000100.1:0-14972 GCA_036724695.1 Planctomycetota bacterium
AGCGAAGTGCGAACGGCGGGTCGCCGCGGTCGTGCGGAGCGCGAACCGTTCGCGCAGCAGCGACCCGGCGCTCGCCAGCGCATAGGCGATGGCGAGCAGCAGTCCGCAGAACACCGGCAGGAGCAACAGATCGGCCAGGGCGGCCAGCAGGTCTTGGAGGGTCGTCATGTCAGAGGGGGCGGCGGCGCAGTGCGCCGAGGCAGAAGAACAGGCCAGCCAACGTGGCGATCCAGGCGATGGACGGCGCGCGGTCCGGAGCCGCGGCGGGCACCAGCCGGGTGCCTTCGTCCGCGTCGGGCGGGGCGGGGGGGGTGTTCGCAGTCGCGTCGGCTGGGGGCGGCGGGGTGGCTGTCGGCGCAGCGGCCACCGGGGCATCGCCGCTGGCGTCGGTGGTGGCGACCGTACTGGTCGCGGCCGCAGGTTCGTTCGTCAGCACACGCGCGGCGAACGCCAGCACCTTGCCGGCGCCGGCTTGCAGGATGCCCCCGGCGTCGCCGTGGCGTTCCCGATGCTCCAGGTAGCGGGTCGCGACGCGGCGCAGGGTCGCGGCGTCGGCCTGCCAATGCCCTTTGCGCGCCGCTTCGAGCAGCAGTTCGGCGATGCCCTGTTCGGCGTGGGGGTTGTGGGTGGCGAAGAACTCGCGCAACCCGAGTTGCTTCTCGTCCTCGAGCAGCACCGCGACGACGTCGTCCCAGACGTCCTTGGGCACACTGCCCTGCCGCATCGTCTCCCAACCGAACAGGTTCGACACCAGCACCTTCATCTGGTCGGCACCGGCGTAGCCTTCCTGTTGCATGCCCTGCAGCCATTTGCGGTTGAACAACCGCACGCGCACGTCGGCGAGCAGGGCCGCTTCGGCGGCGACCAGGCGCGGTGCACGGTCGTCGCGCACGTCGACGAACGTGTAGTCGGGCCGTTTCCCGGTCACCTTCTCGATCGCCAGGGCCAGCGAGCCGCCGGTGTACCACTGGTACTTGTTCGACAAGGGACTCGTCGTGTGGTCGAACCAGGTGCGCAGCACCACTTCGGTGCCCTGTGCGGCGGCGGCGTACGCCGCGCGCGCCGGTTCGCCCCAGGCTCCTGCCGTGTAGACGTGCGAAGCCTGGTCGAGGTACAGGTCCATCAGTTCGTCGCGCGTGTCCCAATCGCCCGAACGTTCGACGAGGTAGTAGTAGCTCGCCGACGACGACTGGCCGGGTGCATGGCCGAAGATGCGGGCGCTGGCGAGGCGGGCGGCCACGTCGCTGTCCAGTCCCTCGGCGGTGAGCCGGGCCTGCGCGGCGGCCGTGAACTGCCGGACGGCATTGTCCGCTTCGTCGCAGGCGGCCACGGCCCGCACCGCGCGATCGAGCAGTTCCATGCGGCTCGGCAGGTGGTCGCGGTAGTACGACAACGCCGACAGGAACACGTCGACGCGCGGTCGGCCGAGTTCGGCGCGCGGCACGATCCGGAACTCCCGGACCAGGTTCTTCGCGTCCCAGATCGGCTCGCAGCCCAGCAACCAGAGCACCTGCGCCTCCATCACGCCGTAGTCCTGGAAGGTCGCGAACGAACTCAACGAGAACGCCACCTTGGTCAACTCGCGGCCGTGCTGCCGGCGGTGCGCGGCGAGCAGGTCGTCGGCGAGTTGGCGGCCGAGTTCCCACGAGGCGCGGCTCGGCACCTCGTCGGGATTCAGCGCGTACAGGTTGCGGCCGGTCGGCAGCACCCCGGGATTGCGCATCGGGCCGCGACCTGGTCCTGGCACCGCGAAGCGGCCGGCCAGGGCCCGCACCAGCCCGTCGAGCTCGTTGCCGGTCGCGGCGTAGCCAAGCCACAGGGAGCGCGCGAGTTCGAGGTCCTGTTGCAGGGAATCCGGGATTTCCGCGCCGCGCAGGTCGATGCCGGCCGCCGCGAACGCCGCTTCGGCAGCGAGGCCGTCGCGGAGGTGCAGCGCGAGCAGGCGCTCGGCCGCCGGGCGCACGTGGTCGGCGTGGCCACCGCCCGCTCCCAAGGCCGCCAGCCGCTCGCGGAAGCCCGCGCGCAGGCAGCTGACCAGGTGCGGGATCAGCAGCTCCGGCGCGGGCGGTTGGCCGAACGTGTGCAGCGACACCGGCGTCGTGCTCTCGGCGAGTTCGTGCAAGTGGTCGTCGACGCGCTGTAGGCTCGGGTCGTCGAACTGCCCGTCCGGACCGGCGACCAGCGCCAGGTCGCGGTCGAGCCGCTGCTCCTCGACCTGCCGACCGATCTGGCGGCGGAAACGCTCCTTCAGCGCCCCTGCCGGCAGCACCACGAAGCGGTCGAGTTCGTCGTGCAGGCGTGCCAGTTCGTCGGCCAGACCGCCGTCGACGGCCGGTGGCGGCAGGTGGCCGACCAGTACGGCATAGGCGCGGCGTTTGGCGGCCATCGCCTCGCCGAGGTTCTCGACGATCCACGGCGCGATGTTCGGCAGGCTGCCGAGCACCAGATCGGGCCAGTCGGTCTCGGCCAGGCCGACGCTCTTGCCGGGCAACGCGAACTCGCTGCCGTGGGTGCCGAAGTGCACGACCGCATCGGCGCCGAGCCCGTGCTGCAGCCACAGGTAGGTGGCGACGTAGTGGTGCGGCGGGCAGGTGAGCTTGTCGTGGATCGCGCGGTCGTCGTGGGCTTCCCCGCGCAGCGGCTGCGGCAACAACACCAGGCCGCCGTGGTCGAGGCGCGGGATCACGAAGCAGCGGGTGCCGTCGGCGGTGGTGGTGGTCATGATGTCGCCGGGCGGTGGGCCCCAGCGGGCGTACAGCTCGTCGCGCGCCGCGCTCGGCACGTGCTCGGCCAGCCAGCGTTCGTAGGTCGCCACCGGCAGCAGTTCGGGCGCGCCGGTGGCCAGCAGTTCGCGCAGGCCGTCGTGGTCGTGCCGGGCGATCTGGCGCCCGCCGCGCAGCAGTTCGGCGACCAGTTCGGTCTCGCCGGTCGGCAGCCCCGGCAGCCGGTAGCCTTCGGCGCGCAGCCGCTCCGCGACCGCCAGCAGGCTGCGCGGCGCGTTCAGGTGCATGCCGGTGGCGCTGCCCCGCATCAGGTCGGCCTTGTGCATGCCGCGGTCCCAGTAGACGAGCGCGATGCGTTTGTCGGCGTTCGGCTTGGTGCGCAAGGCGACCCAGCGCTGCGTGCGGGCCGCAAGGTGGGCGACCCGTTCGGCGAGCGGCGTGAACGCCTCGCTGCTGCCACCGCCCAGCGTGGTGCCCGCACAGGCGATCGGTTCGATCGCGCCGAGCAGTTCCTGGCCGGCGACCTGGAAGACCACCTCGTTCGGCTCGAGCCCGTCCTGGCTCGCCGCCCACTCGGCGATCGACTTCTTGCGGAAGAACAGCGACGACAGGTGTGGCACGTCGAGGCTGAGTCGCAGCTCGAGTCGGTCGGTGCTGTGGCAGGTGTGCACGACCGCGGCCGGCGCCATCTCCGCCAGCAACTGCTCGTAGCGTTGCCGCTGGCTGGCGAGGCCCTCGGAGGTGTCGACGATGCCGAACGCGCACATGCCGGTGGCCTCGAGGGCGGCGATCAGGGCCGCGACGACGGCCGGTTGCTGCAGTTCGAGGTGGATCGAGTGCACGGCGACGGCGACGCGCGGCCGCCTCGCGAAGTCCCCGCCGCGACCGTGCAACCAGGCCGTGAACTCGGCTGCGTCCTGCAGCGTCGGCTGCGCCGGATGCCACAGCCCGAGCGCGCGCTGCACCTGTGGCGGCGGCACGTCGCGCGGCGCGCCGCCACACCGCACGGCGAGGCAGTCGAGCAGACGGCGCAGGTTCTCCTGACTGGCGCCGTAGTAGGCCTGCAGCCGGGCGTCGACCTCGATCGGCACCGCCGCCGCATCCGGTCCGTCGAGGGCCGGTGCGCCGCTCAACGCGAACAGACGCAGCTCGGGCTGGCGTTGCCGCGCCTGCAGCACCTGCGCGGCCAGCGCCGCGCGCACGTCGGTGCGCAGGTGCTGCACGCACAGCGCGTCGAACGCGGCGAGGTCGATCTCGCCCCTCGCCAGCGGTTCGTCGTCCAGGTAGTGCACGACGACACCGCGCGCGGGGGCCGCGTCCTGCAGCACCGCGAACACGCCGCCGTGCAGGCCGACGAACCCCAGGCGCGGCTGCTTGGGCGCAGCGGCCGGTCCGGTCTGCGCGATCGCGACGGCGGTGGTCAGCCACGCGAGCCACAGCCGGCACACGACGCCTCGCAGCGCCGTGGCCCACCCGCTGGCGCGGTTCACCACAGGTACGGCGCCTGGTGGTTGCTGAGGAACGCCGTGCCGTTGGGGCGCACGACGAAGTCCTGCATGTGCATCACGAGACCGCTCCAGACCGGGTCGTTCGGCACCGGGATGCTCGCGCGCAACTGGCCGTGCGCCGGCACCAGGCCGAGCGTGATCGCGATCGGGTTGGGTTCGAGGTACAGCGTGCCGTACGGCGTCGTGCTGCGCCCGCCCTGGAACCCGAACAGACCGACCACGAACGCGCCCGGGTTGCCGCACTGCAGGTGCTCGAGCCGGCCGCCGCGCACGACGAACCGCGAGAACTCCGGGAAGCGCGAGAAGTTCGACAGCGAACCGTTGGCGGTGAACACGTAGTGGTGGTTGCCGGTGTTCACGTAGGCGATCGAGGAGTTCGCCGCCGCGGTGCTCGGTGGATCCTGCAGCGCGATGCGGTCCCAGCTGTGGGTGAACAGGCTGTAGCCGAACGCCTCGGCATCGTCGTAGACGATGCCGGTGAGGCGGAACACGTTCGCGGTGGCGTTCGCCGACACGGGCTGACCGACCCATTCGTCGAGGATCGGGTCGAACGCCTGCGCGGTCTGGCCGTCCATGACGACGATCAGCGAGCCAGCCCCGCCGCCGACCCGGTAGCCGGTCGACACCAGGGGGCGCCAGGCGCCGCTGCGGGCCGAGATCGCCTCGAAGCCGTTCGCGGTCTGCTGGACCACCGCCTCGTACGAGACGGTGCTGACCAGCGACGTGGTCGCCGGTGCCGCGAACCACTGGCCGAGCATCGCGCTGTACGCGTACCCGCCGCCGGTGGCGACCTCGGCGATGCCGGCCGCATCGCCGAGCTGGTAGGCGAACTGCGTGTACGTCGGCGTCGCCGCGAACGTGCCGGTCAAGCCGCTGAAGGCCAGCGTCTGCACGCCGTCGTCGACGAAGCCGTAGCTGCCGAAGTTGCCGCTGGCCATCACCACCAGCGGATTGGGGTTCAGACCCGGCAGGGGCACGAGTGTGCCCTGTGTCGGCGCGTAGCCGAACGTGCCGGTCGGCGACGAGTAGATGGCACAGTTGCGTGCGAAGCTAGCCACCACGCCGACCGGTTCGTGGGTCTCCTCGAACGTGCCGGTCATCGTGCTGTACCACAGCACGTCGCGGTCGCCGTTGTTGCGCAGGGCCAGGTAGCCCTCCTGGTCGGCGCGCAGCGCCGACTGCGGGTCGACGAACGACTGGTTGCGGTTCCAGGTGTTCTGGTACGCGCTGAAGCAGACCGTCTCGTCGGGCGCACTGTAGGTCGCGACGGCGCCGCTGCGCAGGGCGGCGTATTGCCCGCCGGAGCGGTTGGGCGTCGCAACCCAGTCGCCGAAGAAGGCGCTGAAGCCGTACAGGTTCACGTCGTCGGCGACCAGCAGCGAGTGCGAGTTGACGGCGACCGTGTGCAGGTTGCCCTGGACGGTCAGGGGCACCCATTGGCCGAGGAACCCCGACCAGCCGTACACGGTGTTGCCGTCCTGATCGACCAGCTGGCGCTGCCGCTGGTCGTGATCGACGCGACGCGGTGCGTGCGCGTGCAGTAGGCGTGGAAGTCGTTGCCGTCCTGGAACAGGCAATACGCGTTGGCGGTGCCGTGCACGATCGCCGAGGTCACCGGCTGCACCAGCCACTGGCGGTGCAGGCCCGAGTAGAAGTGGATGGCGGTCGGCGTGACCGAGTAGGCGAGCGTGCCGATCGACCGGAACGCGGATTCCCCGGCGGGAACCGGGTATTCGGACCAATACGGGCCGTCGGGGTTCTGGGCGAACGCGGCGCCGAGCAGGGTCGCGCCGGCCAGCAGAGTGCGAAGCAGGAGGGGGTTGTTCATGGCGGCCGCGCAAGGCAACTGCCGTGCCGCGATGACTCGCCTGGGCGGCCGGGTGGCGGGAGCGCTTGGCGTGGTCGTGCGCTGGCCAGGGCGGCGAGACCCACGGTCGAACGGTGTCCACCGGCGCGCGGCGGAGGCGTGGGATGCAAAGCGTCCATCGCCGTCCGGGGATGGTCGCAAAGCGTCCACGCGGCCGCGCGGCTGCAGATCGTGGCGAATGCCGGCTTGCATCCGTCGACGCACGCTCCACACTGCGCTCGGCGATCTCCCGGTGATGAAACTGCACGGTTTGACCTGGCGGCTCGGCTTGCCACTGCTGCTGGTGGTGGTCGCAGAGACCGTGTTGGTGGCGATGCTGCTGTCGCGCCATCTCGAAGCCGAGGGCCGCGAACGGTTCGCCGCGCTCGCGGCGACCAACGCCAGCTTCGTCGTCAACTCGGGTCTGCGCGGCCAGCTCGACGGGCGGCTCGCCGAGGATCTCGAGCGGGTCACCGGCCTGCGCACGTTCTTCCGCGTGCAAGGCCGCCTGCTGGCCCCGGCGACGTTCGAGGATCGCGAGTGGCTCGAGGCGTTGGTCGCCGACGGCCGCGTGCAGCGGCACGGGGCGTTCGAAGCGGTCGGCGTGCCGTTGCAAGAGGCACCCGGCAGCGACCACGCGGGCCGTTACCTGCTGTTCGTGCGCGAGCGCGTCGACGCGTGGCTCGACCCGATCGTGCTGCAGGTGCTGGCGTCGTTCTGGCTGCTGACCGGCCTGTTCGCGTGGCTGGTCGTGCGCAGCCTGGTGCGGCCGTTGCGCAGCCTCGCCGGGCGCCTGCCGACGATCGACCGCGATGCCGGTCAGGTGCCCGAAGCGGCGCGCCGCGACGAGATCGGCGACGTCGCGCGTGCGTTCCTGGCCACCCGTGGGCTGCTGCACGACGAACGCGAGCAGCGGGCCCGCGCCGAGAAACTGGCGGTGCTCGGCCGCATGTCGGCGTCGCTCGCCCACGAGATCCAGAATCCGGTCGCCGCGATCCAGCTGCACGCGCAGCTGCTGCTCGCCGACGGGCCGGCCCCGACCGCCGAACTGATCCAGCAGGAGGTGCGGCGCATCGAAGCACTGGTCGAGCAGTGGCTGTTCGTCGGTCGCCCCGAGCCGCCCACGGTGCGCCCCGCCGACCTGCGCGAACTGCTCGCGGCGGCGCTGCGCGCGTTGGCCGCCCGCTTGCGGCACGCCGAGGTCCAGGTGACCGTGGCGCCGCCGGCCGCGGCCGAGGATTGCCTGGTCGCCTGCGACCGCAAACGCATCGCGCTGGTGTTCGGCAACGTGCTGGTCAACGCGATCGCGGCGATGCCGCGTGGCGGCGCATTGACGATCGCGTTCGCGCCGAGCCAGGACGCCGTCGCCGTCGCCGTGCAGGACGCCGGGGCCGGCTTCTCGGCCACGGCGCTGGCGCACTTCGGCGAGTACTTCTACAGCGAGCGCGAAGGTGGCATGGGCATCGGCCTGGCGGTGTCGCGCGAGATCGTGCGGGCGCACGGCGGCGAGCTGACCGCGGCCAACGAGCCCGGCGGTGGGGCGCGGGTCGTGATCCGGCTGCCGCGCCGTCCACCGGGCGAGCCCCAAGGCGACGGAACACGACCATGAAACGCATCCTGATCGTCGAAGACGAACCAGCGCTGGCCGCGGCCCTGGTGGCGATGGTCGAGCGCAGTGGCCATGCCGCGGTCACCGCCGCGTCGGCGGCGCGCGGCCTCGACCTGCTCGCCGCCGAGCGCTTCGATCTGGTGCTGCTCGACATCGGCCTGCCCGATCGCAGTGGCCTGCAGGTGTTGCAGGCGATCCGGGCGCGCGACGCCGAGCTGCCGGTGCTGGTCGTCACCGCGCACGGCAGCCTGCAGAACGCCGTCGAGGCCAAGAAGCAGGGGGCGTCGGGCTACCTCGTCAAGCCGCTCGATCTCGCCGAACTCGCCAGTACGGTGCGGGCGCTGCTGCACGTCGAGCCGGCGGCGGTGCCCGTTGCGTCGCCCACGGTCGCCGCCCCCGCACCGCTGCTGATCGGTTCGGCGCCGGCGATGCAGCCGGCGTTCGCGGCGATCGCGCACGCCTGCGCGGCCGACGTGCCGGTGCTGATCACCGGCCCGACCGGGATCGGCAAGTCGCTGACGGCCCGCATCGTGCATCTGCACGGCCGTCGCCAGCAGGGGCCGTTCGTTACGTTGTCGTGCGCCAGCCTGCCGGCGGCCTTGCTGGAGGCCGAGCTGTTCGGACACGAACGCGGTGCCTTCACCGGTGCCGACGCGGCGCGAATCGGCCACGTCGAACGGGCGGCCGGCGGGACGCTGTTCCTCGACGAGATCGGCGAGGTTCCGCCCGCGGTGCAGGTCAAGCTGCTGCGGGTCGTCGAGGAGAAGGTGTTCACAAGGGTCGGCGGGCGCGAGGACAAGCGGATCGACCTACGCATCGTCGCGGCGACCAACCAGGACCTCACCAAGGCGGTCGCCGAAGGTCGTTTCCGCGAGGACCTCCTGTATCGGCTGCGGGTGCTCGAGGTGCAGCTGCCGTCGCTGGCCGAACGCATCTCGGACCTGCCGGCGCTGTGTGCGTACTTCCTGTCGGAGATCGGTGGCGAGCGGCGCCTGGCGATCACCGAAGAGGCGTTGGCGCTGCTGCGCCGCCACAGTTGGCCCGGCAACGTGCGCGAATTGCGCAACGTGCTCGAACACGCGGCGGCGGTCGCCGGCGGCACCACGATCCTCGCGGCGCACCTGCCGCACGAGTTGCGGCGCGGCGGGGCCGACGGGCTGCCCAGTGGGCACGACGGCGGCCAGCTCGACCGCGCCTTGCACGAATGGCTCGACCACCAGCTGCGCAGCGGCTCGACCTACGACACGATCCACGACGAACTCGAACGGCGCCTGCTGGCCGCGCTGCTGCCGCGCTTCGGCGGCAAGCCGACCCACCTGGCGCGCGAGCTCGACCTCAACCGCGCGACCTTGCGCAAGAAACTGCGCGCGTACGGCTTCCGGCCCGACGTGGACGATTCGTGAGCGCGCTGCCGGCGGGCGTGGACAGCCGGTGACCATCCGGAGCCAGGGCGCTGCAGCCCGGCGTTCGCCCACGGCCCAGGCCAGGCTGTCGGGATCGCTCCAACCGACTTCCGGAAAGCAGGTTACGTACAATCGGATCGGAATCGGATGATTCCTGCGGCGGCGGCGCGGGAATTGCTATGGGTCGGCCGGATGGTGCCGTGGGACCGGCCCCATCCGGTCGCCGCCGTGTGTGCTTCGGTCCATGGACTGGGACCACGATCTGGGCCCGATCGCGGCCGCATGGCGCCGCCCTGGTCCGCCGGCCTTCGGGTCGGTGGGCCAGGGCCCTTTCCTCCCGCGGCGCGGCAGCGCCCTGGCACCGGGACCTGGCGCTGGACCCTTGCACTGGGCCCTTGCCCTGGACCCCGGCATGGCCCAACGAGCCGCCACGACGATGGCCCAACCCGCTGCGTGGCTCGACTTCGACCTGCAAACGACCACCGGGTCCCGCACCTGCCTGCGCGAGCAGCTCGCCGCCGGCCCTCTGCTGGTGGTGTTCCTGCGCCACTTCGGTTGACTGTTCTGCCGCGAACGGGCCGCGCAGGTGCGCGCCCACGACCAGCATCTGGCCAGTCGCGGCGTGCGCGTCGTGTTCGTCGGCACCGGCAGCCCGGCGATGGCGGCCAGCTTCGCCGCCGCGCACGCCGGCCCGCACGCCGTGCTCGTCGATCCGCTGCGCCGACTGTTCGCGGCGGTCGGCATGCGCCGCAGCCTGTGGGCGTCGCTGCACTGGCGGTTGTTCGTCAACGCGTGGCGGGCGTGGCGGGCCGGCTTCCGGCAAGGGCGCGTGCAAGGCGATCCGTGGCAGCAAGGTGGCCTGCTGCTGCTCGCCGCCGACGGCCGCATCGTGCATCGGCAGGTCGATCGCGCCGGCGGTGATCCACTGCACGTGGCGCAGGCGTTGGCGGCGCTGGTCTAGGCCGAACCGACGCGCGCCGGCGCAGCACTGGCGCGCAGCGCCTGGACCGCGGCCGGCAGCGCGTACTGCTCGCCGGTCCAAGCGCTGACGAAACGGCCGCCGCGCACGTCGCCGCGCAGCTCCATCGCCCGCAGCACCGGCAACAGCCAGCGCCACGGCACGAGGTGGCGTTCGCGCTGCAGCAGCGTGTGCGCGACGACGCCAAAACGCCGCAGTGCGGCGGTGGCGGCGAGTTCGCGCGCGGCGTCGCTCGGGGTGGCGTGGCCCGTTGCCGGCAACGGCCCGGTCGGCCAGGGGATCAGGCTCCAGCGGCCGACCGCGAACAGCGGGAACTGCCGCCGACTCGGCGCGATCGCCAATTGGCGCATCGCCGCGAACGAATCGCAGGTCGCCAGCCCCAGGCCGACCAGTTCGGCGAGGCCGGCTTCGAACTGGCTCGGCAGCAGCCGGCAACTGGCCTCGAGGTCGGTCGGGAACACCGCGCCAGCCTTGCGCAGCGCCTCGTACAGCGCCCGCGCCGGGCCGGTGAGCTGGCTGGCGTCGGGGCGTTCGCCGGCCAGTTCGAGCCAACGACCGAGCTCGACGCGCGGCACGATCGAGATCGGACAGCGGCCGAGCGGCCCGCGCCAGGCGCCCCACAGGCGCAGCCAGACGAACTCGCCGGACAATGTCGCCTGGTCGAGGTGTTCGCGGCGCCAACCGGCGACGTGGGCCGGCAGGATCTGCTCTTCCCACTCGTCGCAGCCGTGCGCCGCGCCGGCGAGCTGGTGCAGCGCTGCGCCAAGCCCGCGCGGGCCGGCGCGTTCGGGGTCGCCGACGTGTTGCCACGTCGCCAGGAAGGTGTCGTACGCGGCCGGCGAGACCGGCTGCACGGCGGCGCGCAGCCGTTCGAGCTGGTGGCTGCGGGCGCGCGCCAACAGGCGGCGGTGCGCGACGAACGGCCGGCCGCCGCAGGTGCCACGCAGGGCGAGGCCTTCGGCTTGCAGTCCGCGCAGAGCCTCGGCGTCGTCGTCGTCGAGGGTGTCGAGGTAGACCGGGAACTGCGCCTCGAGGCGACCGCGCCAGCGGCCCAGCGGCGACCGGTCGGCGCCGGCCGCGTACCAGCGGTCTCCGTCGGCTGCGGCGCGCCCGTCGGCGGCCAGCGTGGCCAGCCACTCGCGCCAGCCGGCGGGCACTTCGGCGTCGTCGAGCCAACCCATCCAACCGAGTGCTTCGTGCAGTTCCTCGGCGTTGCGCGGGTCGGGCCAGGCCTGCTCGGCGACCTGGCGCGCCGCGTCCGGGTCGAGGTCGGACAGGTTCTGGTCGTGCTGGCTGCGCGCCGCACCCCGCTGCGCGCGCGACACCGCCTGCGTGCGCCGTTCCTCGAGCGGGGCATCGTCGAGGAACGCGTACGGCATCGCGTGCAGGATGCCGTCGGCGAACGGCGACGGCCCGCGCCCGTCGACGGCGTGCAGCACGATGCCGCCGGTACGGATGCGTTCCAGCAGCCCGAGGAACCCCGGCAGGTCCATCGCCTCGTGCATGCAGTCGGCGATCGTCTGCGCGACCAGCGGGTGCTCGTGCGGCACCTCGATCGGGCCGGGCGGCAAGGTCTCCGGGCACGCCTGCGCGGCCGGGAACGCGGCGGCGAGCGCGTCGTCGGCGCGGAAGCGCAGCAGCGGAGCCGGCACGCGTCGGCCGCCGGCGAAGCGTTCGACCAGCAGGGCGCGGCCGACGTTCCAGCGCCAGCGCGCCGCGAACATCGGTGCTGGCAGGATCGCCTGCGTCAGCACGTCGACGGCGGTGCTGGGGTGCAGGAACGTCCAGACGTCCTCGAGCGGGAAGCTGTGCATCGGCCCGAGCGAGATCAGCACCGCTTCCTCGTTGGCGGCGGCCTGCAGCTCGAAACCGAACCCGACGCAGAAGCGTTTGCGCAGCGCCAGCCCGAAGGCGCGGTTGACGCGGCTGCCGAACACGCTGTGCAGCACCAGTTGCTGGCCGCCGGTGTCGTCGAAGAACCGTTCGAGCACGAGGCAGTCGGGGGTCGGCACGGCACCGAGGGCTTCGCGACCGGCCTGCAGGTAGGCGACCAGCTGCGCGCTGGCGGCGCCGTCGAGGCCGCATTCGCGGTGCAGCCAATCGGGATCGCCGCCATGTTCGCGCACCTGGCCGACCGCGCGCGACAGTTCGGCCGATCGCGACGGTCCTTCGGCGATCCAGAACGGCAGGCTCGGCGGCGCGCCGGGCGCCTCGCGCACCCGCAACGTGCCGCTGCCGATGCGTTGGATCTGCCAACTGGTGGCGCCGAGCTGGAACACGTCGCCGACCGACGATTCGATCGCGAAGTCCTCGTGCACGGTGCCGACCGGCGTGTAGTCGCCGTCGACGACGACCTTACAGTCGGCGACGTCGGGGATCGCGCCGCCGCAGGTGATCGCGGTCAGCCGCGCGCGGCGCGTGCCACGCACGGTGCCGTGCACCGGATCGCGGTGCAGCAGCGCGCGGCGGCCGGTGGCGTGCATCGCCAGCACCGCGTCGAAGCGTTCGCGCGGCAGTTCGGCGAACGGCGCGCTCTGGCGCACCAGGTCGAACAACTCGGCTTCGGCGAGCGTCTCGTTGGCGGCGATCGCGACCAGTTGTTGGGCCAGGATGTCGAGCGGGGCGGTCGGCGGTTGCACGCGGTCGAGTTCGCCATGCTGGACCGCCCACAGCAGTGCGGCGGCGGCGACCAGGTCGTCGCGGGTCAGCGGGAACAACCGCCCCTTGGGCACCTTGCCGAGCGAGTGGCCGGCCCGGCCGACGCGCTGCAGGAACGCGGCGATCGTCGGTGTGGCGCCGATCTGCACGACCAGGTCGACGTCGCCGACGTCGATGCCGAGTTCGAGCGAGTTGGTGGCGACCAGCGCCTTGAGCTCGCCGCGTTTGAGGCGCTGTTCGGCGTCCAGGCGCCGCGCCTTGGCGAGCGAGCCGTGGTGGCTGGTGACGGCTTCGCGGCCGATGCGCTCGGCGAGCCGCGCCGCGACCCGTTCGGCCAGCTTGCGGGTGTTGACGAACACCAGCGTCGTGCGGTGCTCGCCGACCAGGTCGGCGATCCGCGCGACGATCTCGTGCCAGGTCTCGGTCGCGCAGACGGTCTCCAGGGGCGCGCCCGGGACCTCGAGGCCGAGGTCGAGTTCGCGGCGGTGGCCGACGTCGACGACCGCGCACGGCCGGGCCGGGCCGACCAACAAGCGCGCGGTGGTCGCGATCGGCCGCTGCGTCGCCGACAGGCCGATGCGCTGCAGGTGGCCGCCGCGCTGCGCGACCAGCCGTTCGAGCCGTTCGCAGGTCAGCGCCAGGTGGCTGCCGCGCTTGCTGCCGGCGAGGCTGTGGATCTCGTCGAGGATCAGCGTGCGGGCGGTGCCGAGCAGGGCGCGGCCGCGCGGGCTGGTGGCCAGGATGTAGAGCGATTCCGGGGTCGTGACCAGGATGTGCGGCGGCCGTTTCTGCATCGCCGCGCGTTCCCGGGCCGGCGTGTCGGCGCTGCGCACCAGGACGCGCACCTCGGGCAGGCTCGGGTCGAGTTCGCGGAGCTCGGCCAGAGGGGCGAGCAGGTTCTTCTGCACGTCGTTGGCCAGCGCACGCAACGGCGACACGTAGACGACCTGCAGTTCGTCCGGCAGGCCTGGACCGTGCTGCAACAGGCCGTCGAGCGCGTGCAGGAACGCCGCCAGCGTCTTGCCGGTCCCGGTCGGCGCGGCGACCAGCACGTGCTCGCCGGCGCGGATCCGCGGCCACGCCAGCTGCTGCGGCGCCGACGGCTGGCCGAGCCGTTCGGCGAACCAGCGGGCGATGGTGGGATGGAAGGAGTCGAGCACGGCATGGACATCGTACCGGCGGGTCGGCGGGGTGCGCGGGCCGGTTCGCCGATTGCGGCGGCGGCGGACTGCCGATACACGGAGCGCATGGATCTTGGCTTCGAGACGATCGGCAACGCCTGCTTGATCTTCCACGACCGTGGGCCGGTACTGGCCACCGACCCGTGGCTGTTCGGGACCGCGTACTTCGGGTCGTGGCGGCTCAGCCACGAAGTGCCGCGCGAGCAGCGCGAGAACGTCGCCCGCTGCAAGTACGTCTGGCTGTCGCACGGCCATCCGGACCACCTGAGCCTGCCGTCGCTGGAGACCTTGCGCGACAAGCAGATCCTGGTGCCCGACCACGTCGGCGGTCGGGTGGCGCGCGACCTGCGCGGCCTGGGGTTCGCGGTGACGGTGCTCGAATGCGGCAAGTGGACGACGCTGGGCGATCGGCTGCGCGTCGCTTCGCTGGCCAACTACAACCAGGACGCGTCGCTGGTCGTCGACCTCGACGGGCACCTGATCGTCGACGCCAACGACGCCGGCAACCGCGGCAGCGCGCGCTTCCTCGAACGCGAGTGCCGGCACTTCGCCAAGCGCAAGGTGCTGGCCTGCCTGACCGGCTACGGCGACGCCGACATGCTGAACTTCTTCGACGAGGCCGGCAACCGGGTGCCGCCGGCCGCGCTGCGCCACGAGCCGTGCGGGCCGGGCATCAAGGCGATGCTCGACCACTACGACATGGACTACTTCGCGCCGTCGAGTTCGATGCACCGCTACAACCGCACCGACAGCGTCTGGGCGGATGCGTGTGCGACGCCGGTCGATGCGCACCAGCACGGCTTCGACGGCGGTCGCCGCACGATCCTGCCGGCGTTCGTGCAGTTCGATCTGCACACCGGCGGCTACGAGAAGATCGACCCCCAGGCCAACGACGGCCCGCCGGAGCCGCCCGAAGCGCACGGCGACGACTGGTCGACGCCGCTCGAGGCCGCCGACGTGGCGTTGCTGCGCGAGTACTTCGCGCGCTTCGCGCACCTGCCGACGGTGCTCGACTTCGTGCGCTTCCGGGTCGGCGGCAAGGACACCACGATCGACCTCGGGCGC
>DAIMFJ010000101.1:0-14750 GCA_036724695.1 Planctomycetota bacterium
CCATCTACTTCCACTTGGGAGGTCTGGAACTGCATCCGGCCGTTGGCTGAGGACCCACACGACTTCCTGAAGCGCCCAGAAACAAGGCCGTCGGATAGCTCAAGTCGGCACCATGTCCCCTACTCGGAGGAAGCCAACGGCGCCTTGGCGGTTAATCAACATGCTGGCGAAGTCCGCGGAAACCACTTTTGCGGCATTAGCCTTCCACGCTGAGCGACCGAACAAATGGGCGATTGAGTCGCGGTCTTGCCTTCTCTTCGGACGCTTGCGCATGTAGGCAACCAGACAGGATTCCGAGTCCGCTTCCATACTTGCCACGAGTGCCGGGGAAAGCTGGCCACGCCGGTTTGACCGCTCGAACGGCTCAGCAAGGCTTCGCAGCTTTGCGAGCGATCCATCCATCCGCGCAACATATCTCGCCAGATACGTAACCAACCGTCCGGCGAGCCCGGCGACGTCCTCGGTATCGACCAAAGAACGCAGCTCATCAGGTCGGAGTTGGTTTCCCTTGCTGAGTTGCGCTAGCCGATCGCGCGATAATCGGTGGGTCTGGCCACCGAGACGACCAACAAGAAAGCAGGGAAGGCCACGATCCCGCGACAGATTGAGCTCTTCTTCGACTCCCGGCACCAAGCCTGGGCGATTCCCAACGCCGCCGATAGCGACAACGACATCAACCGACTTCAGCATATGTTCGCGCAAGGCGCGAAGGCTAGCATTGCGTGTCTCCGCGACTTCGGGTCCACCTTCGCCGACAGCCTTGATCCACTCAAATTTTGCCACTCTGCGATAGTATTCCAAAGTTACCCTGGACTGCTCGGGCGCCCAGAGGTCAGACATCATAAGCGTAAGTTGCTTACCAGGCGCGCGATCGGAAGAACACCGCTCCGCCTGCCGAGCGAGTACCGGCGCGAAGGTTGGGTGGCTTCCATGAACAATACAGCCACCAAGCTTGAATACCTGTGCAGAGAAATCGCGCAAGAACTCGAGGATCGCAAGATCCTGCGCCGGCTCAATCCACTCCTCGCGGGGTGGTATCGCCCCTGAGAGCGCGATACGAAGGCCGTCAAGGCGCGGGAAGCTAACGTCCGAGCAAGTATCCATTTACGTCACATCTATAGAGGTAAAGTTCGAGGCGAGCAACGGATCCAATTCGCTATGGTGCGCCAAACACAGGCTTTTGAAGCTAGGCTTGGCGTAAATATACGCGAGCTCGCTGTCTGAAAGGATATCATCCGCAAACCCATAAACAAGAAGTCTGAAGTTTGGCGCGCGACTCAGCACGTAATTGCGAAGCGCGTCGGCAGCCGGTTCGTGGTCCGCTTCGAAAACGGAGCAGTGGCTAAGAACGTGCTGCTCCCCGACGCGGCGCGCAGGGGGGCGCTGACCAAGAAACATTGACAGGCGGTCACTCAAGACCTGCCACCTGTATTTGTGCCGCTCAAAAGCTTGCTGCGCCCGGAATCGGATCATTCGGCGCCTCTGTTGGACATTCACAACAAGATCACCAAAAAACCTGTAGATCTTGTCGAGATCGGCCATTGACAGGGAGGAATTGAGCGCGTCGGGGAAGCACACGTCACGCTGCAGGGGCTTCAGCTGACTAAAGCGGGTGCCGCGCACCGGCCCAACTACGATGGGTAAGATAGGCAGCAATCGACCGCACGCACTATCGACCTCGCAGTGGATCCATTCTGAGTTCTTTGCCTCGGGTGTGTCGATTAGGACAAGCAGGCTGGTACAGTCCAATTGCGCTTCGATTCTCTCCTGGACGCGATCGCCACCGACCAAGTTCTGATCGGCGCAATCCATCCAGGCGCGGACTCCTCGACGTCGAAAGTCCTCAAAAACCTGCTGCGCAATCGTGGCTCCATCAGTCGAGCGGTATGATACGAAAACGAACTGTTCTCGTTTTGCCGGCGCAAGCCCCAGCAGTACCGCCGCCTGCCGGGCGACGAGCTTGGTATTCTCGGCTACGGTGCCCGCATCACCATCGAGCTGAATTCGCATCGACTTTACACCACTGATGGGAGCTGGCGGCCTGTCGCCCGAACCGATCGCCACTGGCAGCACGACTCCAGGCAGCTCTTGAGCACCAGGCGAAGTCCTGCTGCGCGTGCCCAGGTAACGCTCAACGAAAGCCCACGCCGGCTCGTTGAGCCCATCCCCATCGAACAGAACGACCAGCAGGTCGTTCCATTCCGGCTCCCCCGGCCACTCGCCCGGGGCATCCACATCCCTCGCCGTGGACTGGACTTCGGGTACATCTTCACGAATCGACTTGATCAGATCCGAGGCGAGTTGCGCCCCTCGGGCAGGATGCAAAACAACGATCATGAGGTTTACTGCTAGCGCAACACGAACGAGGACACGGCGCCTACGACACCACAGGGTGGAAGATGCCAAGCAGAAGGAGCGTGGAGCTATTGGACCCAACTCCAGACTACCTCCCTGCGCGGCTACCATCATGGCGTCGATAACACCCCGACAGAATCTATCGGGCAAAGAACAACCTGTGGTCCAGGAGGACGGCCGTCCTCAGGCTCTCACAGGCTTTACGTGGACAACCTACTGCAACCGCCCCCTAGAATCAAGGACTGGTGCCTACCATGAACACGACATGACCGCCTTGCAGCCCCTCGGCGCAACCCTTGCGCAGCGCCTCGGCGCCGCGTTGGAGAATGCGCAAAACACCGGCAGGGGGCGCTCCCCCGCAGCGGGCGGGCATCATCAGGCTCCGCCCAGACGAGGACAGACCTCGTCCAGGACCCTGCAGCCTGATCCATAGAGGCGGCAACGATCCTGACACAGGGGGCTCGCGCATGGCTTGATGGGGGCGGACACTGCTGAATCACCCTGCACATCCGCGCGCATGACGAGCGGCCGCTTGGCATCGCTGAGCACCACAACGGTTACCCCTCGGGGTGCGAGCAACACGGCCCCCATGCAACAAGCAACGACGAGCCGGCCCCAAGGGAATCGACGCTGCGGAGGCACAGGGCTTGATACAGGCGGCATCTCGATCCGATCAACGCTCGGCATCAGCGACGGCGCGCAGCACCGTCTGCTGCATGCTGTTGTTAGCCGGCTTCATCATTTGCCCGCGGCCTTCGCGGCATCTTCGATCCACTTGCCGAGCTTATCGTGGTCGACGTACTTGTAGGCCTTGTAGCCATTCGCCTCGATCTTGGCGGGGATGGCACCTGCCGGATCGGTGTTGCCGTCCTTGTCCTTCAAGTGGTGGACCTGCACCGCAACGATACCGTTCCCCCGCGCGATCGACTGCTCGATCTCGTAGTTGATGTACGTCCGTCCAGCCGTCTTGCTGCCGACGCAGACGACCGTGACTGAAGTGTTCTCCAACCCCTTGTTGATGATCGCCTTGATCGCCGCGTCGCCCTTCTTCTTGGCTTCCTCCCAGATCGACGCGTCCTGGAAGCCAGCGGCGGCGCAACCTGTGACGTTGGGAATGTTTCGGATCTGGTTCACGCGCCAGATGTCGCGTTGGTAGTGAAAGCTGAAGAAAACGCGTCGAGCCATTGTGAGCCTCCTATTGGTTTGTGAGGACGATGACGAACATGACGATGACAATCGAACCGAAGACCGTCCCGTGGAAAATTACGAGGGTCTTGGAGAAGACGGCGGATAACCAACCACCGTCGTCACCACGAACCCCAGAAGTATCCATGGAGAAGTCCACGTCTGACTCCGCCATAGCGCGGACGCGGTCGTAGAGCCTACGGAACAGCCTCTCCTGCCAGAGAAAGTACCCATCCAGTATCCAGAAAGCGACAGCAGGAAAGTAGGCAAGGTAGACAAACAGCGCATGGGAGTCACTGGCGGCCAGCGCGAAAAGGGCTGATACAAGGACGACGGACCAACCCTTCAGGAGGAACGAGTTGACCGACATCCGGGTGACGATGGCCTGGATCATCTCAAGGTGGGCGCGTTTGTTCTCCACGTCTAATCTTCCAATGCAACTGTCATGGCTGGGCTCTTGTCCAGCCAACTTGTGTTCGACGGAACAACCGAACCCCGGCTCGCCCGTCTAACTACGCAGCCTAACCCGGGACCTGACCCAGCGCAACCCGCCCTCAGCCCGAGCCCTTCCCGTCCAGCCGTAGTTGGGCAGACCTGCCGAATTCCGCCTCGCAGATGCAGCGGGACGCCCGTCCTCTTCCCCCGATTGCGTCAGTGTGCCGCTGCATGTGCACTTGCAGGCCGGCCCGTTCACGGTCGGTTGGCATGGCGATGGGGGGTGGGGCTTGGTCGTCGGTGCTGCCGACGGCAGCGTCGGTTGGTTCCGCAACCTCGGCACGGTTCGCGCGCCGGAGTTCGGCGCGCGGTAAGAACTGGTCGCCCCGAAGTTGGCCACCGTCCGTGTGGCGCGCGCTTTCGACGAACAGGGGCAGCCGCTCCCCGCCACGCGCGCGCCGATCTGCATCGCGGACTACTAGGGCGATGCGCGATTCGATCTGTTGGTCGCCGACTTAGCGGTCGGCGGCTCCGGTGCCGACCAGCTACGTTTGGCTGTACCTGCCCAGTGGGCCGATCACGCCGGGAGGATGGACTCGCGCGACCGTCTCTTTGGCCGAGGCATCGCGCAGTTCGAGCGACGCAGATGTCGAGCCAGAGACCGTGCCCACAGCCGGATGCGTTCTTCGACAGGCTGCCAGGGGCGCTCTTCGGCTGCGCCGGCGAATCAGCCAGACCCCCGAGACAGCCGGTCCTGCCAGTGCGCGGGATCGCGATGCAGATGCAGAACTGCGTGCACGCGCACCTCGTCGCTGCCGATGGAGAAGTAGACGCCGTACGGGAAACGCTGGAGCAGGGCACGACGGTAGCCACTCACGACCTCAGGGAACTGCAGTGGCGTCTCGGCGATTCTTGCCAGCAGGTCACCCATTCGTGCCATGAGCCTGGTGCCGAGGCCAACCGACTGCCCCTCGTACCAGAGAAACGCAGCAGTGAGATCCCGCTCGGCTGCGGAAGTGAATCGGACGAGTGCAGTCACTCGGTGTCGCCGCCGCGACGTAGTATGCGCTCGCGCACCTCTTCCCAGGTGCTGGCCTTGGCAGACTCGTCCGAACTCTCACGCCGACGAAGTTCTTCCAGATGCCACTGCGGAACCGGCACCCGATCCGGATGCGCCGCGATGCGATCCCACAGCGACTGCACGTACTCGATCTGATCCTCGACGGGCATGGCGTCGAAGCCTGCCGGCGGGATACGAACGTGGTCGGTCATGCCAGCATGTTACCGCCAGGACCCAGGTCGTGCAGCGCCCACGAGGCCGTGGCTGCAACCGCGCCTGCCAACTTGCGTTCGGCGTAGCGCCAGAACCCCGGCTCTGCCAACCGACCCTGGAGCCGCACCCTCGACCTGAGCCAGCGCAACTCGCCTCGACTCGCACCACTACCCCTTGCCCAGCCACATCCGCACATCCACCCCGACCATGCCCGCCCGCCGCGCCGCCTCCATCCCGAGATCCGTATCCTCGAACACCGCACACTGCGCCGCCGGCACCCCGATCCGCCGCGCCGCTGCCAAGAACACGTCCGGCTCTGGCTTGTGCCGCGTGGTGTCCTCGGCCGCGACCAAGGTCTGGAACCAGTCGAGCACCCCGATCCGCTGCAGCGTCTGCGTGACCACGGCGCGGTAGCCGCCGCTCGCGACGGCCATCGGCAGCCGGCCGCGGTAGGCAGCGGCGATCGCCACCACCGGTTCGATCGGTTCGAGCGCGTCCAGGAACTGCAGGAACAGGCGTTCCTTCGCCAAGACCATCGCCTCGACGTCGTCGACCGCGACGCCGGCGTCGGCGGCCAGCACCCGGATGATCTGCGCGGTCGGCATGCCGCCCATCGCGTAGAAGCGCGGCTCGGGGAACGGGATGCCGAACGGGGCCAGCATCGCCGTCCAGGCGCGGAAGTGGGCCGGCATCGTGTCGGCGAGCGTGCCGTCGCAGTCGAAGATCAGGCCGGTGATCTCCGGCGGGGCGGTCCAGCGCAGGTTGGGCATGAGGAGGGGGTCCTTGCGGCAGCGCAGGGTAGCGTGGACTGGCTTGGTTCTGGTTGCCCGGATCGAATCGCGGGCCCCATCGCGTCGAGGCATCGTGAGGGCTCCTCGGCGCCATGGAGATGCGCTTCAGCGAAAGCGAGGCCACCAGCCGATCGATCCGCTAGACGATGCAAAAAGGAAGGATAATCGCGCTGGAAAGGAGCGATCGTTGGACGATAATCGACTCATGGGAAGCAACCCCATGGATCCAACCTTCGTCGAGCAGCTCCTCGATGCAGTCGGCGCTCACCTCGAGGCCGAAGGCGTCGAAGTTGGGTTGCTGGTCGTCGGTGGTGCCGCTCTGGCGCTGCGCGGCTGGGTCCTCCGAGCGACCGAGGATGTCGATGTCATCGCTCAGTCCGATGGGGTCGGAGGGCTCGCTCGCCCGCGCTTCCCACCGGCCCTGGTGAAGGCCATCGGAAGAGTCGAACGTGACTTCAACCTTGCAGATGACTGGCTCAACGACGCGGTAGCGATGCAGTGGACTGCCGGGATGCCGAAGTCGATCGCCGAGGGGGTCGAGTGGAGGGTCTTCCGCGGGCTCCGAGTCGGTCTCGCGGGCCGGGGAACGCTGATCGCATTGAAGTTGTTCGCAGCAGTGGATCGCGGGCCAGCGAGCGTGCATCTGCAGGACCTGCTGCACTTGAAGCCAACGGACGAAGAGCTGCTCGCGGCGCAGGCTTGGGTGCTGACCCAGGATCTTGCCGCGGAGTGGCCAACCTTCGTCGAGGAAGTCCTCCGCCATGTCCAAGCTCACCGACCTCGCTGATCGCGCCGCCCACTGCGCCGTCGAGCTCTGCTGGCGGCAGTGGGCAGACCTCTCGGCCGCCAGTGCCACGGCTTTCGAGGACCCCGCAGTCTCGATCGTCGATCCCGAAGCCCTGTTGCTGGCGTCCCTGCAATTGCGACTTCGCGAACGGCGGCTCGAGGATCGGCTGCTCTGGTGGGCCGAAACCGGCAGCGCGCTCACCAGTGTACAGCGGTCGCGGACCTTGGCGAAGGCACTTCCACAGAGCGCTCGCGCCGGCCTGGCGAGCTTCGCCGCCGCTGCCGTGCGGAGTGGGGATCCGCGCTGGAAAGTGTTCGTCGACGGCGTGCCCGAGGCACTTGCCGTCCGACCCGGCAAAGGCCCTCGCGAACTCCTGCTCACCCAGCCCGCCGCATTGATGGTCAGGCTGCGCGCGGCGTTCGGGGTTGGCATCAAGGCCGACCTGTTGACCTACTTGATCGGGGTCGGGGGTGCACTCCACGCCGACAACTCCGTCGCCGCCGTGGCGCGCAGCCTCGGTTACTCGGTCGCATCGACGCGACGCGCGGCGAACGACATGGCGCTGGCCCGTTTGCTCGAGGTGGGGGTCGATCGTCCGGTGCGTTACTCGGTCGACCATCGCGCCTGGCAGATGCTGTTGCGGACTCCGGGCAAGTATCCGGCCGGTGTCGCCGAAACCGGTTGGCAAGGCGAAGCCCAGCCGCGCTGGCGATTCTGGGCGCAGATGTACGGGTTCCTGCTGGGGGTGGTTGGCATGGTCGACGATCCACGACTGCTGGCGGCTGCTCCCGTCGTCCATGCTTCCAGGTTGCGCGATGTCGCCGAGGCGAGCCGGCGGTGCTTGTACTGGAATGGCATCGAGTGGATCGACCCCAAGCAGTTCCCGGGCGAGCGCTATCTGGCGGCGTTCGAGATGCAACTGGCAGCGGTCGTGCAGTGGGTGCAGGACCACCGCTGATCGGCTAGACCTGCCGCGCGCAGCGCGGCTGGATCGACACTTGCGTGGTGCTACCTTGCCCCCGTGACCCCATCCCCGCGCCACTTGCTGCTGCCGATCCTGGCCCTGGCCGGTTGCGCCACCACACCTCCCGCCACGCACCCGCTCCCGCACCGCGGCCACGCCCACAACGACTACCTGCACCGCCGCCCGCTCCACGACGCGTTGCAGCACGGGTTCGGCAGTGTCGAGGCGGACGTGTTCCTGGTCGACGGCGAACTGCGCGTCGGCCACGAACGGGCACTGCTCGGCAAGGGCACCTTGCGGTCCCTCTACCTCGAACCGCTGCGCCGACGCGTGGCCGAACGGGGCGGGCGCGTGCACGACGCCGACCAGCCGTTCGTGCTGCTGGTCGACATCAAGGCCGACGGGGCCGACGTCTACCCCGTGTTGCGCCGCCAGCTCGCCGAGTACCACTCGATGCTGACCGTGTTCCGCGACGACGGCTGCACCCCGGGGGCCGTGACCGTACTCCTGTCCGGCGACCGGCCCCGCGCGCTGGTCGCCGCCGAATCCGAGCGCCTGTGCGCGATCGACGGCCGCCCGGACGACCTCGACCGTGCGCCGTCGCCGTTCCTGGTGCCGTGGATCAGCGACGCGTGGAGCCGCCAGTTCGGCCGCGGCACCGAAGATCTCGACGCCGACCAGCACGCCCGACTCACCAGCCTGATCGACCGCGCGCACCGGCAAGGCCGCCAGGTGCGCTTCTGGGGCGCGCCCGACCGCGAAGAGGTCTGGGCGCTGCAGCGCACCGCCGGCGTCGACTGGCTCAACACCGACCGCCTGGCCGCGTTAGCCGCCTGGAGCGCGGCGAACGCACCGGCCGGTCCTCAGCCGGCGACCCGCTAGTTGCCGACCACGGCACTCGCCCCGCCGCGCGGCGTGCGGTCGGCGTCGATCCAGTTGTTCAGCACGATGCCGGTCACCGGGTCGGCGAGGCGCTGCGACAGCGTCGCGCCGAGGGGGCCGGCCAGGTTCGGGTCGGTCGCGCCGTCGCGGCGCAGCGGGCCGAGGATCGGCTGCTGCATCGGGATGCTGCTCGACGCGTTGGAGACGCCGTTCGGCGCGACCACGCGGTCGAGGTCGTAGGCGACGTCGTTCGGGTCGAAGTACGTCGCCGGGGCGACCCCGTCGCTGCCGTAGCGGTTCGGGTTCGTGTCGAGCGGGTTCTGCGCCGCACCGTTGCGGTCGAACAAGAACAGCCCGGTGCCGAGCCCCGCCACCATGTGCACGAAGAACGGCGAATCGAGCTGGTTGCCCGGGTTCTGGCCGATGTGCTGGCGCAGCAGGTTGTAGTCGAGGTTGCCGAAGTCGTTGTTGGCCAGCGTCGACCGGAACAGGTCGTACTGCGCACCGTGGTTGGTCAGCGCGTTGTCGGTCAGGTGGCACGACACGCAGTAGCGCGCGCCTTCGTTGGTCGAGCTGACCCGGCCGCGGATCGAGTGCGCCATCAGCTTGTTGTGCCCCAGCGACGGGAACTGCCGCGCCGGGTTGGCGCCGCCGCCGTTGCGGTCGCTGAACGCGAACACCGGCGTGCGGTCGCGGTTGATGTCCGTGTAGCGGAAGAACACCTTGGTGTTCGTCGACGTCGTGTTGATCTTGTTCTCGTCGTCGATGCCGAGCGAGAACGGGATCACCGACTGGTAGACGAACTCGGCGAAGCGCTGCCGGAACACGATGCGTTCGCCGGTGATGTTGCTGAAGTTGTTGCCGGTGTTGTACTCGCCCTCGAGGTGGCAGCCGACGCAGGTGTTGGTCCACGCCGAGTGGCAGGACGCGCAGTCCATGCTGTCGAGGTGGCTGAAGCCGGCGTGCGGGCCGCCTTGCTGCTGCGGGCCGAGCCCGGTCGTGCCGCTGCCGTCGTCGCGGCCCATCGCGAACGAGCCGATCGGCGTGTAGATCGGTTCGTTGCGCACCGGGTGCACCTTGCCGTTGTCGACGATCACGTCGCGCACCTGCGAGATGAAGTGCCGGTTGCCGGTCAGCTTGCTGGTCAACCAGTAGTTGCCGTCGTTGTCGCGTTCGACGTGCTTGAGCGGGTTGCCCTCGCTGTCGACGCCGAGCGTGCGCGTCTGGCCGTTGTAGTTCGTGCCGACGGTCGTCGGCGCGTAGGCCGCCGCGGTGCCGTGGCAGTCCTCGCAGCGGATCGTCACCGCGTGCGCCATGCGGCTCTGGATCGCGCCGCCGGTCTGCACGTCGCCGTGCAGGTCGACGCTGCCGTGGCAGTCGACGCAACCCATGCCGGCTTCGTAGTGCACGTCGGCAGGCGTGTCGTCGCGGCCGTCGCCGTCGTAGTCCTCGAACAGGAGGTACTGGTTGTGGTTGCGGCCGTTGAACGTGTGGTTGCCGACCGCCGGATCGAACAGGCGCGGGTCGTTGCGTGTCGTCTCGAAGGACACCGGATTGGCCGGGTACTGGCGGCCGCGCGCGACGTCCTGGTTCTGGTCGAGGCGGATGCCCCAGTACTGCATCACCATGCGGTTGCTGCCCTGGTGGCAGCCGGCACAGGTGTGGTCGTCGATGCCCTCGACCTGCACGCCGTTGCTGAGCGTGCGGGCGACGCCGCGGATCCGGTGCGAACGCACGTGCGCGCGTTCGGGTTCGTCGATCGCGTCGGGGTTGGCCGGTTCGTTCTTCGGCACGTTCGGGTCGCGGCTGCGGCTGCGCCCGTCCTGGCTGTACGGCATGTGGCACGCCGTGCAACCCGACGGCCGGAAGTCGCCGTAACGGTTGTTGGCGCCGCTGCTGCCGAGGTGGCAGTCGCCGCAGGTGAACGCCACCTGTTCCTGGTAGAGCTTGGCGAGCCGCGAACCGTCGATCACCGAACCGTCGGGGTTGACGTCGTTGACCAGGTTGGCGACCGTGAAGTCCTGGTTGTTGCGCAGGTACTCGGGGCCGGTGCGGTCGCGTTGGCTCCAGACCGGCGCTTCGATCAGTTCGCCGATCTTGCCGACCTGGTTGGGGTCGTGCACGTGGTCGGGATCGCTGACGGCGCGCCAGCCGTAGTCGGCGGCGGTGTCCTCGAACAGGCCCTGATGGGCCGGGATCGCGTTCTCGATGCCGACCGCGTAGAAGGCGCCCGAGAAGATGCCCATCTCGGTGGCGAGCGGGGTCTTGGCGACGCTCTCGGCGTGCGGCGCGTGGCATTCGCCGCAACCGCGCTGCCGGCTGGTGACCCGCAGGTCGCCCGGATTGAGGAACTGCAGGTAGTCGATGCCGGTGTAGGTGACGCCGGCGACCGTGTAGTCGGCGACCTTGTCGATGCCGGCCAGCGTCAGCTTGTTGAACCACGCGTGCGGGTCGTTGGCCTGCTGCGCGCGGTCGCCGATCGAAGGCGGCGGCGGCACGTGGCTGCTGGCGGCGTCGACGCCGTCCGGATTGCCGCCGTGGCATTGTGTGCAGGTCAGCGTCTCCGCCCCCGGGAACTGGTGCGGGTTCTCGAGGCCCGGGCCGGCGTAGTCGTCGTGCAGCGAGCCGTTGTGGCAGCGCATGCACGACTGCGCGGTCGCCGACGACGTCTCGCGGCCGCTCTGGTCGACGCAGGCTGGCCCGATCAGGGTCGTCAATCCGACGACCAGCACGGCCGACAGCAGCGAGAATCCAGCAGGATGGAGTTTCATGGGCACGGCTCCAGGTTCGCGGCAGGGGTGGCACCCGCCGTGTCGAGGGAATCGACAGGACGGGGTGGGTTCGTGAGTCCGGGTCTCGTTTCGCGACGCGGGAAGGTGGTCAGCAACGGCGATGCCAGGTGGTCAGCGCACGATCGCCGGCCGCCAATGCGTCGGCGTGTGGCAGCGGTCGCAGCGCTCGGTCCAGCCGAGGCCGGCGTGCGGGGGGTTGGTGGTGCGCAGCGCCTCGTCGAGGTGGCAGCTGGTGCAGTCCGGGCTGGTCGGCTCGAAGTTGCGGACCCGCGACCCCGGGTGGCACTGGTGGCAGCCGACCAGCAGGTGGGCGCCGGTCAGCGGGAAGCGCGAGTGCAAGTGCTGGACGCGCGCGTTCGGCACGCGCCATTGCGTCTCGTCGTGGCACTTGCTGCAGTCGCTGCCGAGTTCGCCGTAGTGCACGTCTTCGTGGCAGCCGTTGCAGCCCTTCGCGGCGAACACCTCGACCGGGCCGCGGTCGTTGTGGCAGCGCAGGCACTGCGCCTGCTGGTGCGCGCCGTGCAGGGCGACGCCGGTCTCGCGCGCGTGGTCGAACGCGAAGTTCGGCACCAGCTCGTTCCACGAGGCGCCCAGATGGCACAGCGAACAATCGCTCGGGAACGACTCGTGTGGCACGACCAGGCCGAAGCCCGACCACCAGCGGTGCAGGTCGGCGCGCGACGGTGCGGCCACCGAACAACCGACGACCGCCAGCAGCCACAACAGCAGCAGCGAACGGTTCGTGAACAGGGTGCGCAGGGCCATTTCAGAAGCTCCGTTGCAGGTAGAAGCCGAGGGCGAACGACAGGTCTTCGTCCCACAGCGTCACCTCGGTGTGGAAGGTGCCAGACCAGGCGCCGCCGAGGTCGGTCGTGCACAGCGCCCCGAGGCGGTGCTGCAGCAGGTCGTCGCGGTCGGCGGGGAAACCCTCGTGGTGCACGAAGGCGAGTTCGTAGAGCAGGTCCAGGCGGCCGAACGAGAAGTCGCCGCCGTGGTCGACGCGCACGCCGAACAGCGAATTGCTGCGGCCCTGCACGAAGAACGGCGTCAAGCCGGTGCGGGCGCCGTCCTGCAGCAGCCCGAGGCGTTCCCAGCCGAGTTCGGCCGAGCCGCCGCTGCGCACCTCGTCGTTCCAGACGCTGCCGCGCAGCCGCCAGCCGGTCGTCTCGTCGCCCCAGCGCAGTTGCCCGGCCAGACGGTCGTGGAAGGCGTCGTACAAGGTCGCCGGCAGCAGCTGCAACGGCACCTCCTGCCGCAGTTGCTCGGGGTACTCCTCGTGCTGGTACGTGAAGTCGACGCCGCCACCTTGCCAGCGACGACCGGTCGACACGTAGGCACGGGTCACGCCGACGCCGGGGCCCTTCGCGTCGTCGCGGCCGTAGTAGTAGTCGAGCCACAGCGTCGCGGCGAGGTCCCAGCCCGCTTCGGGCAGCCAGCGGAACTTGCCGACCAGCAGGTCGCGGTCGGCAGCGCCGCGATGGAAGGTCTTCTGGTAGCCGAGCCCCCAGGTGGAACGTTCGCCGAGGTCGGCCGCCCACAGGTACCACGCCGAGATCTGCAGGTCGGCGAGCGATTCCATGTCGTCGTCGAGCTCGGGCAGGTAGCCGAGGCTGGCGCCGAAGCGGTCGCCGTTCTCGCGGCGGTAGCCGATCTCGCCGCCGTCGACAAGGCCGAACTCGGGCATGTCCTCGGGCAGGAAACGACCGAGCTGCCAGCGCAGTGGCTCGTGGCGCGTGCCACCGCGGGCGTAACGCACTTCGTACAGGCGCAGGTCGGCGCCTGGGCCGCTGGAGTACTCGTCGCTCCAGTCGAACTCGCCGTGCACCGCGAACGTGCCGCCGCGGCCGTCGACGTTCTCGACCTCGACCTCGGCCCCGGCGCGCAGGAACGACGGCGAGAAGGACTCGTTGGTGCGCACCAGCTGCGAGCCGAGGTAGGCGCGACCGGTGGCGCGGGCCCGGCGTTCGCGCGGGTGCGGTGGCCGACGCGCGCCGAGCAGCGGCATGCCGGGTCGCCAATCGTCGACGCCAGGGTCTGCAGCGGCGGTCGGTGGTGGTTGGTCGGCCGCCGGGGGGGCGCTGCGACCCGGTCCGGCATCGGGCGCTGGCGCGGTGGGGACGGGCGGTTTGCCGCGCAACTTGGGCACCAACACGTGGCCCCGGCTGCCGAGCGGGACCGCCGCGCTGCGGTCGGACAACTCGACCAGGGCACTGCGTTCGTCGACCTCGCGCACGGTCGCGAACACGATCTGGCCGCCGCGCGGCAACAGCACGACCCGGTCGCCGACGGCGACCCGATCGCGGCGCCCGCGGTCGACGACCAGCTGGCCGTCGGGGCGCAGCGAGGCGACGCGCAGCGCCACTTCGTCGAACACCGGGTCCTGGGCCACGGCGGCGCAGGTCAGTGCGCACAGGAGCCAAGCAGAGGTGACGGCGGTGTTCATGGTCAATCCTCGCGGCGCCGGAGTGCGGCGTCGTTGCCGTGGCAGGCGACGCAATCGGTCGGCAGCGGCTTGTAGCGCACGACGTTCGCCCCGCCGATGCGTTCGGGTTTGTGGCAACCAGCGCACGCGACCTGGCTGTGGGCTTCGCTGAGCGGGAAGCGCGAGTCGAGGTTGTGGCGGAACGACAGGACACCGAAGCCGACGGTGCTCTTGTGGCAGCGGCTGCAGTCGTTGGCGCCGAGCCGTTCGAACTGGCCGGCGTGCGGGTCCTGGTGGCAGTCGGCGCACTCGCGGCCTTTGGGGCGCGCCCAGGGCCGGCCGGCGGCCGGCGGTCCGTCGACCGGTGGGTGGCACGCCGTGCAGTCCAGCGCGGCGTGCGCACCCGTCAGCGCGTAGCCGGTGAAGCGGCCGTGGTCGACGGTCGAAGCCGAACGGCAGCGCGCGGAACGACACGCTGTCGTGGCAACGTTCGCAGCCTTGCCGACCGTCGACCACGGCGAGCGCCGCATCGCGATCGAACAGGCCGCCATGCGGGTCGTGGTGGCAGGTCGTGCACGCCGCAGCCCCGCCGTGGCCAGTCGGGATGCGGCCGAGGCGGCGCAGCGGCCCGGTGTCGGGGCGTTGCTCGTGGCAGTCGGTGCACTCGATCTGGGCGTGGGCGCCGTGCAAGGGCAACCCGGTCCACTTGCCGTGGTCGAACAGACGGTGGTCGACGTTGGCGAACGCATCGGTCCCGTGGCACTCTGCACAGCTGCCGCGCGGGTTCTTCGCCAGCTCCGCGGCGTGCGGGGCGAAGCGGTCGGCGTGGCCGTCCTGGTGGCAGGCTTCGCAGCGGTTGGGGGT
>DAIMFJ010000102.1:0-4082 GCA_036724695.1 Planctomycetota bacterium
CCACTTCCACCTGGTCGTCGGCGGTCGGCTCGATGCCGGCGTCGCCGCCGCCTTCGTCCTCGTCGTCGTCGGCGAGCGCCTGCTGCATCGATTCCGGCCCGTCGTCGACGTTGACCTTGGCGCGGCCTTCGATCACGTCGTCGAGCAGGAATTCGGGCCGGCCGTAGGCCGGCAGCACGTCGCTGACGTGCAGGAAGCCATTGACCCGCCCACCGAACGCCACGAACGCGGCGCCGATGCTCGGCTCGATGTTGACGACCTTGCCTTTGTAGATGTTACCTAGGCAGGCCTCGCGGTTGGCCAACTCGACGTGCAGCTCCTGCAGCACGCCATCCTCCACCACGGCGATCCGGTTCTCTTCCGGATCGATGGCGTTGATCAGCATCCTCTTCAAGCGGAAATCCTTCGTGGGCACGCCCGCGGCGCCGCAGCGGCACGGGTCCAGTCGAGGCCCAGCACCCGAACGACGGCCACCGCGCGCCGGCGCGCGGGCCTCTCGGGCGAAGGCGTGCGCCAGTGGCGAACGCGGATACCGGGCCTGGACCGGCGGTAGGGGAACGACGCACGCCTCTCGGCCGCGCCCCCGGGATGGACCGTGCCGACGGCAACGCAACCCCAAGGGGTTGCCGTTCCGGGCGTTCGGGTCTCGGGCGCGCGTCCGACATGGCGAATTCCAAGGTACGCCGGTCGCGTTCGTGCCCACCCCCCAGGCGGGCCGGCGCTACCGGGCCCCGCCAACCGGCGGAGGCCGCCGGATGATACGCGGAGCAGAACCCGGTCTCAATCGCGACCCGGCGCAAGCGCGCGGGTCGGGTCGCGCGGCCCCGCCCCCCGACCGCAGGGCGGCCGGGGGCGGCGACGACTCACTGGCCGTTGCCGAAGATCGCGGCGCGCTGCTGGCTCAGGTTGGAGCGGAAGTCCTCGAGACGCTCCTTGAGGACCGAGTTGAACTGCGACTCCATGTCCTCCGGGCTGCGGATCACGCTCGGCGTGATGAACACCAGCATCGTCGACTTGGTCTGCTGGCGGACCTTGTTCTTGAACATCCAGCCGAGCACCGGGATGTCGCCGAGCAGCGGCAGCTTGGTGATCGTCTCGGAGTCGTTGGTGCTCTTCAGACCGCCCAGCACGGCCGTCTGGCCGCCGCGCAGCAGCACGGTGGTCGCGATCGTGCTCGACGCGACGCGCGGCAGCGCGATCGTGCCGGCCTGGGCACCCGAGCCGACCGTGAACACGTCGAAGCCGGCCGGTGCCAGCTGGGTCGAGCCGGTGCCGGTCAGCGCGGTGCGCTGCGGGATCACCTCGAGGATCACCTTGTCGGTGCCCGGCACGATGTGCGGGGTCGCCAGCAGCTGGAAGCCGACGTTGACCGGCGAGTCGTCGCCTTCCTCGAGGGCCTGCAGCAGACCGCCGGCCTGGCCCTGTTCGACGCGCGCCTGGGCGTAGCGGACCGCCTCGCCGACGAAGATCGTCGCCGTCTGGTGGTCGAGGGCGACGATCTGCGGGGCCTGCACGATCTCGCTGTTGGCGTCCTTCTTCAGCAGGCGCAGCGTCGCCGTCACCTGGGTGAAGTCGAGCGCCCCGAAGACGACGTCGGGCACCACGGTGTTCGCCGGCGTGTTGTCGAACGCCGACGGACCGAAGCCGTTGTCGCTGGCGAACAGCTTGTCGTCCCAGCCACCCTGGCCGAGGTCGAACGGCAGACGGTGCGGGATCTGGCCGAGCCCGATCGACGCGGTCATGCCCGAGCCGCCCGGCGAGACGCCGACGTCGAGCACGTCCTCGTTGGTGGTCGTCGCGAAACGCACGTCGAGGTAGATCTGCGACGGCTCGGTGTCGCACATCTCGATCGTGCGGCGCACGTTGTCGACCACCGGCCGGGTGTCCTTGACGACGATGATGTTGCGCTCGTGGATGTACTCGAGATTGCCGATCTCGGGCGTGACCATCTTGCGCAGGGTGTCGAGCAGCGTGAACTGCAGTTCACCCTTGTTGAGCTTGGTGGTCGGCCGCTTGTCCTCGACGTACTCGGAGACCAGGAACGGCACGTACGTCGACTGCGGACGCACGTAGCGGAGCTGGAAGGTCTCGGTGACCAGGTCCTGCTCGATGTTCGACGGCGGGACGACGCGCAGCACGCCGCGCACGTCCTCGACGACGACGAAACCGAGCGTCTTGACGGTGGTCTCGAGGGCGTCGCGCCACGGCACGTTCTTCAAGCGCACCGTGATCATGCCCTTGACCTCGGGGGCGACCACGATGTTGGCGCCGGAGATCTTGCTGATCGTGTCGATGACCTTGACGATGTCGGTGTTCTCGAAGCTGAAGAACACGCGCGGCGGCTTCTCGACGCGCAGCACGCCACCGGCGAGCTCCTCGACGACACAGCCGGCCTGTTCGGCGACCAGCTCGAGCGCCTGGCGCCACTCGACGTCGTCGAGTTCCATCGTCACGGTGGCCTCGATGGCCTGGTCCATGACGATGTTGACGTTGGCGCGTTTGGCGATGCTCGCGACGACCTCGCGCAGGTCGCGGTCCTTCAGCCGCAGGCTGATGCGGCTGGAGCGGTCGCCTTGCGTCGGCGACGACACGTCGACCTGCCCCTGGGCGGGGGCCTGACCCTGCTGGGCAGGAGCCTGACCTTGCGGGCTCTGTGCCTGGCCCTGGGGCGGCACGGCCTGCCCGCCGCCTTGCGCGACAACGGGCATGGCCATGGCTGCGCAGAGCGCCAAGGTGCCCACGATCCCTTTCGTGAATGCCTGCATCTTCGATCCTTCCCTTGCGGGTTGCCTAGCTTGAATTCGCCGACGCCCGGCCGCTCCGCTGCGGCTGCCGAACGCCACTCTCCTGCATCGTTTCGGTGCGCGTCCCGGCTTGAGTCATCTCTTGCCGTACGCGCCCCGACTCACATCGTGCGCACGAGCGTCAGCCCGCGGAACACGAACCAGACCTGTTCTTCCTGGACCTGCTTGAGCAGCAGGTCCTCGGCGATGAACTCGCCTTCCTCGTAGATCTCGCCGTTGAGCAGCACGCCGGACTTGCCGCCGTGCACGACCACCAGCCCGTCCAACCGCAGATCCATGTTGCGGAAGTCCAGGGCGGTCGCCGCCTGCACCTGCATCGACCTGGCCTGCACGGCCAGCGCGTGGCGTTCGTCACCGACCGGCACCGCCAGCCGCGACGCCACCGCGTCGTAGCGCGACTTGGCGTCCTCGAGCTGTCCGGCGTTGAGGTCCTTGGCCATCGCCGCGACCAGCGCCTCGATGTCGGCCGCCGGCAGGTACAGGTCGACCGGGCGGCCCGGGTTCGGGTCCTTGCCCAGCTGCGCACGCACCTCGTCGAGCGGCACGGTGACCTGCGTCGACCACTTCAGCTTGAACGGCGCGTAGGTGATCAGGCGCACGTCGGCCTCGATGGTCTCGTCGATCCTGGCCAGCCCTTCGCGCAGGCTCTTCTCGAGCCCGTACTGGTCGAACAGGGTCGTGTCGGGGCTGCGCAGCTTCTTGGCGATCGCATGCAGTCGGGCGATCTCGCCGACGTACTTCTCGAGGATCGTCTTCTGCGTGTCCATCGTCTCGACCGAGCCGTCCTCGCCGGAGATGCGCGGGTCGACGAACACGTCGCGCCGCCCGACCTTCTCGCGGTAGTCGTAGCGCTCGATCTTGATGTCGCGGATGCGCTTCCAGATCTCCTCGCTGAGCTCGTTCTTGCGCTTCTCGTAGTTCGCGATCGCGACCTCCTTGCCCTGCGACTGCGCGTTGTAGGTGTACGTGTGCAGCGTCAGCCGCATCGTGTGCACCGTCTGGCCGTCGTCGGTCGTCGCATCGCGGTCGCCGCCGCCGCTGGTGATGTTGAAGTCGGTGATCGCGACGAAGCGGTCGAAGCTCTCCAGCAGGCTCAGCAGCTTCAGGAACTGCCACAGCGTGCCCTTGGTGTCGTAGGTGTAGCCGATCTGCTGGAATCGCTGCGCCCCCTTGCCCTGCGCCGACTTCAGCGGCGAGAGGCCGGTGCCCTTGAGCCCGGTCTGCCGCTCGAATTCGCCGAGCATGCGCACGAACGCGATCAGTTCCTTCTCGTCGGGC
>DAIMFJ010000102.1:4092-14669 GCA_036724695.1 Planctomycetota bacterium
TGACGAAGTTGGCGAGGTTCTCGCGGAGCACGATGACCTCGTCCTCGAGCGCAGGGATCTGCTTGATCCGCGCCTCGGCGGCCGCGATCTCCTGCCGCTTGCCGTCGAGCTGGGTGGTGGTCTCGTCGACCAGCCCATGCGTGTAGTAGACGCCGGCGAGGGTGCCGAGGCAGATCGCCGCCGTGACGCCGCCGATCAGCAGCAGTTGCTTCTTCTGGGTCCAGTTGGCCATGGCTTTGCTACCTCACTTCTTGCCCTTCGCCGGCGCCGCCTTGACGGGCGGTGCTGGCGGTTTGAACTGCAGCGACAGCGGGAAGCTCAGGGCCGCCGCCGGCACCTTCTTCTTGTCGACGTCGAGGCGGAAGGACGGATCCGACTTGTCGACCTCGGCGGCGAACGACGCCGCCTCGAGGTCCTCGTGCAGGTTGGCGATCTTGGACTTGTCGTCGCCCTGGACGATGCCGGGGATCGTGATCGTCACGCCCGACTTCGGGTCGCTCTTGACGTTCATCGCGGTGAACCAGGCCAGATGGCGCTCGGTGTCGCCGTTGTTGTTGACGATGTCGATCAGTTCGTCGCAGAACTTCGACCACAGGCGGCGCGACTTGGCGATCTCCTGGATCGTCTGCACGCGCTCGGCGTACTCCTTCTTGTTCTTGTCGAGCTCGGCCTGGTAGTTGAGCTGCTTCTGCATGTTGCCCAGCCGGCTCTCGGCCTCGACCAGGCGTTCCTCGGCGGCGGCGAGGTCGCCGAACCAGACCATGCCCAGCCAGCCCAGCGAGGCGCTGACCAGGACCGCGCCGGTGAACCCGGCGGCGACGATGCGCGCCGGCAGGCGGTTGCCGCGGCGCATCTCGGCAGGAAGTAGGTTGATGCGAATCACGGTGGTTCTCCTCAGCTGGCGGCCGCGAGGCCGAGTGCGACCGCGAGTTGCGGCGCGAGTTGGTTCAGGGCTTCGACGTCGACGTTCTCGGCGCGGACCTTCAGGCCCTCGACCGGGTTCCAGGTCTTGGTGCGCTTCTCGAAGATGCGCTCGAAGCTCTCCTCGAGGAACGGCAGCAGTGCCGTGCCACCGGTCAGCCAGACCTCCTGCACGTCGCCGTCGAACTGGTTCTCGAAGAAGTCGAACGACAGGTTGATCTCGTTGCCGAGGTCCTCGAGGACCTGGCTGCAGGCTTCCTGCACGTTGGCGAGTTCGTCGCCGGGTTCGCGCTTGAGCTGCTCGGCCTGCGTCGGGTCGAGGCCCATGCGGCGGGCGATCGCGTTGGTCAACTCCATGCCGCCCATCGGCACCTCGCGGGCGAAGTAGCTGACGTTGTCGCGCAGGATGTTGATGCTGGTCTTGCCAGCGCCGATGTCGACCAGGGCGACCGTGCGGCCGGCGTCCTGGATGCCAGGATTGACCAGCTCGCCGAGTTCCCAGGCGTTGCCGAGCGCGAAGCCGTCGACGCCGACCGAGACCGGCTGCAGGCCGAGTTCGGTCAGGATGCGGGCATGGTCGGCGACGACCGTCTTCTTGGCCGCGACCAACAGCACCTTCATCTCCGCCTTGCCGGCGCCGTCGACCGTGGTCGCCAGTTTCTGCGCGTCGAGTTCGACCTCGGCGACGTCGAACGGGATGTACTTGTCGGCCTCGAGGCGCACCGCCGGCAGCAGCTTGTCCTCGGCCATCTCCGCCATGCTGACGTAGCGGAAGATGACGTTCTTGCCACTGACCGCGGTGGCGACCCGCTTGCTGCGGAACTTCGCCGCCCGCATCAACTCGGCGATCGCGTCCTGGCGGGCGTTCTCGCTGGGGACCTCGATCTGGGCATAGCCCGAGATCACGAAGTCGAATTTGTCACGGGTCAGCTCGACGGCCTTGATGCAACTGCTGCCGATGTCGAGACCCACGATGCTCTTTCGCTGCTTCAGCATGACGACTGGCCTTCCTCCGGGGACGCGCTTGTGCGGTCCTATCGGCAGGTCGTCGGACTCGAATTGAGCCCAAGCCGGCAGCGCTGCGCCGGGGCGCCGGCGAACGGGCGCGGCGAAGGGGTCCGGCGCCGGCGCGCCGCGACGGCACCCCCGGTGCCATCGGCCAGTGCCGACGAAGCCGCCGATCCGGCCGGACCGGATCAGCGGTTCCCAGCCGGTGGTGGCAGCTGCTACTCCTCGCCGAACTTCGCGGCGACCAGTTCGACCAGCGCGCGCAGCAGGTCCTCGGCATCGGGGCCGACCGCCTCGAGCTCGAGCACCGCACCGCATTCCGCGGCGAGCATCATCATGCCCATGATCGACTTGCCGTCGACGGTCTCGCCTTCACCGCGCCGCGTGACCCGGAGGGTCGAGGCATAGGCGTTCGCGGTCTGCACGAACAAGTGCGACGGCCGCGCGTGCAGGCCGTGCTTGTTGACCAACGTGACCTCGGCCCGGCGGGGCGGCAACTCGCTCATGCCGAAGCCCCGGGCGCCATCTCGCGCAGCAGGTCGCGCATCGCGTCGGCATCCGCCGCGTCGAGCAGGAAACGGCGGAAATCGGCGTTCCGGGCCAGCGTGGAGATCCAACGCAGGCACTGCAGGTGCTGCTCGGGTTCGGCGGCCGGCGAGACCAGCAGGAACAGGATCGAGACGGGCTTGCCGTCGATCGCCTGCCACTCGAGGCCACCGGGCACCCTGGCGACGACCAGCGTGACCCGGTCGACCTCGTCGCTCTTGACGTGCGGCACGGCGACGCTGTTGCCGAGCCCGGTGCTGCCGATCGCCTCGCGATCGTGCAGTTTCTTGGCCAGCGATTTGCCGGCCTTGGCCGGCAGGCCGGCGGCGTCCTGGGCCGCCTGCAGGAGTTCCTTCAGGGCGGCTTCCTTGTTCTTGGCGGCGAGCTGGGGCAACAGAGCGGCGGATCCGACCAACCGGGCGATCATGCCGGCAGTAGACGGAAACCACCCCTGCCATGCAACGCCCGGTTGGCGCCGCGCTTGGAATGGACCCGCCGCGGCTCCTGGACCGGACGAAATGGCAGGCCGGCAACACGCGCTGCCACGGGGGCGACACCTCCGTCCGGGCCACCGCGCCGCCCCAGCCCACCGGCCGATCCGGGGATCAGCCGCGCAGCGACTTCTTGACGACCTGCTCGTAGGTCTCGTCGTCGGCCGCCGGCTTGGCGGCTGCCTTGCGACCGGCCTTGGCGGCCTTGCGTGGCGCGGCGGCGCCGCGCTCCGGCTTGCCAGCCGGCTTCTTGTGGTCCTTGCGCTTCTCCTTGGCCTTGCGCAGCTGCGCCTCGATCTTGTCGACCAACAGGTCGATCGTGCCCGAGAAGGACGTGCCGCGGCCCTTGGCGACCATCGGCTTGCCGCGGCGCAGGTGCACGATCAGCTCGATCTCGGGGTTCTTGTGGGCGTGGTCGGCGACCACCTCCACACGCGTCAGGCTGTCGGAGAAGTGCGCCAGGCGCGACAGCTTCTGCGCGGCGTGGGTCTGCATGCGCTCCGAGATGTGCTCGTGGCGCCCCTTGAATTCGATCGTGACGTCGGTTTCCTCGGTCATTGGTCTCTCGAGTGGTTGGGCGAAGCTCCTATCGGCGGACTTCGCTGCAGCGAGGCATAACCGCCGCCGCGGTGCAGGCAAGCCGAAAGCACCGCATGCGCTCGACTCGTTCGCAACGGCGGCTGCGCGCGGTTCCCATCGCGGTACTTCGTGGCCGGATCAGCCGAACTCGCCCCAGAACTTGACCTCGGGATGCAGCTCGACGCCGTGCTGCCGCTGCACGCGCTCGCGCACCTCGGCCAGCAGGGCGACGAACTCGGCGGCCGTGCCGGTGCCGTGGTTGACGAAGTAGTTGGCGTGCTGGCCACTGACCTCGATGCCGCCGCGCCGCAGCAGTTTGCAGCCGGAGACCTCGATGAGCCGACCGGCGGCATCGCCGTCCGGGTTGCGGAACACGCAACCGACACTGCGCTGCGAGACCGGCTGGGTGGCGTTGCGCTTCTTCAGCGAGGCCGAGAACCGCGCGAAGATCGCCTGCGGATCGTCCGGTTCGAGCCCGAACGTCGCCTGCACGACGATCGCCCCGCCGAGGCGGCCGTCGCGGTACACCGGCGCGAAGCGCTCGGGGCCGCGCACCGCGATCGTGCCGTCGGGCTCGACGACGGTCAGCGAACGCAGCACGTCGAAGGTCTCGCCGTCGCGCGTGCCGGCGTTCATCGCCACCGCACCGCCGACCAGGGCCGGGATGCCGGTCAGCCGCTCCAGGCCGGCCAGCCCGACGTCCTTGGTGGCCCGCAGCAGGCTCGGCAGCGTGCACCCGGCGCCGGCGGTGACCAGGTTGCCCTCGCGGACGATGCGCGCGAGGCTGGCCAGGTGCAGCACGACGCCGCGCACGCCGGAATCGGCGACCACGACGTTGCTGCCGCCGCCGAGCACGTGCAACGGCAAGTCGAGCTCGCGGCACGTGCGCACCGCCAAGGCGACGTCCTCTTCGCCGTACGGCTCGACGAACCAGTCGGCCGGGCCGCCGATGCGCAGGTGCATGTACGGGGCCAGCAGCACGTTCTCGCGCACCGCCCCGCGCATGCCCTGCAGCGCCGTCCGCAGATCAACGCCAGCCAAGCAGACCTCCGATCGCCCGGTCGACGTCGCCGGCGCCGAGCACCATCAGCACGTCGCCGGCATGCACCCGCTGGCGGGCCGCGGCGGGCAGGTCGTCGACCCCGCCGACGCATTCGGCGGTGCCCCCACTGCTGCGGCACGCCTCGGCGAGATCCCGGGTCGACACCGACGCCCGCATCGCGGCACTCTCGCGGGCCCCGTAGATGTCGACCAGCAGCACGAGATCGGCGCGGGCCAGCGCCTCGCCGAATTCCGGCAGCAGGCACAGCGTGCGCTGGAACTGGTGTGGTTGGAACGCCACCACCAGCCGCTGCCCCGGGTAGCGCCGGCGCGCCGCGGCGAGCACCGCGCGGATCTCGGCGGGATGGTGCGCGTAGTCGTTGACGACGACGCCACCTTGCGGACCGTGGTGGACCTCGAAACGGCGCCGCACGCCGCCGAAGGCCCCGATGCCGGCACTCGCCGCCGCCGGATCGGCACCGGCGAGGTGTGCCAGGCCGAGCGCGAACAGCGCATTGTGCACGTTGTGACGACCGGGAATCGACAGCTGCAGGCGCGGCAATCGCCGGCCCTCGACGACCGGCACGAACGAGAACCGGCCGAGGTCGTCGCGCACCTCGAGCGCCCGCACGTCGGCCCACAAGCCGCTGCCGACCGTCAGGATCCGCACGTCGCTGCGCAGCGAGTTCAGCACCGCGCGCGGCACGGTCTCCTCGACCAGCGCCGCGCCGCCCGGCCGGATCCGCGCCAGGTAGCCGGCGAACGCCTCGCACAGCTCGTCGGTCGACGGATAGCAGTCGAAGTGGTCGTGGTCGACGTTCAGGATCGCCCCGCACAGCGGCCGCAGGCTGTGGAAGCTGCGATTGAACTCGCAGGCCTCGACGACGAACTCGCTGCCCGCCCCTCCGTGGCCGTTGCCGCCCAGTTCGGGGACTTCGCCGCCGATCAGGTGCGAAGGATCGAACCCGGCGCTGCGCAACCCGGCGACCGTCAGCCCGGTGGTCGTGGTCTTGCCGTGCGTGCCACCGATCGCCAGCGTGCGCCGCCCTTCGCTGAGGCGCCCGACCGCTTCGGCGTACAGCAGCGACGTGAAGCCGCGGCGCACGCATTCGAGTACTTCCGGATCGTTCGGCGGCACGGCGGCACTGCGGACCACGTAGCCGTCCTCGCCGGCGATGCGTTCGGGACCGCAGCCGAGCCACAGCTCGCAACCGGCCTCCTGGAGGCCGCGGAACAGGGCTCCGTCGCTGGCGTCGCTGCCGCTGATCTGCGCCCCCGAGCCGAGCAGCAGGCGCGCCAGGCCACTCATCCCGGCACCCCCGATGCCGACGAAGTGGAACCGGCGACTCGCGAAGCTGGTGCCGGGAATGCCGCGGTCCGGGCGCCCTTCCGGAGCGCCGTCGGTGCAGCTGGCGGTGGCGAGTTCGGTCATGCGGCCCCCTCGGTGCGCCGCACGGGTACGGCGGTCGCCGCGACGACGACGGCCGGCAGGCCCATCTCGTCGAGGATGCGTCCCGTGGCGTCGGCGCTGCGCAGACCGGCGCCGCGCGCGCCCATCGCCGCGAGGTTGGTGGGATCGGCCAGCAGCGCGGCGAGCAGGCCGCCGAGCCGGTCGACGTCGAGATCGCGTTCGGGCAGGATGCGCACGGCGTCGGCAGCAGCCAGCACCTCGGCGTTGCGCAGCTGCTGCTGGTCGCGGTGGTGTGGGTAGGGCACGACCACCGCCGGCCGACCGACCGCCGAGAGCTCGGCGACCGTCGTGCCCCCGCCGCGACAGACCACCAGGTCGGCGGCGGCGTACATGCGATCCATGTCGAGGGCCACCGGGCGCACGTGGGCACGCAGCCCGGCACCACCGGCGGCGTAGGCGCGACGCACGTCGGCGTCGTGGCCGAGCCCCGACAGGTGCAGCACCTGCACGGGGATCGGCAGGCGCACGAGCGCCTGCGGCACGATGGTGTTCAGCGAACGGGCCCCCTGGCTGCCACCGGTGACCAGCACGACCGGCACGTCGTCGGCGAGGCCGAGGCCGCGCCGCGCCGCGGCGCGATCGATGCGACCGAATTCCTCGCGCACCGGCGTGCCGGTGACGAGGCTGCGCTTGGGCGCGCGGCCGGCGAGGGGCAGGCCGAGGAAGATGCGCTGCGCGAACGGCGCCAGCCAGCGGTTGGCGCGCCCGATCACGGCGTTCTGTTCGAGCAGGTACAACGGCAGCCCGAGGCTGCGCGCCGCCAGCCCCATCGGCAGCGACGGTCGGCCACCGGTACTGACCACACAGTCCACCTGCCGATCGCGCAGGAGTCGGCGCGCCAACCGCGTCGCGTTGGCGAGCCAGAACGGCACCGTCAACGCGCGCGGCCGACCGACGGGCAGCGACGTCTCGGGGACGTCCGGCAGCACGCGCCGCAGGATCTCCCGCTCGACCTCGCGACCTTCGGTGACGAGCAGGGCGGCATGGCCGCGCGCGAGCAACGCGCGCGCCAGCACCAGGGCCGGCAGCAGGTGGCCACCAGTGCCACCGCTGACGAAGCAGACGTTCTGGCGCCCCACCACCGGCGCCGACGGGCCGGTGCTGACCGCCGCGACGGTGGCGGTGGCGTTCACTTGGCGGGCAAGGTCAAGGTGTGGCCGATCTTCAGGCTGAGCGGATCGACGGACGGGTTCAGCTTGCGGATCTCGTCGACGCGCCGGGGGTTGCCGAGTTCGCGCCGGGCGATGCCCTCGAGGGTGTCACCCCGGGTCACCTTGTAGCTGCGTTTGCCGTCGGCGAGAGGCGCGGCCGAGCCGTTGCTGCCGGCAGCGCCAGCGGCAGGGTTCCGCTCGTTCGACGGCGTCACCGCCGGCTGCCCGGTTGCGCTGTTCGTCGCCTTGCCGAGGATCGCATCGATCTCCGCCTTGGTCGGCAGGTCGAGCATCGTGCCCAGCTGCATGCGCGACGGCTTGACGTCCGGGTTCAAGCGCTGCAGTTCGGCCACCAGGCGCGACGAACCGAGCTGCCGGGCGATGCTGTCGAAGCTGTCACCGGACACCACCTTGTGCTGGGCCCGCGGCTGCGGCAGCGACCCGCGACCCGACTCCGGACCAGGGGCCGGGGCCGCCTGGCCACCGCCGGGGTTGGCCTGGCCACTCCCAGGATTGGCCTGGCCGCTGCCGGGATTGGTCGCGCCGGTCCGCCCTCCACCACCCTCGTCGATCAGGTCGTTGATGTTCCGGAGCCGATCGCCGCTCGCCGGCGGCCCTTGCGGACCGGCCGCACCTGCGCCCGACATCAGGGCCGCGTTCGAGGTGCTGCCGGAAACCGACGGACGCTGCACCTCCGGGTCGCCCCAGATGGCGACACCGAGGATCAGGAAGATCACCAGACACAGCACGTAGAGGCCGTATTTTTCGAGTTGGCCCATCACAGTCCCTCCCAGGACGTACCGAAGAACGAAAGAAGTTGCGTCTGCACCACCACCGCCGTCACCGCCGCAGAGTGGCGTGGTCGGCCGCCATCGCGTCCGCCCGCGCCGCGTTGCCGATCAGGCCAACCGCGGCGAGACAGAAGACGAGGCTGGTACCACCCGTGCTCACGAAGGGCAGGTCGATGCCCTTCGCCGGCGCCCACCCGCTGACCACGAGTAGGTTGATCGCCGCCTGCATGCAGATCAGGACAGAATAACCGCAGACCACGAAACGAAGAAAGGGATCGCGCACTTTGCAGACCAGGCGGTAGCCGAGGTAGCCGAACGCCGTGAACGCCAGCAGCACGAACAGCGAGCCGAGGTAGCCGAGTTCCTCGGCGATGATCGAGAACACCCAGTCGTTGTGGGCCTCGGGCACGAAGCCCATCTTCATCCAGCCCTGCCCGAGCCCGCGTCCGAACAGGCCGCCGGAGCCGACCGCGATCAGCCCGAGGCCGACCTGCGACGACGCCGAGGTGGCACCGAAATCGCTCAGGCGGTTGCGCACGTAGTCGTGCTGCAGCGCGTAGGTGACGAGCCCGGCGAAGCCGAGCAGCGCGAACGGCGCGAAGTGCAGGAAGCGCACGCCGGCGACCAAGGCCAGCACGGTGGCCAGGCCGAGCACGATCAGCGCGTTGCCGTTGTCGGGCTGGATCACCAGGGCGGCCGCCAGCAGCACCGCGCAACCCATCGCCGGCAGGAAGCCACGGGTGAACGTGCGCAGCTGCTCGCCGGCGTTCGCCATCAGGCTGGCCATCACCAGCACGAGGAAGAACCGCGCCGGCTCGACCGGCTGGAACTGCATGCCCGCGAAGCGGATCCAGCGCCCCGCCCCCTTGACGTCGGTCAGGAAGCTGGCCAGCACGCAGCAGACCACCATCGCCAGGAAGGCCGGCAGGGCGAAGCGGCGCACCAGCCGGATCGGCACCAGCGCCGCCCCGAGGAACGCCACCACCCCGACCAGCAGCTTGACGCCCTGGGTCTTCATCGCCGCCAAGGCACCGACCTCGTAGCGCGAACCGACGATCGACACCGCCATCACCAGCCCCAGACAGCACAGCGCGACGGTGACCAGCATCAGCCAGTCGAGTTCGCGCACGTGCGGGGTCGCCGGCCTGGACGAATACGGGACGGAACTCATCAGCGGACCTTGAACAGTGCCAGACTGCACATCGCCAGCAGCGCCGAGACGACCCACGCGCGCACCACGACGCGGGTCTCGGGCATGCCACCGAACTGGAAGTGATGGTGCAGCGGCGCGCACCGGAAGATGCGCTTGCCGCGCAGTTTGAACGACGCGACCTGCAGGATCACGCTGAGTGCCTCGACGACGAACACGCCGCCGACGACCAGCAGCACCAGTTCGGTGCGGCTGACCAGCGCGGCGTAGCCGAGCGCCCCGCCGAGCCCCAGGCTGCCGACGTCGCCCATGAACACCAGGGCCGGCGCGGCGTTGAACCACAGGAAGCCGAGCGCGCCGCCGAGCAGCGCGGTCATCAGCACGGTCATCTCGCCGGCGCCGGCGATGTGCGGCACCAGCAGGTACTCCGACCAGTCGACGCGACCGACCGCGTAGGTGATCACCGCGTAGGCGATCGCCGCGGTGGCGATGCAGCCGGTGGCCAGACCGTCGCGGCCGTCGGTCAGGTTGACGGCGTTCGCCGAGCCGGTCAGCACCAGGACCGCCAGCACCACGAACGGCACGCCGAAGAACGTCGCCAACGGCAGCGCGTAGTCCTTCAGGAACGGCACGTACAGGTTCGGCCCGCCGCCCCCTTGCTCGAGGCCGGCCGGCACCAGCAGCCACCACGCGACCAGGGCCGCGACGATCGTCAAGGCACCCTGCTTCTCCCGCTTCGAGATGCCGCGCTTCTTCGGATTGTGCAGTTTGACCCAGTCGTCCCAGAAGCCGACCGCCGCGAACGCGGCGATCAGCAGCAGACCCGGCAACGAGAAGCGGTTCGGGCCGTCGAAGCGCAGCCACAGCAGTCCCGACAGCACGATCGCGCCGATCACGAACACGCCGCCCATCGTCGGCGTGCCTTTCTTGTGGGCGTGCAGGCTCTCGAGCTTCGCCGAACCGGTGCCGTCGACGCGTTCGCCGATGCCCTGCCGCGACAGCCAGGCGATCGCCCGGGGCCCCAGCCACAGGCACAGCACGAACGCGGTCAGCGCCGCGCCCGCGGCGCGCACGGAGATGTAGCCGAGCAGCCGGCAGACATCCTCCGAGAACAGCAGCGGCGCGAGCCAGTACAACATCGCTCAGTTGCGCTCCCCGCCGTCGGCGGTCAGGCGATCGACCAGGCGATCGAGTTGCACGCTGCGCGACGCCTTGCAGAGCACCACGTCGGTGGCGCGCAGGTCGCGGACCAGCAGGTCGTGGGCCGCCGCGACGTCGGCGACGACGTGCACGCGGGCCACCGGCAGCCCCGCCGCCACGGCACCGTCGGCGATCGCCGCCGCGCCGGCACCGACGCAGACCAGCCGCTCGAAGTCGCCGCGGGCGACCGCGCCGGCCGCATCGTCTTCGTCGATGCCGCGACGCTCC
>DAIMFJ010000103.1:0-382 GCA_036724695.1 Planctomycetota bacterium
ACACCAACACTCATGCGGCAGTGGCGCAGAACAGTTGAACGCACCGAGCGTATAGCATAGCGCACCGTCCTCCCATGCGCAGCAGAAGCCATTCTCCAAGCCAGCCACTTGCTGCAAGTGCGCGTTGGTTGCAAGCGTGAGTTGCGGGCGATCATTCGAGGAAAGCACGCCCCAAATCGATGCAGTGCAGATTACCGCTGCGAATAATACTCTCATGATACACCTCAAAAAGACCTTGTTCTCCCAATCGAACCATCTAAATCCGTAAAGGCAATTCAGGGTTGGGGGGTTGGGGGGTTGGGGAGAAGAGCAGCTGGCGCTCACTGGCCATCAGCAAAAGCACAAAAAGGCCTACAAGGAACCAAGAAGCATCCAATAAAGA
>DAIMFJ010000103.1:587-14663 GCA_036724695.1 Planctomycetota bacterium
CATAGTCGTTCGAGGCACCCCGGTTCCGACAAGAATCTCGAAATTCTCCGCTGCGCGGCCTCCAGCTCGCGCCGCCCCAGCCCGAGATCCGCCGCTGCACTGCTCCATGATTCCTCGTCGAAGCGCACCCGAACGAACAAGCCCGCATCCTGGTGCAGCATGCCGGTGGCCTCCGCTGCACTCAGCAAACTTGCTCTGACAGCCGCCCAGTCCTCGTCTGTCACCCAAGGTGCGGCGAGGACCGATTCGCTCGCCACTCCTGCGACCTGATCCCTGCCCCGAGCGCGCCAGTGATCCGCCAGCAAGCCGTCGAGAGCCCGATGGCAGTATGCCGAAAGCGAAGCCGCTGCATCCCGCTCGCAGCCGGCCAAACCACGCAGCAGCGCCTCCTGGACCAGGTCTTCGGCGTCCCTTGGACCTATTCGCCCACGCGTCCGTCGCTGCAACGAAACACGCAAAGCCACCCAATCCAGGGCTCGCATCGGCACTCTCGGCAACGCCACAGAATCCAAGTCGTCAGCGTCCAATTCGAACTTCCCTTAGCAATGCCACCTAGGGGTTATCCACGACAAATGCGCGCCTTGCTGCTCCGCATCCAACTGCTCTCACACCGTAGCAGCGCCGCACGCTGCCCACAACCCCTCCCTCCCACACCACCGCCCGACCCGCACCAACAACCCCGCGAAGGATCGGCTCTGCGACAGGCTCGCACTCCACATGCCCTGCCTCACGAACCGCGCCCACACGCCCACTCCACCACCCGCGGCAACCCGCGCCCCACACTGGACATCCACCCACCAACCCCCGACGCTGCTCCCGCCATGACCGCCTACCAGACCCTCGAGATCGCCCAGGACGGCCCCGTTCGCCACGTGCGCCTCAACCGCCCGGAGGTGCGCAACGCCTTCAACGGCACCGTCGTCGACGAACTCCAGCACGCCTTCGCCGCCGCGGCCGACGATGCTGCGACCCGCGTGGTCGTCCTGACCGGCAACGGCAAGAGCTTCTCGGCCGGTGCCGACCTCGCCTGGATGCAAGAACAGGCCAACCTGCCCGAAGCCGACAACCAGGTCGGCGCCGAACACATGGCCCGCATGTTCCTGGCGATCGCCCGCTGCAGCAAACCGGTCGTCGCGCGCATCTTCGGCCACGCGCTCGGCGGCGGCACCGGCTTGACCGCGGCCGTCGACATCGCGGTGTGCACCGAGGACTGCCTGTTCGGCCTGACCGAGGTCAAGCTCGGCATCGTGCCGGCGGTGATCTCGCCGTTCGTGATGCAGAAGATCGGTGCTGGCCGCGCCCGCACGCTGTTCCTGACCGGCGAACGCTTCGACGGCAAGGAGGCCGAACGCATCGGCCTCGTGCAGCGCGCCGTGCCGACCCAGGAACTCGACGCGACCGTGCACAAGTACGTCGCCGAACTGCTGGCGGCGGGCCCGTGCGCGGTCGCCAGCGCCAAACAACTGATCGGCGCCGTGGCACCCTTGTCGCTCGAGGGCGCGTCCCGGTCACGTCCCGCTGGATCGCGCAATTGCGCAGCATCCCCGAGGCTCGAAAGGGCTTCGCGGCGCTCCTGGGCAAGCGGTCGCCGAACTGGCTGGCGCAGGCCGCAATTGTCACGAATCGATCCCAGCCCAACTCATCGACGGCTCCGACCAGCATCCCTCGCCAGCAAGACCATCTCGCGAAGCGACATGGTCTGCAGTCTTGACATCACCTCATGCAACTCCGGAGACCACGCAGTATAGGCATTCGTCTCGAACCATGCGACGAGCACGCCGAGCTCCTGCATCGCTATGTACCGCAGCCCCTCGAAGATCCTGCCGAACTCGGGCAAGCTCGCAAACTCATTGTGATCGTAGACTTTGCCCTGATGCCATGTCTGCCCACTCGCCAGAGGTCGATCCAACGCCCAAACTTCGCCCCTCTCTAGTTTCTCAGCGGCTTCCTTGGTCGATATGGACTCGCCTCGGCGCTCGAAGTAATTGACTATCCGGGCGGTACGCGCATTACGCTCTGCCTCGGTCAGCGGCGGCTCATCGACCGGCGCAACTCGTCCAGCGTCGATTTCCGCAATCCTGTCCTTCGCTGCAACCTTGTCAGCTTCTCGCCGAAAGAGTGCGGATGCGGACTTCAACCGCGCAACCAGCTCCGACAGCTCGCGACGCTCGTCCGGTGGCATGACCCGGTCGGCAGGATTGAGGCTCGGGTGGCGCACCAGGTTCCACGCCTCATATTGGCCGGAGATCATAAGATATGCCAAGTCTATGTCCGCTCTACGGAATCCCCCATCCCATTGCAGCGAACCGATCGCCGGCGATCGACTGCCGTGCGCGCTCGAGGAATCACCCGCATGCCGACTTCGATTCGATCCAGGCCCCACCCCAAGCCGGCCTTGCTCGATCTCCAGCGCTTCGACCGCCTCGATGAACGAAGCTGACAAAGGAGGCGAGCCCGACGATCCACCACCCTCGAGTGCTTCTCCATTCAGGGGACCAGCAGAATCGGCTGCGAAGACCCGCAACATGTAGATGCCCGCGGCAGCCGCGACAAGCAGCAGTGCTGCGATACGCCTCCGCGGATCGGTGGAATGGGACACTGCACCTGCGATCCAAGCCACGTCAGTCCCCACAGCTGTGGCACGTCACCCCGATCAGAGCATGCCCCACCGATGCCATGGTGGCAGCGTCGTGAATCGGTACGAACTCATGCCTCAGCGCACCGCCACAACTGAACTTGGGATTGTCCTCATCCTGGACGAAGGGGACATCGAGAACTTGTACATATGATCCCAGCGGGGCTGGGTCGGAACTCCAGAGCTTGGTGCCGGAGGCAGCCGTCACTGTAATGGTATAGGTGCCAGAGCATTCCATCAGCTTGACACACGACTCATACCACACACAAACACCTGCGAGTCCTCCCGAAGCATGGAAACTTGGCGCCGGACCAGATCCCGTGATGAAGGCCTCCCACCCACAGTGACACTCGTCGGGCGTGCCCTCCTTATGATCTCGAAGCAAATGCGAAGATGCGACAGACGCTGGAACCGGAAGTAGTGCGGCAACCGCAATGACACCAGCTGCGAAGTAGATCATGACTCAATTGGGGGTTGGGGGTTGGCCAGCGGAGCCTCCAGCGCTCGCTGCACCTGCCCATATAGTCGTTCGAGGCACCCCGGATCCGACAACATTCGCGAAATTCTTCGCTGCGCGGCCTGCAAACCCCGCGGATCCAGACCAATCTCAGCTCCCGCTCGATTCCACGGCTCCTCATCGAAGCGCACACGGACGAACAGCAAGGCATCCCGATGCAGCATGCCAGCGGCTTCCGCGGCGTGCAGCAGACTCGCCCTGGCTACCGCCCAACGCTCGGCAGTCACCCAGGGCGTGGCCTCGACCGAGTCGATCGCCGCCGCGGCGAAACCGGGTCTCCGCCGCGCCCGCCAGAAGTCCGCCAACAAACCATCCAGCGCCCGATGGCAGTACGCCGCCAACGCCGCAGCCGACGATCCCCCGCTGCCGGCCAGGCCGCGCAGGATCGCCTCCTGGACCAGGTCTTCGGCGTTCTTCGCCCCGACCCGCAGTGGCAGTCGCCGCATGAGCGAAGCGCGCAGGACGCTCCAGTCCGGAGCCCGAGGCGGCTCGCGTTCGGGCTGAATTGGCTGCTGTTCTGCCGAGTCCAATCAGGGTCTCCTCGATACCTGGGCGAGCAAGGAACGCACCCCGCAATGCACCTGCTGCGCGTCGGGCCACACCGCAGGTCGCCAAGCTTGCCTGCTCTCTGCAGACCCGTCAATCCCCCGCCCATGCCATGGCTGGTTGCGGATCGGCACCCCAATGGACCCCTGCCTACTGGGAAGGTGCCTCCGCGGCGTGCCCGCACCCACCGCAGCGCGAGTCGCCGACCCTCTGCCTGAGGTGCCCGCCGAGGCAACCCGCGCCCCACACTGGACTTCACCCCACCAACCCCCGACGCTGCTCCCGCCATGACCGCCTACCAGACCCTCGAGATCGCCCAGGACGGCCCCGTTCGCCACGTGCGCCTCAACCGCCCGGAGGTGCGCAACGCCTTCAACGGCACCGTCGTCGACGAACTCCAGCACGCCTTCGCCGCCGCGGCCGACGATGCTGCGACCCGCGTGGTCGTCCTGACCGGCAACGGCAAGAGCTTCTCGGCCGGTGCCGACCTCGCCTGGATGCAAGAACAGGCCAACCTGCCCGAAGCCGACAACCAGGTCGGCGCCGAACACATGGCCCGCATGTTCCTGGCGATCGCCCGCTGCAGCAAACCGGTCGTCGCGCGCATCTTCGGCCACGCGCTCGGCGGCGGCACCGGCTTGACCGCGGCCGTCGACATCGCGGTGTGCACCGAGGACTGCCTGTTCGGCCTGACCGAGGTCAAGCTCGGCATCGTGCCGGCGGTGATCTCGCCGTTCGTGATGCAGAAGATCGGTGCTGGCCGCGCCCGCACGCTGTTCCTGACCGGCGAACGCTTCGACGGCAAGGAGGCCGAACGCATCGGCCTCGTGCAGCGCGCCGTGCCGACCCAGGAACTCGACGCGACCGTGCACAAGTACGTCGCCGAACTGCTGGCGGCGGGCCCGTGCGCGGTCGCCAGCGCCAAACAACTGATCGGCGCCGTGGCACCCTTGTCGCTCGAGGACGCGATCCCGGTCACGTCGCGCTGGATCGCCCAGTTGCGCAGCACCCCCGAGGCTCGCGAAGGCTTCGCGGCATTCCTCGGCAAGCGACCGCCGAACTGGCTGGCGTGAGGCGCTGGCAAGCGCGCCTCACCTTCGTTCCGGGCGCCGCACAAGTCGTGTTCCGACGTTGCGGTGACGATCTGGCACCGCCCATCCTGCGTGGCACACGAAAACGCGTCGGCAGCCTCCCCCAATCAGCGCCCCGCCTGTGGGACGCAGGCCTTTGCGACCGCCGTCGAAGCCGTACTCCGTGGGGCGGAGGTCATCCGGAATGCCGACTTCCAGCCTGGCAGGCACGTCGACGCCGAGACCCAGGACACGCCAATTGCGACCAGGCGACGCAGGTATTCGTCGAACAGGTCGGTCGCGGCTCCCATGGTGGTGCAGTAGACGCGATGGGTCACGCCGGCGGAATTGCGATACTCGCCTATCCAATCCGTTGGCCGCATCGGCTGATACTCCGCCGGCACCGACGGCGACGCCGGATCCAATGACCTCTTGACCTCGCCGCGCGACAGGATCGTCGCGTCCGGCAGCGGCTCGGCGCCATGGACGTCGGTCGTGCCGAAGAGGGTGCCGACGCCTCGTAGGATCGGGTGCGCGTCGTCAGCCGCCGCGACCCACGACGGGCCGCCCTCGACCCTGTGCTGACCGTGGTGGGAGAGCCAGCTCTCGCCGAGCACCACGCACCGGACGGGACGGACCTGCATTCGCCTGGCCGCCCCGGAATCCGGCGCCGGCTGGGCGCCCGGGCGCCTCGAACGGCAGGGAATCGCAAAATCGGTCGGAGACCCCGGGGCAGAACGGTGTGGATGCGGATGCGGGGCGGAATCGCCCGCGACAACCGACCATGACCTACTCCCGACTCGCTTCCATACTCCTGGCCGTACCACTCTGGCACGGGCTGCTGTCTGCCCAGCAGCCTCTCGACCCCACCGCGGTGCCGCCGGCGTCGTTGACGACGGCGACGACGGCACTCGACGCCTTCGCCGCGCTGCAGGTGGTCGACGGCGAACTGGTCGGTGCCGGCGCCGACTACCGGGCCCGGTTCGACCGACACGGCGCGCACTTCACGCCCGCTCTCGGCGAGACGGCGCCGAGGGAGTTCCCGGTGACCCTGCGCGGCACCGCGTTCGGCCGCGGCGCGGCAATCCAGCCGCTGCACGCCGTGCCGCCGGCCAGCCATGAGCGCACGGTGACGTTCCGGCACGGCAGCGTCGACACGACCTACCAGGTGCGGACCAATGGTCTCAAGCAGTCGTTCGTCTTCCACGAGCGGCCGAGCGGCGCCGGCGACCTGGTGGTGGCCGTGGACGTCGCGACGCAACTCGGGCTGCGCAGCGTGGCCGCGGACGCCGTCGAGTTCGGCAACGAGTTCGGCGGGGTGCGCATCGCCGGCGTGCTGGGGGTGGATGCCCAGGGCCGCACCTGCAACGGTGGCCTGACCCTGGACGGCAACACGCTGCTGCTCCGGCTGCCGGCGGCGTTCGTCGAGCAGGCGGCCCTGCCGCTCGAGCTCGACCCGCTGATCGGCGCGGTGATCGCCGCCACCACCAGCGGCCGCAACCTCGATCCACAGGCTGCCTACGACGCAGGCCTCGCCAAGTACCTGGTCGTCTGGTGGCGCCGCTACTCGTCGAGCACCGCGGACGTCTACGGCCAGTTCGTGAACAGCGCAACGACTGGCGGCGCCGATCTGTCGGGCACTTCGGTCGTGATCCGCACCGGCACCAACGCGCAACGCGCCAGGGTCGCCGACTGCAGCGTGCGCAACGCCTTCCTGGTCGGCTGGCAGGAGACCGTGACCGTGGCGCCGCTGCCGACGCATCGCGACCTGTACGTGCGGGCCGTGTCGCCGACGACGCTCGGCACCACCCTGCCGCTGGCCCCCACCTTCAACGACGAGAACGGCCTCGAACTGGCGGGCAACGTCACCGAGAGCAGCTCCTCGGTGCTGGCGGCGTGGCTCGACAACGGCAACGTCCGGCTGACCACCGTCAGCGTCAGCGGCGCCCTCGGCAGCACGCTCGGCACCGTGGTCACGGCCAGCAGCACCGGCACCAACCGCATGGTGCGGCTGCCGCGGAGCGGTGGCGCAGCGAACCGCTGCATGGTCGGTTGGCTCACTGCCGCCGGCACGATCGGCACCCGCACCTACGTCGGCACGACGCAGGTCGGCACCGGCAACACGTTGAGCGGGACCCGCGAATACTCGGATTTCTCGCTCGATGGCGACGGCGAGAGCTGGTTCCTGGCCGCCGCGATGCTGGAAGCCGGTTCGACGACGCTGAACGACATCCCGGCGATGACGTTCGGTTGGAACCACGTCACCAACCAGCGCGACCTGTTGCGCACCGGCACCGTCGCTCTCAACACCGGCGTGCAGGAATTCCGTCCGGTGGTGGCGATGTCCGGCCGCAATGCCCTGGTGGCGTGGACGCAAGGCACCACCACGCAGGTCCTCGGCCTGCGCACGTTCGGGCAGAGCCTGTGCCTGCCATGCGAACAACCGGTCACCGCGGTGCCCGGCGTCACCGGCTCGCAGCTGACGGCGTGCCTCGCGACGCAGGCGAGCGGCGGCGAGACCGGCGCGACCCGCGAGGACGCGCTGTTCGTCTGGCAAGCCGACAACGGCTCGGCCAGCCCTCTGCAGGCCTACCGCTGGCAGGCAGCGGACGGCCTCTCCACCCAGGTCGCGGCCGGTTGTGGTGGCCTCACCGCGACCGCCGTCGACGAGTGCTCGAACCACCTCGGCAGCACCCACCTGGCGCTGTTGCGCGGCGCGCCGGCCGGCGCGACCTCCTGGCTCGTGCTCGGCTTCCGCCGCGGCGACGCGACTGGCTGCGGCAGCTGCGTGCTGGTGCCCGAACTGCACTCGGCCTTCGTCTATGGCCCGACCAGCACGGATCCCTACGGCAATGCCGCGTGGGACATCCCGCTCCTGGGCGGCACCCAACTGCTGGGTCTCACCTACTACCAGCAATGGCTGGTCCAGGATTTCAACACGCCGGGTTGCCCGACGTTCCAGTTCGACCTCTCCAACGCCCTGCGCGTCACCATCCAGTGAACCTCCCCATGCACCCCTCCACCAACTTCCTTCCCGGCCTCGCGGTCGCGGCGCTCTCGTGCGCCGGGCTGTCCGCGCAGGCGCCCGCCTCCCCCGCGTCGCCAGTACCGGTCACCGCGACGAGCGCTCTCGGCACCGGCCATGGCCTGCGGATCGACGGCCAGGATCTGCTCGGCTGCGGCAGCGACTACCTGGTGCGGTTCGACCGCGCCGGGGCCCACTTCACGCCGGTGCTCGGCCACGAGGCACCGCCGGTGGCGCCGCTGCAGATCGGCCTGCTGTCGATCCACCACGGCGGCCTGCCGCTGCCGTGCGACCTCGCGGACGCGCCGGCGATGGCCGGTGACGTCGCCGTCTACGATCGCTCGCCGACCATCCGCGAACGCTACCAACTCAGCCCCCGCGGGGTCGAACAGAGCTTCGTGTTCGACACGCTGCCCGGTCGCGGCGACCTCGTCGTGCGCTGCCGTCTCGATGGCCTCGGCCGTCTGGCCGTGCCGGCGGCCGACGGTGGCGTCGACTTCGTGCGCGACGGCCAACGCCTCGTGCACATGGGCACCGTGACCGGCATCGATGCGCGCGGGGCCCGAGCCCGTGGCGACATCCGCCTCGACGGCGACGTCGTCGAGCTGTCGCTGCCGGCGTCGTTCGTCGACCACGCGGCCTTGCCGCTGGTGCTCGATCCGTTCCTCGGCAACACCGCCCAGATCACCACGACCACCGCCCACGACAGCGCGCCGCACGTCGTCTGGCACCCGGTCGCGCAGCAGTGGTTGTGCGTCTACGTACGCCGGGTCTCCAACGCGCAGACCGACGTGATGCTCAGCACGTACGGCAATGGCGCCACCGGGCCGGTGATGCAGGTCGTCGCCAGCGTCGCGGGGGCGTTCACGCGCCTGCCGCGCATCGCCTACCACACCGGCATCGACCGTTGCATCGTGGTCTACCAACAAGGCACCTCGGAGTTCGCGATGTACAGCATCGAAGGCGCGGTCGTCGACGGCCTCGGCACGGGGATCACGCCGTTCCAGGTGGCGAGCAATGCGGCTGGCAGCTGTGCCGCCCCCGACCTGTCGGGGGATCCGACCGGCACGGGCCAGGGCGTCATCGCCTACGAGCTGCGCGGCGCCGGCTTGCGGATGTATCCGTACACGCTGGGCACCACGGCCGCGCCGACCCTCGGTGCGCAGGTCGTCCTGTCGTTCAACGGCTCGGCCCTGCGGCCGCGCATCGCCAAGTCCGCCGGCGCGACGATCGCGATCGCCTACAACCAACTGCCCAACAACTACAACTTCGGGTATCTGCGCGCGGTGTCGCGCGCCGGCGCCTTGCTCGGCAATCCGGTGGCCATCGGCAACCTCGGCGGACCCGACCTGCTGAATCCCGACATCGACGGCGACGGGACCGATTTCCTGATGGCGATCGAGTACCAACGTGGCCCCGGTGATCGCGACGTGTCCATCGCCCAATGGCGCTGGAACGGCAGTTCCTGGGGTTCCATGGTGGCCTCGGCCGCGGTCGGCCAGTTGCTCGGGGTCGACGAACGCCAACCGACCGTCGCCCTGCTGGGCTCGAAGTACGCGGTGGCCTGGGAGCAGTCGAGTGGCTTCCTGACCAGCGTCGTGAAGGCCCGCAACTACTCCCGCGACGGTTGCCTCACCTGCGGCACCGAGGTGGCCATGCCGGTGGTCGGCTCGCTCGGACAGCCAGCCCTCGCCAGCAGCCGCGCCGGTGGCGGCACGGATGGCCGGGCGATGCTGCTGGTCACCAGCATGACGACGGTGTTCCCGCCGGCGGGCGACATCACCGGGTTCCTGTGGGGCACCCACCGGCAGTCGCTGCCGACGGTGCTGGCGACCGGCTGCGGCCTGCCGACGGGGTTCGATCTGCGCGGCGAGCCGGGCATCGGCAATGCGAACTTCGGTCTCACCATCACGACCAGCGATCCGCAGGCCGTGTTGGGCGCGTTCCTGCTCGGCATCGGCGAATCGACACCCTTGGTGCCGTGTGGCGTCTGCCTGACCGTCGCGCCGGTGGCGACCAGCCTCGCGGTGCTGAGCGGAAGTACGGCCAGCTACTCGTTCCCGCTGCCCTGCAACCCGAATCTGATCGGTTTCGAGATCCAGGCCCAGGGTGCCGTGGTCGGCAGCTCGATGAACGTCTGCCCGGCGCTGCACACCCTGTCGATGTCGCGAGTGCTCGCGTTCCGCGTCACCGAGTGAGCGAGACGCCGCGGCGGCCAGGCCACGGCCCACCCGTTCGGCCTGCGCCGCGTTGAGCCGCAGCACGGCTTCGCCGATGCTGCACGACCGCGCATGCCACCCTTCAGCTCACCCCCCGGCTACCACCGCATCCGGGTGGTGGCGAGCTTCGACGAACTGGTGGACGTGCCGCTGGCCGATGGCGTCAATGCGGTCTGCTGGGCGCGCGAACTGCATGGCGACTACGAGGCCATCGCGCGTCGTCTGGCGCCGGCCGAGGATCGCCGCAGCATCGCCGACGACGAGCTCCAGGCATTGGCGGCTCAACCCGGCATGCAGCTCGCGATCGACACGCTGCTCGCCGACCTGCGCCGCCTGCGCGGGCTTGGCCACCAGCCGCAGCTGGACTGCCTGCGCGACTATCCGCGCGACATCGGAGCCGTGTTGCCGACCGACGTCTATTCGTTCCACCAGGACAGCGCAACGGTGCCGACCGAGACCTTCCTGTGCAGCTACACCGGCGCGGCCTCGGAAGGACTGCGCAACGACGAGGCGCTGCCGCGACTCGAGGAGCCGCAGGTGCGCGCGCGGCTGCTCGCGCAGTTCGGCGGTGCCGACGACGAGGCCTTCGCCGCGTGGCTGCGCGAACACCACTTCGACCTGCACCATGCCCCGCGAGCTGGTGCGCAGCCGTTCTCGTTCGGCCTCGGCAACCTCTGGCGGTTGGCCGTCCGCTGGCCAGGCTGCGCGGTACCTGCCTGCATCCACCGCGCGCCGGACACCGGACCGTCGCGACCGCCGCGGCTGCTGCTGATCAGCTGACTTGCCAAATCGGCGGCACCTCAAGCCTCGCTGCAGACGGGAACCACGTAGGGACCTTCCGGCACCACCGCAACGCGGCGATCACCGCTGGCCGCAACACTCGTCGCGACGGCCTCGGCCACGGACTTCGCCGTGCCGACGCCGGTCAAGGCCATCGCGCGGGCATCCAACCCCGTGGTGAACAGCTGCACCTTGCCGGCCAGCATCGGCTTCGTCTGCATCTGCGTCTGCCACTCCTCGGCCTCGGCGAAGCGTTTGGGGGCCAGCGAGCGCAGGAACGCCTCGGGCCCGAGCGCCACCAGCCGGGCCTGCGCCGCCATGAAGTCCGGCGACCCCAGGCCTTCCGAACACTCCGACGCGATGATCAGCGTCCCGCCGGGCTGCAGGATGCCCAGTGGGGCGACCATGCCCTTCACGGTCTGGTAGTAGGTCTTGTCGAGTGGATGGCCCGCCGCGCTGGTCACCACCGTGGCGAAGCGCCGCGGCAACACGATCCGGGCGCAGTGCTCGGTCATCGCCACGGCGGCGAGGTGGCTCTGGATCAATTCGCCGGCATTGACGAAGGACAGTCGCCGATGCTCGTCGAGCACCGTGTTCACCGCGAAGACCGGCCCGAGCAGGGCTGCGATCGCCAATTGCTCACGATGCAATGGGTTGCCCGCCAACACCAGATTGGTGGCGCAGGGATCCGCCATGAAACGGTGCGAGTGGAACGTCGCGATGGTGGAATGGTGCGCGATGCCCGGGGCGATGACCTTGCGGCCACCGGAGAACCCGGCCATGAAGTGCGGCTCGACGAGGCCCGTGACGACCTTGACCTCGGCGCGAGTGAAGCGGTGGTCGAGCTTGACCGGCGTGCCGTGCGGTGTGTGACCGAGGTCGTCGTGGTCGGCATCGCAGCGCGCGTCGTGGTTCAGGACACGCACGTTCGCCAGCACCCAGGGGTCGCCGACCAGTTCCGCGAGTTCGGCGCCGAGGTTGGGCCGGTGCATGCCGGTGGCCACCAGCACGGTGATGCGCTCGAGCTGGATCCCGGCGGCGACCAGGGCTTCGACCAGGGGCCGCAACAGCAGGCCATTGGGCACCGGCCGCGTGATGTCGCAGATCAAGATGCAGGCACTGGCTCGGCCACGGGCGAACTCCGCGAGCGGCGGCAACCCCATGGGCGCTGCCAGCGCCGCACGTACCGCGGCGGCCGGATCGGGCAGCACCGGCATCGGCGGCTTGCGAACGACCGTGACCTCCAGGTCGGGCGGCAGATCGACGGGCAAGGTGCCGCGACCGTAGTTCAGGAACACTCGCATGGTAGGCTGGGCGGGAACGCAACAGGACCAGAGCGCGGCGCGGGGGCCCATCCGCGCACGGATGGGACGAGCCGGCAGCATCGCGGCGAGGAATCGTGCGGTTCCCAGCCACGACGGGCTCTGGTGGCTCGACGGCAGCCACGGTGACGCATGCTAGCGCGGCAACGACCGCCAAGGTGAGCGAGAAGGCGACTCCGACGACCAGCCCGCCTTGCTGGCGGTGCAGCACCACTCGTGTGAGCCGGGCTTCCGGCATCCCTGCAGCGAGACCTCGCCGGTGTCACGAATCGGTCTCGGCCGCGGATTCACCGCCACACCCGATCCCCTGCGCCGCTGGTAGTGGTTTGCCTCGAGCGCAGCGAGCGCGCGGCGTCTGTCGCTCGGCGTGCGGTCGCCCACCGCGCCCCGTTCTGGCCTCGAACGGGAGCAAGGCGGCTGCGCTCCAGCGCCGGCGCGTCGATGCGAAGACTCTTCGGGGCCTCGATATATATTAGTATACACAGATATCCAACGCGCTGTCCTCGTCGCTGCAGTCGCCATAGGAGCTGCGCCAGCGCCATGCTCTCGTATCTCCCAAGGGCGACGGAGACGTGTCCACCCGGCTCCGCACGCTGCTCGCCACCACCTGGAAGAGCTACCACCACCGCCGGCGCACCTTGCGCCAGGCTGCGAGTCGGGCAACGATTGCCGCCATGCCGATCCGCCTCCTGTTCGCGCTCGCGCTTGCCATTCCCGTCGCGGGGCAGCAGAGCCAGTCGGCCACTCCCACGCCCGAGCAGTTGTTGGCAGCGAAGCTCAGGGAACCGTTCCTGCAGCGTGTCGACTGGTGCATCGACTACGACCTGGCGCTGCAGCGCGCGGCAAAGGCCGACAAGCTGGTGTTCGGCTACTTCACCACCGCGGGGCCTTGAACGCCGTGCAAGGTGACCGAGAGCGGTCTGCTCTCGGACGATGGGTTTGCCGAGGTCGCGCGCCGCTACGTGGCGTTCTGCCACATCGAGAGCAAGGTCGCTGGCAGCAAAAACCAAGACCTGCGTACGCAGAAGAAGCTCATGGGACTGCCGAGCCTCGCGTTCCTGGACGCCGACGGCGTCGTGCTGGTGACCGTGCCGTTCGACGAACGCACGGTGGCGGGTGTCCTGCAATACGGACGGCGCGCCGAGGAGTACGTCCGGTTGCGCACGGCGGTGGCCGCCGGTGACGCGGACGCCAGGGCACCGTTCCTGCGCTTGCAGCTCGAGGAAGGCCACCTCGAACTCGCCGCAGCGATCGCCACCCGCGAACGCATCGGCACGATCGCCGATGCGGATCTTCGAGCGGCGATCGACGCGATGCTGGTCGACCTGCGCATCGGCACGGAGTTGCGCGCGGTCGGGCAGAAAGAACGGTACACGCTCGGCAAGCGCTTCTACGCGATTCTGCAGGCGGGACCGCAGCCAAGCGTGCGCGTCTCGCGTGGTTTCCACTATGCGATGTTGGAATGGGCCGAACGCGAGCGCGACGTGGTGGCGTTCGGTGCAGCACTCGCGGACTTCACCAGGGTGCTGGCGATCACCGATCCCGGCAAACCCTGGGTGGAACCGATGCTGGAGCGCTATCGCGCCACGCTGGCCGGGCTGGAGAAGGACCGCGACGAGTGACGGCGGTCCATCGACAACCGGCAGGGCATGCGGCCCGACGGCCCCCGGCCCCGGCGCGCTCGGCGCTCGTCCGATGGCAGCTGAGCTGGTTGCCGCAACCCACCCGCTGCGCCGATTTCCGCACCAACCCGTAACCGCCGCCGATCTCGGGGCACTTACCGGACCCGCACCCAACGCGAGTCCCCGTGCCCCGCATCCCCCACGACGAACTGTTCCGCCACACCTTCGCCCAGCCCAGACACGCCGCTGCGCTGTTCCGGCTGGTACTCCCCCCCGAGATCGTCGCCGCGATCGACTGGTCCACGCTGGAGGCCTGCGACGGCACGTTCGTGTCCGGCCG
>DAIMFJ010000104.1:0-14570 GCA_036724695.1 Planctomycetota bacterium
CGACGGCAGCGACCTCGAGGTCGTGCACCGCGGGTTGCGCAACCCGCAGGAACTGGCGTTCGACCAGTGGGGCGACCTGTTCACCGGCGACAACAACAGCGACGGCGGCGACCGGGCGCGCTTCGTGCAGATCGTGCCGGGCGCCGACAGCGGCTGGCGGATCGGCTACCAGTGGCTCGCCGACCGCGGCGCGTGGAACCGCGAGAAGCTGTGGCACCCGCGCCATCCCGGCCAACCCGCCTGGGTGCTGCCGCCGATCGTGAACTTCGCCGACGGGCCGTCGGGGCTCGCCTACGACCCCGGCGTCGGCCTGCCCGAACGCTACCGCGACTGCTTCTTCCTGTGCGACTTCCGTGGCGGCCGCAGCTACAGCGGTGTGCACGCGATCCGCTTGCAGCGCCACGGGGCCGGCTTCGAGCTCGCCGCCGTGCAGAAGCCGATCTGGGGCATCCTGGCCACCGACGTCGACTTCGCGCCGGACGGTTCGATGTACGTGTCGGACTGGGTCTCGGGCTGGAACAAGACCGGCAAGGGCCGCATCTACCGGGTCCGCACCCCGCAGATGGCCAACGACATGGCGCTGCGCAACGGCGCCAACCTGCTGGCGGCGAACCTGCGCGAACGCCCGCAGGCCCAGCTCCGCCAACTGCTCGCCCACGCCGACCGGCGCGTCCGGCAGGCGGCGCAGTTCGCGCTGGTCGACCTGGGTGCGCGCGACGTGTTCGAAGCGGTGCTCGCCGACGAGGGCGTGCGCATCGCCCGCCTGCACGCGCTGTGGGGCCTGGGCATCCTCGGCCGCCAGGACGCCGAAGCGCTCGCCGCGGTGCCCGAACGGCTGCGCGACGGCGATGCCGACGTGCGCGCGATCGCCGCACGGGTGCTCGGCGACGCGCGCTTCGCCAGCGCCGGCAAGGACCTCGTCGAAGCCCTCGGCGACCACCACGCCCGCGTGCAGCGCGAAGCGGCATTGGCGCTGGCCCGGCTCGGCCCGGCGGCGCCGGCGGACACCACCGAACGGTTGCTCGAACTGCTGGCGCGCAACGACGACCGCGACCACGTGCTGCGGCACGCCGCCGTGCACGCGCTGGCCGCGCGCGGCGACCTGACCAGGCTGCGCGCGGCGCGCAACGACCCCCGCGCGAGCGTGCGGCGCGGCGCGCTGCTGGCGCTGATCCGCCTCGCCGACGCCGAGGTCGCGGCGTTCCTGACCGACGCCGACGCGGCGCTGCGGCAGGAAGCCGCGCGCGGCATCTACGAGGCGCCGATCGCTGCGGCGCTGCCGGCCCTGGCGAAACTGGCCGGCGACGACACCGTCGACGGCGAACCGCTCGAATGGCGCGCGCTGAACGCCAACCGCCTGCTCGGCGAGGTCGAACACGGTGAGACCCTGGTGCACGCCGCCGGCTTCGCTCGCCTGCCGACCAGCTTGCGCCGCGAAGCCTTGGCGATCCTCGCCGAGTGGCCGAACCCGCATGGCCAGGATCGGGTCGGCGGCAACTGGCGGCCGTGCACGCACCAGGGCGCCGAGGTCGTCGTCGCCGCGTTCGCGGGTGCCGCGCCGGCCCTGCTGGGCGATGCCGCCGTCGCCGAAGCCACCGCCGCCGCGATCGGTGCGCTGCGGCTCGCCGCCCTGTCGCCCGACCTCGCCAGCGTGGTCGGCGACACTGCCAAGCCCGCCGCCGTCCGGGTCGCCGCGCTCGATGCCCTGGCGACCCTGCAAACGAACGAACTCGGCAGCGCAGTCGCGACGATCGACGCCAAGGCCCCCGTGCCGCTGCGCAAACGCGCCGTCGAACTGCTGTCGCGCACCGATCCAGCCCAGGCCGTGCCGGTGCTCGCCACGTTGCTCGACAACGCGTCGCTCGACGAACGGCAGGCCGCGTTCGCCGCCCTCGGCGACCTGCAGGTGCCGGCCGCCCGCGACGTGCTGCGCAGCTGGCTCGATCGGCTCGCCGACGGCACCGTCGACGCCGGCGTGCGACTCGACCTGCTCGAAGCCGCCGGCAAGCACCAGGACCTCGCCGAACGACTGGCCAGGCTCGACCCAGCGAGCCCCGGTGGCGACCTGCTCGCCCACCACCAGCCCTGCCTCGAAGGCGGCGACGGCCAGGCCGGTCGCAAGGTGTTCTTCGATCTCGAGGCCACCCGCTGCACCCGCTGCCACACGCTCGGCGGCAACGGCGGCAACGCCGGCCCCAACCTCGACGGCATCGGCAAACGCACCACCCGCGCGCACCTGCTCGAGTCGCTGTTGCTGCCGAGTGCACAGATCGCGCCGGGTTTCGGCTCGACGACGCTGCGCCTGCACGACGGCGGCCTGCTGGTCGGTTTCGTCAGCAAGGACCAGGACGGCGTGGTGACGATCGTCGGCGTCGACGGCAAGGCGCAGGACGTGCCGTGGAACCGCATCGCCGAACGCCAGGCCAGCGGCAGCAGCGCGATGCCGGCGATGGGCGGCGCCTTGACGCGGCGGCAGATCCGCGACCTGGTCGAGTTCCTGGCCAGCCGGAAGTGACCCGCCGCCGCATCCCATGTCGCTGACCGCGATCACGACGCTGCGCCGCAACCTGTCGGAGTGGGCCGAACGGCCCGCCAACCGCCGGCAGTTCTGCGACGAGCAGCAGCACTTGCTGCAACGCCACCTCGGCGATCCCGGACGGCGCCCGCAAGTGCACGTCGCCGCGTGGATGCTCGGCACCTGGCATCTCGGCCACGGCCTGGCGCAGGTGCTCGACGGCAACGGCGACGGCTTCGACGAAGCCCGCACCGGTCAGGCGCTGCGACGCACCGCCCTGCTGCTGCGCGCCGAGCACCAGGCTGGCCCGGGCAAGCGCGGCCGCCTCGAGCGCCTGCCGTTCTCACTGGCGCACGGGGCGTGGACGGCCCTGCTCGGGCTGGCGCTGCACGATCCGGCGGCCGAACGGCTGTACGACCTGCTGCTCGACCTGCCCGACGGCGCGTTCGGTCCCGAAGACCAGTTGGCGCTGTTCGCCCGCGAGCTGCTGGCCCTGCGCAGCGGCCAGCGGCCGACGCCGGGCCAGCGGCTGGGGCCGTACGAGCCGGTCCTGCAGCATTGGCACGGCGAACGGCGGTTGCTGGCACAGAGCATCGCCGAGGTGCTCGAACTGCACCTGCAGCAGGCCAACCGGCGCGGCGGCACGTTCGACGATCCCTGCCTGTGGCTGTACCCGGTCGAGGCGGTGGCGGTGCGCCACGTGCGCGACTGGCTCGAACTGCCGAGCGCCAAGGTCGAACACGCCCTGATGTTCACCAACCTCGGCACGATGGCGCCGAGCGGGGCCTGGCCGAGCCACCCGTTGCTGGCCGGGCTGGAGCGCGAGCTGCGGCGGCGCTGACGCCGGCGGGTCCCTGGACTGGCGCCCGCAGCGGCCCAGCCGTACCCTGGAGTTCGATGCCCGCCAGAGCCGCAGTAGACCCCTACGCCTGCCTGCCGGGCACGGCCCCCAGGGTGGTCAAGGACGAACGGGAGGCGCTCGTCGAACTGCGCCAGACGGCCAGTGGCGAAGTCGTCGTCAAGACCTACCGCAACCTCGGCATGCACTGGTGGCAGACGTTCGGCCGCCAGAGCCGCGCCGCGCGGGAGTTCGCCAACCTGCGGGCGATCGCCGCCCTGGGCGTGTCGTGCACGCCGCCGGTCGGGTTCACCGAGGTCCGCCGCGGCCGCTTCGTCGACAGTTCGACCCTGGTCACCACCCACCTCGCCGACGCGTCCTCGCTCAAACAAGTCCTGCAGACCCTCGACCGCCAGCAGGACGCCCAGGTGCGCGGCCGGCTCGCCGCCGCCGCCGGCGCCTTGCTGCGCCAGCTGCATGCCGGCGGGATCCTGTGGAGCACGCCGATGCCCCGGAACGTGCTGGTGCTCGGCCCACCCGCCGCCGCCCAACTCGCCGTCTGCGACGTGCCGAACGCGATGCGCTACGCCGGTTCGCTGCTCGGCAAGCCGCTGGCCCGCATCGACCTGTTCCGCGCCGTGTTCTCGCCCAGCCGCCGCCGCGACTGGACCCGCGGCGAACGCTGGCGCTGGCTCGTCGCCTACACCGCCGGCGACCGGGCCGAAACCAGACGCCTCTGGCGCGACCTGGGGAGAACCACCACAATGGGGACACAGCTGCGCCGTTCGCTGTCGGCCGTGCGCAACATCTACCTGGCCTGAACCACCACCCACGCGACCGCCCGATGACCGACGTGCATGCCCCGATGCAGCAAGGCAAGCTGCAGAACTACAACAGCACCCGCGGCGCGACCGCCTACAAGGCGGACTACCAGAACAAGTTCCACCGCAAGTTCACCGACGCGCGCGAACGCAAACTGCTGACCGCCTACTTCGCGACGCTCGGCCCGGTCGAATCGATCCTCGACCTGCCGAGTGGCCACGGTCGGCTGTCGGGCTTCCTGAAGGAGCGCTGCCAACGCCTGATCGAGGGCGACTGGTCGTTCACGATGGTGGCGCTGAACCAACAGGACCACGGTCGCGACAGCCGCTACTACGTGCGCGCGTCGGCCCTCGAGATCCCGCTGCCCGACCAGAGCGTCGACGTCGTCGTCAGCTTCCGGCTCTCGCACCACCTCGAGTCGCAGGAACTGCGCGAACGCCACCTGCGCGAGCTGTTCCGCGTCGCCAGGAAGGCGGTGATCGTCACCTGGTTCTCGGCGACGTCGCTGAAGAACCGGCTGCGCGAAGTGCGCGTCAAGCTGTTCGGCAAGTCGCGCAAGAACGTGCTGCGCAACGAACGGGTGCGCGCCGTCGCCGCCGAATGCGGCTACCAGCAGCGCTTCGCCAAGCCGCTGTTCCTGATCGGCTCGGGCCACGTGCTCGGCCTGTTCGTCCGCCAGTGAGGAGTCGATGACCGACCGGCCGAGCCCCCCGTTCGCCGTCCAGCGCCTGTTGTTCGTCGCGCTGCTCGGCGGCATGGTGGCGCCGGCGATCGTGTTCGCGGCCGTGCTCGCCAGCAACGACTGGCGCGGCCTGGGCGATCCGCCCGTGCCCGAACTCGGCTGGGCCGCGACGCTGTTCGGCATCGCGATCGCGCCGCTCGCCATGCTGCTGCGCGGCAGGAAGCTCGCCGCGGCCGACGGAGCACCGCCCGCGCGGCAAGGCATGCTGCGCTTCCAGGCCCGACTGCTGCCGATCGCGATGCTGGAGGGCGGCGTGCTGCTGAACCTCGTCGCGTGGTTGTTGAACGGCGCCGTGCTGCCGACCGTGCCCGTCGCGGCGGTGCTGTTCGCGCTGGCGGTCGTGCTGACCCCGTTCAGCGACCCGGACGCAGCGCACTGAGCCACCACTGCAGGTGGGTGCGGTACCCGGCGGGGTCGTCCTTCCAGACGTCGCCATGGCCGGAACCCTCGCGGATCCACAGCCGCTTCCGCGCCTCGCCCATCGGCAGCGTCGCGAACAGTTCACGCACGATCGCCGGTGGCGCCCGATCGTCGGCGCCGCCGCCGACCACCAGCACCGGCAAGTCGTGCGGCAAGTGCGCCAGCACGTCGATCGGAGCGACGTCGTCGATCGCGAAGTCGGACCAGAACTCGAGGCCGCGCAGCACCAGGCCGCGCCACGGCTGGTGCAGGTAGAAGAACGAACGCCGGTCGCCAGGACGCTCGAAGGTCAGCATGCGCTCGGCAGCCGAACCAAAACGCTCCATCGGCGCGTCGAGCACCAGCCCGGCGAGCCCTTCGAGCCGGGGCGCGGCCAGGGCCACCGCGATCGTGCCCAGGCTGACGCCGAACACGCCGACCGGCAAGCCGGCGACCCCGGGCTGGTTGCGCACGTACGTGACCGCGGCGACCACGTCGTCGCTCTCGCGCAGGCCGCCGGTGAACGGACCGCGGCCGCTGCCACCGTGGTTGCGCAGTTCGAGCAACCAGCACTCGCAGCCGAGTTCGCGCAGCAAGGCGGCCGGCCGTTCGAGTTCGAGCGCCGACCGGAACAGCCCGTGCACCAACACGACGACCGCCAGCGGCGGCTCCTGGGTGGCGGCGACCCGGAACATGCGCAGTGGCACACCGTCGCCGCTGGCGAACCGGTGGGTGCGTGCCGCCACCGCCGCGCTGACTGCGGGATCGACCACGACCTCGCCGCTGGCCTCGGCGCGCAACGTCGCGGTGCTCTGCAGCTGCCAGGTTCCGTCGGCGCCGAGCCGCGGCCCGGCGTAGCGAGCTTCGTCGCCGCGGGTGTGCGGCACCCAGCGCGAGCCGAGCCAGCCGAGCGTGAACGGGAACGTGACGAACGTGTGCAGCACGAACAGGCCCGCATGCACTTGCAGGAGCACCCGGCAGCGCGGCCACAGTCGTCCACGGCGCCACCACCACCACAGCAGCACCAGCAGCAGGGCGGGCAGCAAGGTCGCCAGCGTGAACAGCAGCGCCGCGCCGAGCGGGAAGATCATGCATCCTCCGCGGCAGCCGGGCCCAGGAACACCGGCGGCCCGGGCGGCAGCACGCCGCGGCGACGACCGTCGGCGACCAGCTGCTCGACCGCCGTGCGGCCGAGCGCACCGAGGTCGACGGTGTAGTCGTTGACGTACAGCGCGATGTGCTGCGCGCAGACCTGCGCGTCGAGTTCCTGCGCGTGGGCGCGCACGTACTCGGCGCTGGCGCCGGGATCCTGCCGCGCCGCCAGCACCGAAGCACGCAGAGCCGCGCCCAGCGCGGCGAACGTCGCGCGCGGCAGATCGCGTCGCGCGGCGATCACGCCGAGCGGCAACGGGCCGCCGGTGCGCCGTTCCCACAGCTCGCCGAGGTCGGCGAGACACTCGAGACCCGACGCGCGATACGTGAAACGGCTTTCGTGAATCACCAGTCCGGCATCGACCTCGCCGCGCGCGACCGCCGCGAGGATGCGGTCGAATCGCATCGGTACGACCTGGCGCGGGCGCGGGCCCAGCGCGGCCAGCAGCAGGAACGCGGTCGTGTGCAGGCCCGGCACGGCGACGACCGCGTCGCCGAGGTCGGCGAGCGAACGGCGCGCGCCGCCCGGCCGCTGCACGACCAGCGGGCCGACGCCGAAGCCGAGCGCGGCACCGCTCGGCAGCACCGCGTAGTGTGCGGCGGCGCGGGCGAGGGCCGGCAACGACACCTTGGTCACCTCCAGCCGGTCGGGGCCAGCGACGGCGCGTTCGTTGAGGGCCTCGATGTCGGCGAGCTGCGGCAGCAGTTCGAGCCCGTGCGCGGCAGCGCCGCCGTGCACCGCGGCGTGGAACGCGAACGTGTCGTTCGGGCACGGCGAGAAGCCGAAGCGCAACCGCTGCAACGCCGCCATCGCCGGGGCCTCAGCGCGCCTTGGCCTGCTTCTGCGCGGCCCGGGACGCGGCGATCAGCCGGCCGGCGGCGGCCGGGTTCGCCTGGCACTCGAGCAAGGCGTCGAGCAGCAGCGGGGCGACGATCGTCGCATCGGACTCGATGACGAACATCGGCGTCTTCTCGGTCAGTTTGTCCCAGGTGATCTTCTCGTTCGGCGTCGCACCCGAGTACGAGCCGTAGGACGTCGTCGAGTCGCTGATCTGGCAGAAGTACGCCCACGGTTTGACCTTCTGCTCGAGGTCGTACTTGATCGACGGCACCACGCAGATCGGGAAGTCGCCGGCGATGCCGCCACCGATCTGGAAGAAGCCGACGCCCTTGCCCTTCGACAGTTCCCGGTAGTCGTCGTAGAGCTGCGTCATGTACTCGATGCCCGACTTGACGATGCTGGCGCTGCATTCGCCGAACTTGACGTGCGACGCGAAGATGTTGCCGAACGTCGAGTCCTCGTGGCCCGGCACCACCATCGGCAGGTTGGCCTTGGCGGCGGCGAGCAACCAGCATTGCTCGGGGTCGCCTTCGAAGTGCTTCCTGGTGAGCTTCTGGATCAATTCGTAGAAGTACTGGTGCCAGAACCGGCGCTCGCCCTTCTGCGTCGCCGCCAGCCACATCGGCACCAGGATCTTCTCGACGGCACGGAACGCCTCGTCCTCGGGGATCGACGTGTCGGTGACCCGCCGCATGCGTTGCTCGAGGATCCTGGTGTCGTCGCGTTTGGTCAGGTACCGGTAGTCCGGGAAGTCCTTGTAGCTGTCGTTGGCGACCAGCCGGAACAGCGACTCCTCGAGGTTGGCGCCGGTGACCGACAGCCCGTGGATCAGGCCGGCCCGGATCGCCGGCGCCAGCGTGATGCCGAGCTGGGCCGACGACATCGCGCCGGCCAGCGTCCAGTACATCTTGCCGCCGGCCTGGATGTGGTCCCAGTACGCGAACAACGCGTCGCGCAGGGCGCGCGAGTTGAAGTTCTTGTAGTTGCGGCACACGAACTCGAGGATCGGCAGGTCGGTCTTGGCCATGGGGGCGACTCCTATACCACGTTCGGGGCCACGATTCGCCCCAGCTCCTCGCACCGGGCAGGGCCGGCGCTATCCTGGGCGCCCCGCATGCGCCTCCAGCTGACCCGCCCCGACGATTGGCACCTGCACCTGCGCGACGGCGCGGCCATGGCCGCCGTGCTGCCCGACACCGCCCGGCGGTTCGGGCGCGCGATCGTGATGCCGAACCTGAAGCCGCCGGTGACCACCGTCGCCGCGGCGGCGGCGTACCGGGCCCGGATCCTGGCCGCCCGGCCCGCCGGCTCGTCGTTCGAGCCGTTGATGACCCTGTACCTGACCGACCGCACGCCGGCCGAGGAGATCGCCGCGGCCAAGGCGAGCGGCTTCGTGCACGCGGTCAAGTTCTACCCGGCCGGCGCGACCACGAACTCCGAGAACGGCGTCACCGACTGGCAGAACGCCCGGCCGGCCCTGCAGGCGATGGAACGGCTCGGCGTGCCGCTGCTGCTGCACGGCGAGGTCACCGACCCCACGGTCGACGTGTTCGACCGCGAACGCACGTTCCTGGACCGGCAACTGCCGGCCCTGCTCGACACGTTCCCGGCCCTGCGCGTCGTGCTCGAACACGTGACCACCGCCGAGGCGGTCGCGTTCGTCGGCAAGGCCGGCCGCAACGTCGCCGCGACGATCACCGCCCACCACCTGCTCTGGAACCGCAACGCGATTTTCCAGGGTGGTTTGCGTCCGCACGCCTACTGCCTGCCGGTGCTCAAGCGCGAACACCACCGCGAGGCCCTGGTCGCCGCCGCCACCGGCGACGACCCGCGCTTCTTCCTGGGCACCGACAGCGCCCCGCACGCCAGGACCGCCAAGGAAGCCGATTGCGGCTGTGCCGGCATCTACACCGCCCACGCCGGCATCGAACTGTACGCCGAGGCGTTCGAGGCCGCGGGGCACCTCGACCGTCTGGAGGCGTTCGCCAGCCACCGCGGCCCGGATTGGTACGGCCTGCCGCGCAATCGCGACTCGATCGTCCTGGAGAAGCACGACTGGACGCCGCCGGCCGAACTGGCCTTCGGTGACCAACGGCTGGTGCCGATGCGCGCCGGCCAGACGATCCCCTGGCGACTCGCCGACGCCTGACCTATCGCTCGCCCCTGCCCATGACCGCCCTCGCCCCCGAGCCGAGCCCAGAGCCGCGCCCCCTTCCGCTGCCGCCAGCCAAAGGCCTGCGGGCCCGCTTCCAGCGCATGGCGGAAAGCCGCTTCGCGCTGTTCTTCATGTGCCTGCTGTCGTTCACCGACGCCTGCGTGTCGCCGATCATCCCCGAGGTGCTGCTGGTGCCGATGTGCCTGCTGCACCGCGAGAAGCAGTACCGGTACGCGTTCTTGTGCTCGCTGGCGTCGGTGGTCGGCGGGATCGTCGGCTACTGGCTGGGCTTCTTCCTGTGGGAACACGGCCTGCGCGAATTCGCGTTCGAACACGTCCCGGGCTTCACGCCGGAGATGTTCCAGAAGGTCAGCAACTGGTACGGCAGCAGTGCCTTCCTGTGGGTCTGGTTGGCCGGCTTCACGCCGTTGCCCTACAAGGTCTTCACGGTGCTGGCCGGCGTGTGCCACGCCAACGTCGACTTCTCGATCTTCGTCACGGCGTCGATCCTGAGCCGCTTCCCGCGCATCTACATGACCGTCTGGCTGCTCGACAAGCTCGGCCCGACGGTGATGGACTTCCTGCTCAAGCAGTTCAGCCGCGTCGTGCTGGTGCTGCTGCTGGTCGTGCTCGGCATCGTGTTGTACTTCCAGCTCCGGTAGCGGCGCTCGGCGGCTTGACGCGCCCGCGTCACGGCGCGGGGCCACCCGCGTCGGCCGCCGCCTGCCAACGGCCCTGCCGCAGGTCCTCGAGCTTGCGGGCCAGCTTCGGCAGGGCGCGGGCGTAGCGTTTGCGCGCCGCTTCCTCGGCGATCCCCAACCGCTCGCCGACCGCGGCGAACGAACACTCCTCCCAGTCGCGCAGGCGCACCACGAGCCGATCGTCGGGCTCGAGCAGTTCGAGGGCCAACCGCAGCCACTCGCGCTCCTCCTGGGCCGCGACCTTCGCCGGCGGCGCCGTCGCCGGGTCCGCGAACGCGCCGAGCACCACCACCGAACCGCTCGGCAGGTCCTGTTCGCGGCGGCGGTCGCGCTGCTGGCGATGCAGGTAACGCACGCGGTCGATCAGCGTGTTCTCGACGATGCGCGCCAACAGGGCCCGGAACGCCACCGGATCGTCGCACGCGAACCGCGGGCCACTGCGCAGCACTTCGCACAGCGTCAACTGCACGTAGTCCTCGGTGTCGCCGTCGCGGCGCGCGGCGCGGCCCAGCCGGCGGCGCACCTGGCCGGCGATCCAGTCGAGGTGGTCGGTCAGCAACTGCTGCAACGCCGCGTCGTCGCCGCGGTGCAGACGCAGCACCTGCTGGGTGATCGAGTCCGAGGCTGGGGCGGTCACGAGCCCCCCAGCTGCTGCTGCAGCGCCTGGAACTCCGGCAAGGCGTGCAGGGGCACGAAGCGGCGACTGCGCAGCAGCTCCCGCGCTGCATCGGCATCGAGTTCCGCCACCCGCGCCAGCAGCTGCACGGCGACGCGGCCGGCGCTGGTGCGCAGTTCGCCTTCGGCAGCGGCGGCGGCACGCACGGCGGCATCGGCGCCGAGCCGCAGCGGGGTCATCAGCCCGGGTGCGTTGTCGACGGACTTCCGGGCGAGGTCGACCGCCTCCGCGTGACGCCCGACGCGGCTCGCCGCCGACGCGAACTGGGCCTGGATCAGGCCGAGCAGGCGCCGCTCCCGCGAATGGCCCGGTATCCGGGCGACCACCCGCTGCTGCACGTCCATCGCCCGGGCGGCGTGTTCGAGCGCCGACTCGTGCCGGCCTTGCATGTTGGCCAGCGCGGCGAGGCCTTCGGTACACGTCGCCAGCAAGGTGGCGTAGTCGAGCTGGGCCGGTGCCTGTTCGACGAGTTGGCTCGCGAACCGGGCCGCCTCGTGCAGCAGCCGTTCGGCCTCGGCGGTGCGGTCGTCGCGCGGTTCCTGCGCCAACAGGCAGTTCGCCAGGTGCAGGCCGTGTTCGGCCACCAACAGCAGGTCGGCACAGTTCGTGCCGTTGCGCAACTCGGCTGGTGGCTCGGCAGCGCGCAACAGGTGCTCGGCCTCCAGCAGCCGTTCCGTGCCGAGCCACAGCGAGCCGAGGTCGACCTGGCTGGTGCACATCACCCGCAGCAGGGCCCGCGAACCCGGGAAGTCGCGCAGCAGCCGCGCCGCGCCGTCGATCGCCGCCTGCAGCGTCGCTTCGGCGTCGGCGACCCGCCCCAGGCGTTGCAGCGTGCGCCCGACCGCCGCCTCGCAGCGGACGATCTGCACCGCCCCTTGCGGCGACGCCGGCAACCCGCGCCAACGCTCCAGCGCCGACCGCAGCTGCGGCAGGGCGACGTCCAGACGACCATCGGCAGCATGGATCAGTCCCTGCAGGGCGATCGTGCGCGCCTCCAGCTGGCGACGGGGCGGCGCGGTCTCCGCCTGCGGCAGTTGCAGCAGTTGGTGGGCCTCGGCGAGCAACGGCGCTGCCGCGCTCCGCTGATCGGGTCGCGCCGACAGTGCCTCGGCGCGCTCCAGCAACGTCTCGGCGACGACCAGCAGCCATGGCGTCGCCCATCGTGCCGGCGGTCCCAGCGACCGCCAACAAGCGCGCGCAGCGGTGAACTCCGCCGCCCCACCGTCGGGAGCCAGCAGCTGCGCAGCCTGCAACGAACGCAGGTGCCACGCACCGATCGTGTCGTGCCCCACGGCGGCCGCCACCGGCTCGTTGGCCAGCAGCTCGCCAGCGCGGACGCAAGCCGCCCCTGCGGCCGCCCCGGCATCGAGCCGGATCTGGATGCCCGCGACCTGCAGCAGGGCCCGTGCAGCCCGCACGTTGCGGCCCGGCACCTCGGCGCGCAACGCCACGAACTGCTCGGCGATCGCCGCCAGTTCGAGCAGGGTCGGTTGGCGCAGGGCCGCCGCGTCGGGTTCGCGCTCGAGCCGTTCGCCGAGCATCGCCAAGGTCAGCTCGACACTGCGGAAGCCGAGGTCCTCGGCCGCCGCGAGCACCGCGCGTTCCGCGGCGATCGCCGCCTGGTTGGCGTGCAGGTGCAACGCGTACGCCGCCGGCGCTCCGAGCACCAGCAGCCCGGCCGTCGCCGCCAGCACGACCCGCAGCCGGTGCCGCAGCAGCCACTTGCCGGCGACGCGGAACGGCCCCGGCGGCGTCGCCAGGATCGGTTCGATGCGCAGGAACCGCCGCAGGTCGGCGGCCATCGCACTGGCGGTGCGGTAGCGATCGGCGGGACGGTGCTCGAGCGCCTTGTGGCAGATCGTCTGCAGGTCGCGCGGCACCAGCGGCGCCACCGTTCGCAGCGGCGGGAACTCGCCGAGTTCGATGCGCCGCATCACCAACCGCGCGGTGTCGCCGACGAACGGCCGCCGCTGCGCCAGCAGCTCGTAGAGCACGATGCCGAGCGCGAACACGTCGCTGGTCGGGCGCGCCGACAGGCCGGCGACCTGCTCGGGGCTGCTGTAGTGCGGCGTGCCGAGGAACTCGCCGGTGCGCGAGTGCTGCTGCCACAGTTCGTCCTTGACCAGGCCGAAGTCGAGCAACCGCACGCTGCCGTCGGCGGCGATCATCACGTTGTGCGGTTTGACGTCGCGATGCACGAGTCCGTGGTCGTGCGCGTGCTGCAGCACGTCGGCCAGCCGGGCCACCAGCTCGGCGACCTCGGCGACGCGGCTGCAATCGCTGCGCACGCCCAGGCGGGCCTGCTGCATGGCCTGGTCGAGCGGTGTGCCGTCGACGAACTCCATGCTGTAGAAGTGGCTGCCGCGCCATTCGCCGACCTCGTGGATCGGCACGATGCCGGGATGGCGCAGCCGCGACGCCGCCGCGGCTTCGCGGCGGAACCGTTCGATCGAACGGGCGTCGCCGGTGCGATCGGCAGGCAGCAGCTTCAGTGCGACACGGCGCCGCAGCGACAGCTGCTCGGCTTCGTAGACGATGCCCATGCCGCCGCGGCCGACCTCGCGCAGCAGCCGGTAGTCGCCGAGGATCTGGCCGGGTCCGGGTTCGACCGGTGTGGCCAAAGCGCCCGGCGCCGGCTCCTCGCCCGCCTCGGCGTCGTCCGCCAGCAGCATCTCCAGCAGATCGCGCAGCGGTGCGTGCGCAGCGAGGAACGCCTCGCGTTCCCCGCCCGTCGCGCGGAATCGCTGGTAGGCCTGCATCGCCGCCGCGAGGCGGTCGACGCGGTCGCCCGCGGCGGCGGCCGGCACCGGTTCGTTGGACCTGGATGGGGAAGGTTGCATCGGGAGAGGGCACCGCGCGCGGGACATCGTAGCCGGATCGGAACCGCCGCCGGCGGCACGTTCCGGCCACGCAGCGGCCAACCAAGCCAAGCGCCGTGCCGTGGCACCAGCGGACGGAGAATCCGGAAAAACCCGCGCCTACCGCCGCCGGCCGCCGCGCGGCAACGGACGTTGCGCGCATGCCGACAAGCACTTGCCTGCAGGTCCGCAGACCCGGTCAGGCCAGGCGCACGAGCTCGTCGGTCACCAGCACCTCGCCGTCGGCCGCCAGCCGCTGCAGCGCCTCGGCCATCACCGCGCGCACCACCGAACCGAGCCGGGCGATCCCGAACTGCCGCGCCGCCTCGCGCGCCAGGTCGTCGCGGGACAACGCCCCGTGCTGCCGCAGCAGCCACCGCATCGCGTTGCCGACTTCGAGCAACGGCAGTTCCTCGGCCCGGCGCTGGCCGGTGTCGCCGTCGCCGGGCACCCGGAACCCGACCAGCCGGCCAGGCTGGTCGGTGGCCGCCCAGACCACCGCGTCGGCGTCGATGCGTCCGGGAGGCAGCAGATCGCGGATCCGGTCGCGAACGCGCTCGGTGACGCGTTCGATGCCGAACGCCGCAGCGACGCGGCGCGCCAGCCGATCGAACGCCACCGGCGCCTCGACCTGGACCAGCACCGCGATCGCCTGTGCGACGGCCGCACTGTGCCGCGGGAGGAGGAACGCCTCGCTGCTGGCGATGTGGCCGAGGTCGGGTTCCTGGTACGGCCGCGGTCCATGCTCGTCGACGAGCGCCGGGCTCGCCTCGGCGGCGGTCGGCGGCGCCGCGGGCGCGGCGCCGGCGTCGGTGGCGGCCTCCGGGGCCGACGCAGGCTCGGCCGGCGGTGCAGGTTGGGTTTCTGCCGC
>DAIMFJ010000105.1:0-5992 GCA_036724695.1 Planctomycetota bacterium
GAGCAACTCGCCGTGTTTCGCGACGGGAAGGGCGCCGTGTTCGCGCTGGAGGACCAGCAGGGCGTGGGGGCCGGCCGTGGTGAACCGGGTTCCGCCGATCGCCGGGCGCCAGAAGTGGGCCCCGAGCGGCGTGGTGATCGCGACGAAGCTCGTCGAAAGCGAGGTGTCGGCGCGGTCGTGACGGTGGAAACGCACGCTGCGGTCGCCGTTCGCGAACTCGCGCGTGAACGCCGCCACCACGCAGTCCGCGCCGCGCACGTAGGCGATCGAAGCCTCGAACGTCGACCAGCTGGCGCTGACGTCCTGGTAGACCAGGTAGTGGTTCTGGCCGTTGGGCTCGCCACGGCGCACGTACAGATCGCTGTCGGTCGCCGACACCGCGCGGCTGTACGCGACCCACAGCTGTTCGGTGGCGCTCCAGACCTCGTGCACCAGGTCCATCGACGTGACTTCGTTGCCGACCACCATCGTCGTCGGCGTCAGCAAGGGATCGAGCACGACCGGATACGCGGCTTCGGCGAGCCAGGCCCCGTCGACGCGCAGTTCGAGCCGGCCGTCAACGACCGTCGTCTGCATCGGCCGGCGGTCGCCGCGCGCGTCGACGGCGGTCGCCGCGCCGTAACCGACCAGCGGCTGGCCGGCGGCGTCGGCGAACCACAACTCCTGATGGCCACCGCCGAGCCCGACCGGTTGCAGGTCGGAGGCGACGCGACCACGCACCACCAGATCGCCCGCCGGCGGGCGCTGCCGCAACACGAACGTCTGCTCGAGCCCTTCGACGCGCACGTCGTAGGCTTCGACGACCGCGCCGAGGTCGTACTCGACCCGCCAATCGGTCCAGCGCGGCGCGGCGTCGCGCAGCGGCAACGGTTCGCCGCCGGCGACGACCGCTTCGGTGCGCCACGACCAGGTGACCGTCTGCGGGTACTCGCTGCCGAGGTACGGCACGAACGTCATGCCGTCGTGGAACGACGCCTTGTACTTGCCGCCGGTCGCCCACAGCCCGTACGCGTGGCCCTGATCGGCGGCCGCCGTGTGCACGGGGGTGGCGAGCGGCGCCAAGGCACCGTGTGGCAGTTGCGGCGCCGACAGCGGTTCCTGGGCCGAGAGGGCGCAACAGAACAACGAAGACAGACAGGCGGCCTGGGCCGCACGCGGATCGAACATCGGGATACTCCTGAGCTTGGGCTGCCACCGGCAGCCACTGACTCGTGGAGCGTCACCCAGCTCGCCGACCGGACAGCGAATCCGCGCGCGCCGCGTTCAATCGGCGGCGGCCGGTCGCAAACGGCTGCCGAGCAGCTCGCCGAGGCGCCCGAGCCGCCACCGTTCGAGCCGCAGGTCGGCATCGAACCACAGCACCGCGCCGGGACGATCCTTCGCCGACAGGTCGAGCTCGAAGCGCGCGCTGGCGGTGTCGGAGACCGGCAACGACACGTCGAAACTCCAGTCGCCGCGATCCTCCCACGCGTAGACGAGCACGACGCCGTCGCCGCGGTACTCGAGCACCGCGGTCGGTGCCCCGACCGCGGCGAGGGCGTCGCCGAGCGTCGCAAGGCCCTGCTGCAACGGTTCGAGCTGCTCGGCGTGCACCGGCTCGTCGATCCGGTAGCGCACGTAGCCGATGCAACCCGGCAGCGTGGCCAGCAGGAGGCCGGCGCAGCAGCCAAGGTGCGGGCTCATTTGCCGAGCCCGAGGCGCGCCTGGTCGCGGGCGGCGTGGTCGGCCGGCTCGTGCACGTCCTCCCACGGCATCGCGTACTGCGTGCGATGGGTGCCATAGGAGGCGCCGTAGTGGCTCAGCAGGTCGTTCTCGTCGAAGAACAGCCACAGCCGGTCGCTGCGCGCGTCGACGTTGCCGAGGTTGACGACCAGCAACAGCAGCACCGACGCCTTCTGCGTGGTCGCGTCGTAGCGGTACGCGGTGCGGCGGCCGAGCTGCACGACCTCGGTCGGCGCGCCGAACCGTTCGGTGACCTCGCGGGCCGTGGTCTTGCCCGGCTGCAGCGAACGCACCACGGCGGGATCGAGGGGTTCGTTGAGGACCTGGCGGCCGACGCCACAGGCGGCGAGGACGGCGAGGCTGGAGAGCAACACGGTGCGGACGAACGGCATGCGGCCGACACGGTACCGCCGCGCCGCGTCCAGCGCCCGTGTTCAGCGCTCGAACGCGGTGGCCATGCCCATGCCGCCGCTCATGCACAACGTCGCCAGGCCCCGCCGGCCGCCGCGGCGCCGCAGTTCGTGCAGCAGCGTGACGACGATGCGCGCCCCGGTGGCGCCGATCGGGTGGCCGAGCGCGATCGCGCCGCCGTTGACGTTCAGCCGCTCGCGGTCGATCGGCAGGTCGCGCAGGCAAGCCAGCATCTGGGCGGCGAACGCCTCGTTGAGCTCGACGAGGTCGAAGTCGGCGAGCTGCCAGCCGGTGCGCAACAGCAGCTTCTGCACGGCCGGCACCGGGCCGATGCCCATGATGCGCGGCGGCACGCCGGCACTCGCCGACGGGCCGAGCCAGGCCAGCGGCGCCAGCCCGCGGCGGTGCAGTTCGGCCTCGGTCATCAGCACCAGCGCGGCCGCGCCGTCGGTGATGCCCGAACTGTTGCCGGCGTGCACGGTGCCGGTCTTCGGCCGGAACACCGGCGGCAACTTCTGCAGGTCGGCGAGCGCGACCCCGGCCCGCACGTGTTCGTCGCGGTCGATGCGCACGGTGCCCTTGCGGCCGGTCAGCTCGATCGGCGCGATCTCGTCGGCGAACCGGCCAGCGTCCTGCGCGGCCTCGCCGCGGCGATGCGATTGCAGCGCGTAGTCGTCCTGCGCGGCACGGTCGATGCCGTAGTCGTCGGCGAGGTACTCCGCGGTCATGCCCATCGGTTCGCCGAGGATCCCGCAGGTGAAGCCGTCCTGGTAGTTGCCGTCCAAGACCTCGACGTGGCCGAGCCGGTAGCCCTGCCGGAAGTTCGGCAGCAGGAACGGGATGTTGGTCATGCTCTCCATGCCACCGGCGACCACCACCTGCATGCCGCCGATCAGGATCGCCGCCCGCGCCGCCTCGATCGCCTCCAGGCTGCTGCCGCAGGCCTTGTTGATCGTCGTCGCCACGCACCCGTCGCCGCAGCCGGCCGCGATCGCGACCTGGCGGGCCGGGTTCGGCCCCGAACCGAGCTGGCGGGCCTGCCCCATGTGGACTTTCTCGACATCGGTCGGGGCGACCTGGGCCGCGGCCAGGGCGGCGCGGACGGCGTGGGCGCCGAGGTCGACCGCGGTGAGGGGTGCCAGCCCCCCGAGGAACTTGCCGATCGGAGTGCGGACGGCGGAGACGATCGCGATGCGGGTCATGGTCGGGCGGGAATTCTGGCCCGGTGGCGGCGCCCAGGCACGCGCGCGCCGGCAAATCCGGACCACGCGGCAGCCGTGTGCAACCGGGTTTGACCGCGCGGTGGCCGGCTGCCGATAGCGAACCTGGATGACCGCCGCGCCCGGCCAGCGACCCGACGAACCCACCGACTTCCGCGCCGCCATCGCGCAGTGGCGGTTGGCGTTGCGGACCGAGGTCAAACGCTGCTCGAGCCTGCCGTCGTCGATGTTCGACGCCTGCGACCCGGCCCTGGAGACGCATCTGGCCAGCACCGCCGAGTCGATGCTGATGGCCCTGCTCGCCAATCCAGCCCTGGCGGCCGACGAAGAACACCCGGCGCACCCCGGCCTCCTGCAACCGCGTCACGAACGGATCGGCAGCGCCGAACTCGCGACCCTGCCGAACCTGGTCGGGCGGCCGGTGCCAGCCAACCTGTCGCTCGACGCCGGCCTCGACGAGGAGTACCTCGCCATCCTGTCCGAGATCGTCTGCGCCGACGCCGGTCCCCATGTCGAGCGGGCGATCGACCTGCTGCAGGAGCAGTTCGGCGAGGTCGCGGAGTTCGCGCAGCGAGTGCCGCACCCACGGACACCGGCGACCGACCGGAGCCCGGCATGAGCGACTACCCCACCACTGCCGCCGCCGAGGCGTTCGCCCACGGCCTGGTGGTCGCGGCGCTGAACCGCGACCTGCATCCCGCCGGCAGCCGGTTGGTGCGCGAGTCGATGCAGGAACTCGCCGACGAGCTGGCCGCTGCCGAACGGGCCGGCGCCGACCTGCCGCTCGAGTTCGAGTTCGTCGACGACCGCATCGTGCACGCCGGCCGCACGCTGCTGGCGCCCAGCCTGCAAGCCGCCGCGCTGCTGCGGCAATGCCGCGCGCGGCACGTCGCCGCGCTGACGTTCCTGCCCGGGTTCGACGCCGACGAGGCGCAGCGTCTGTTAGACCAGCTGCAGCAGCCGGACAACGCCGACAGCATCCGGCCCGGCCAGCCCGACCGCGTGCTGAGTGCCTGCGGCATCCGCCACCTGCGGGTCCGCTGCACTGCCGCGGCTCCCGCCGCCGAGCCCACCGACGGCGTCGACGACCGGGCCCTGCACGGCTACCAGGCGCTCGCCGACATCCTGCAGCAGAACCACGTGCGCGCCCACCGCGACCAGGAACTGCAGGTCGACGCCACCTCGCACCTGCTCGAACGCACGCTGACCGAACTCGACGAACCGAGCCTGCTGCTGTCGCTGGCGACGCAGGACAACGTCGACCGCTTCACCGTCGGCCATTCGGTGCGGGTCGCCCTGCTCGCCCTGCAGGTCGCGCGCGCGGTCGGCGCCAGCCGCGACCAACTGGTCAAGGTCGGCACCGCGGCATTGCTGCACGACATCGGCAAGTCGAAGGTGCCCCAGGAGGTGCTGTTCAAGCGCGGCAAACTCGACGCCGACGAGTGGCAGCAGATGCAGCAACACCCGCGGCTCGGCGCGCAGATCCTGCTCGAGCAGCACAGCCACGTCGACTCCTACATGATCGGTGCGGCGTTCTGCCACCACCTCGGGCCCGACGGGCGCGGTTACCCGGGCACGACGGTGCCGATCCGGCCGAGCAGCATCAGCAACCTGGTGCGCGTCTGCGACGTGTTCGAGGCGCTGACCGCGGTCCGCCCGTACAAGCAGGCCCTGTCGCCGCTCGAGGCGTACGCGGTGATGTTCCGCAGCGCCGGGGACTTCCACCCCGACTGGCTGCGCACGTTCGTGCGCACGCTCGGCTTCTTCCCGGCCGGCACCCGCGTGCAGCTCGACGACGGCTCGCTCGGGCACGTGCTCGGCCAGACCGACAACCCCGAACGGCCGCGGGTGCGCCTGCTCACCGGTCCGGCCGGGGCCGATCTGGTCGACGACCAGCCGCGCGATCTGGTGATCGGCGAACACCACGAAGGTGCGGTCCGCCGCGTCTCGGCCATCGACATGGCCGATCGCTGCGTCAAGGTCCCCGAGTTCGACCCCGAGGATCCGACCGCACCAACGCACCGACGGTCGCCACCGCCTGCCTGGGCGGCTGCGGCGACCCGAGCCACCGGCACGGTCGCTGAGCGAACGCGCCGGCCGACAGACCGGCTCAGAAGCGCAGTGGATCGGTGTAGCTGGCGAACATGCGCGGCCCGAAACCGACCGTGCCGGCCGCACAGTCGATCGGGAAACCGAGCAACGCCGTCAGGTTCGGGATGCCGCCGGGCACCGTGAAGGTCGCGTCACCACTGGCCGAGATCGGCGCGAACGTCGTGTAGGCGCTCGCGAACAGCAGCTGGAACCACAGGTCGTTCTGCAGGCCGACGAAGAACCCGTACTGGTTGCCGCCGACGGCGTGGCCCGGGGTCGTGCCGCTGCCCGAGATCATCAGGAAGCCGATGTGGGTGCCGCTCTGCGCCGGGTCGATGCCGCGCACGTCGATGCTGCCGTTGACGAGCAGCGGGTTGCGCAGTTCCGGCAGCTTGCCGCCGGTCAGGAAGCAGTGGTTGCTGGCGTTGTTGCCGCCGAACCGCTCGTCGACGTACAGCACCGTGTAGTCGCCGTTGCGCGACACGCTGCAGCGCAGGTCGTCGACGTCGACGTTCTCCTTCACCGCCTCGACGTGACCGGCCTCGATC
>DAIMFJ010000105.1:6002-14546 GCA_036724695.1 Planctomycetota bacterium
GGGCTGCCGCTGCAGGCGCCGAGGGTCGTGAACTGGAACGCCGACACGGTGCGGCCGCCGTCGTGGCTGAGCACGATCGCGCCCTCTTCGTCACCGCTGCACTGTTCCCAGACACCGCAGATGACGTTGCCGGTGACCGCCAGGTCGTACAGCGTCGCGGTCGAGGTCGTCAGCTGGTGGTGGCTGGCCGTGCCGGCGACGAAGTCGGCGCCGCCGTGCTGGTCGCACGCGAGGTACGCGTAGTTCGAGTTCGTGGCGACGCTGCGGTCGTCGCGGTACAGGATCGCGATCACGCCGTTCTCGACGGCGACCTGGAAGCCGTCGACGTCGAGCTGACCGGTCGTGCCGGCCGGGCCGGTCGGGATGTTGCTGCATTCGATCCCGCGCACGGTCCACTGCACGGTGCTGGTCTGCAGGTCGACGATGCCCCGGTCCATCCACACGTCGTCCTGGTCGATGCGGCTGTCCTCCATGAACGTGTACGCGAAACCACCGTCGAGGTGCGCCTTCGGGGCGCGCGCAGTCGCCCACGGCGTCGGCACCGTGAACTGCGTTTGGTTGAACGTCGCTCTGAAGGTCGCACCGTTGTCGAACGAGGTGACCGAGTAGGTCTGGTCGCGGGTGGGGCCGAGCACGACGACGACGTTGGCGTTGTAGGCGATGTGCACGCCCGCGCCAACGGCGACGAGCGCCGGGATGTCGCCGTCCGCCCCGCCTTCCGCGAAGCCGGTCAGGTCGACGGTCTGCGCGACCGCGAACCCGCTGCCGAAGTCGCAGCGCACGTAGGTGATGTTCTCGTTGCCGGCCGTCGACGCGGTGTAGTCCCACTCGTAGACGAGGTGCAGGCCGGTCGCCGAGGCGGCGCCGCGCAGTTCGTCGACGTCGCGACGCGTCACGCCGATCGCCGGGCTCACCGCCACCGGCGCGCTCCAGGTCTGGCCCTGGTCGGTCGACGCCAGCGCGAACGCCGCCTGGCCGCCGCCGGCAAGGTCCTGGCGGTTCGACAGCAGGGTCACGAACACCTGATCCTCGTAGCAGTACAGGTCGAGCTGCTCGTCACCGGTGTCGAGGTCCTCGCCGCCGGCGGTGTTGCAGGTGTAGATCGTGACCGGCGCCGCGAACGTGCGGCCGCCGTCGGTCGACCTGACGAACTGCACGACGACGTTGCCACCGATCTGGTCGGCGTAGACCGCGTAGACCAGCCGCGACGTCGCGACGAGGCCGCCGGTGCGGTCCGGCAGGTCCTGCTTGGGACTGGCGACGTCGTACATCTGGAAGCCGGCGTCGAGGTTGCCGGCGACGGCGTTGTGCACGCCTGGCGTCGTCGACAGCTGCAGGTCGCCACGCGGCAGGATGCTGTTGGTGGTCTGCGCGGTCAGCGCGGCGGCCAACGCCGCCGCAGCGAGCAGGGTGCGAAGGACTGGTAGCGAACGGAGGGTGCAGTGCATGTTTGATTCCTGGTTGGGTGCCGAGAAGGTGGCGCCGGCCGATGAAGGGTCCGCGGGGCGCTGCGCGAAGTTCCGGCCAGGGTTTCCGGCCCCGGCCGGCGGCCGGGCCGGCGATCCTGCTTGACGCCCGCCCCTCCCCACCGCACCCTTGGCGCGCCGATGTCCCAGGCCAAGGGTGCCCCGCTCCGCGCCTTCGCGATCTACCTGTTCGCCGCCGCGATCGGAGTGGCTGGCGGGCTGCTCGGGTCGGCGTTCCAGATCGGCCTGAACTGGATCCAGGAGCTCACCACCGGCGTCGATCTCGACAAGGAGCACCTGTCGGACGCGGTTGCCAACAACCTGCCGGGGTGGCAGATCGTGCTGATCCCGACGGTCGGCGGCCTGTGCGCGGGGCTGGTGCTGCTCTTGCTGCGCGGCCAGCGCGCGCCGTTCGGCGTCGGCGACCTGGTCGGCCTCGTGCAACTGCGCAAGGGCACGATCCGCTTCCGGCAGAGCCTCGTGCAGATCGTCTCGTCGGCGTGCACGATCGGTTCGGGTGGCAGCATCGGCCGCGAAGGGGCCAACTCGCAGATCGCGGCGACGTTCGCGGCGATCCTGGCCCGTTGGGCGAAACTCGGCAGCCGGCCGCGCGCAGTGCTGCTCGGCTGCGCGGTCGCCGCCGGCATGGCGACCTCCTACAACGCACCGATCGCCGGCGCGATCTTCGTGATGGAGGTCGTGCTGGGCAACTTCGCGATGAACGTGTTCGGCCCGATCGTCGTCGCCTCGGTGTTGGCGACGATCCTGCGCCAGCAGATCCTGTCGGAAGGGGCGATCTACGCGCGCGCCAGCGAGAACGTCGCCGCGCTGTCGCCGACGCTGATCCTCGCCGCCCTGGTCCTCGGCCTGATGTGCGGCGTCGGCGGCGTCGCGTTCCGGGTCGTGATCGACTTCGGCCGCCGCTGCTTCAAGGCCCTGCGCCTGCCGCCGCCGCTCGCCCTGGCCCTCGGTGGCCTGATCGTCGGCCTGATCGGCCTGTACCGGCCCGAGACCTGGGGCAACGGCTTCGAGGTCGTCGAGAAGGTCGCCCACGATCCGTTGCCGCTCGGCATGATCGTCGCCCTGTTCGTCTGGAAGCAGGTCGCCACCGTCGCCACCGTCGGCTCGGGCGGCCTCGGCGGCATCTTCACGCCGAACCTGGTCATCGGCGCGGCGTTCGGCGGCATCTTCGCGCAGGCGCTCGGCCTGATCGATCCGGTCAGCGACGCGCAGCGCACGACGTTCGCGTTCGTCGGCATGGCCGGGCTGTGCGCGGCGACGATGCACGCGCCGGTGACCGCGGTCGTGTTGGTGTTCGAGCTGACGGGGCACTACGAACTGACGCTGCCGGTGATGCTGTGCAGCATCGTCGCCAGCATCTCGTCGTCGTTGATCGACGAGGACAGCTACTACACGGCGGCGATGAAGGCCAAGGGCGACGCGGTGCCGAGCGGCATCGAGGACCTGGCGATCCGCAGCACCTACGCGCGCGACGTGCTGCGCAGCGACTGCGTGACGGTGCGCGACACCGCGTCGTTCGACGAGGTGATGAACCACCTCGGCAACCATCGCGGCGACACCCTCTACGTGCAGGACGGACCCGGCCGCCTGGTCGGCCGCATCGACCTGCAGGACGTCCAGTCGGTCATCAACGCCCCGACGCTCAGCAAGGTGGTGATCGCCGCCGACGTGACCCGGCCGGTGGTGACCGCCTATCCCGAGGACTCGATCGCCGCGCTGATGCCGCAGTTCGACGACCCCGAACTGCGCGAAGTGGCGGTCGTCAGCCACGGTGCGCCGATGCGCCTGCTCGGCCGGGTCCGCCACCAGGACGTCATCGCCGCGATCGGCGACGAAGTGCTCGGCGCCCAGAAGCGTGCGCTCAAATTGTCCTTGGTCGGCGAGGACCACCTGCTCGACCTGCCGAGCGGCTACACGATCCGCGCCATCGCGCTGCCCGACACCTGGGTCGGGCTCGCCGTCGATGCGCTGCCATCGGCCGAACGTCGCGACCTGGTCGTGCTGCTGGCCTTGCGGAGCGACGGCGGCCGCGAGGAGACCCTGGTCGCGTCGCCAGACCTCGTGCTGCAGGACGGCTGGCGCCTGGTCGTGCTCGGCCGCCGCGACGCGGTGGCGAAACTCGAGGCCGGGCCGGGCGGCGACGACTAGGAACCACCGCCCCACCCGCTATCGTGGCCCGTCCACGATGAGCCGCCGCACCGCCGCCGCCCTGCTGATCACCCGCGGGCAGGGGCCCGAACTGAAGGTGTTCCTCGCCGAACGCAACCCGCAGCTGCGCTTCTTCGGCGGCTACTGGGCGTTGCCCGGCGGCACGATCGGCGACGAGGACCTCGCCGCCGCCGGCGACGAGGCCGGCGCCCTGCAGGCCTGCGCGCACCGCGAGCTGTTCGAGGAGGTCGGCCTGCTGCGCCACGTGCTGCCGGCGAACCGCACCAGTGGCGACGCGCTGCGCGAGGCCCGCGATCGCCTGCTCGCGCACGAAGCCGCGCAGCGCGAGCGCAAGGACGGTCGTGCCGGTCCGTCGCCGTGGCCGTCGCTGCTGGTCGGCAGCGTCGCACCGCTGCCATTGCGCGAACTGTGCCGCATCGAGACCCCGGCGTTCGCGCCGGTGCGCTACGACACGGCGTTCTTCCACGTGCCACTCGAGGGCTGCACGGCCGGCACCGGCGGCATCCGGCCCGAGGTCTGGCCCGGCGAACTGGTGCAAGGCCGCTTCTGGTACCCGCAGCAGGCCCTGGCTTCGTGGCGCAACGGCGATCTGCTGCTGGTGCCGCCGGTGGTGATCCTGCTCGAGCACCTGGCGGCGGCGGTCGACGTCGAACACTTCGCGCGCGAGATCGCCCAGACGGCCACCCACTACCGCCAGGGCCGCCTGCACCAGGTGCGTTTCTCGCCGGGCGTCGTGTTGGCCCCGCTGCGCACGCCGACCTTGCCGCCGGCGACCACCACGAACTGCTACGTGGTCGGCCACGAACGGCTGTGGATCGTCGATCCTGGTTCGCCGCATCGCGACGAGCAGCAGCGTCTCCTGGTCCTGCTCGACGAGCTGAAGGGCCGCGGCGCCAAGGCCGAGGGCATCCTGGTCACCCACCACCACCCCGACCACGTCGGTGGCGTCGTCGCGCTGAGCCTGGCACTCGACCTGCCGGTGCGCGGCCACCCGCTGACGCTGGCCCGGCTCGAACCCGGCTACAAACCGGGCGCCGCGCTCGACGACGGCATGCGCGTGCCGCTCGGGCGTTCGCCGGACGGCAACCCCGGCTGGGAACTGCTGGCCATCCACACGCCCGGTCACGACCGCGGCCACCTGTGCTTCCGCGAGTCGCGCTACGGTTCGATGCTGGTCGGCGACATGCTCTCGACGATCAGCACGATCGTCATCGACCCGCCCGAGGGGCATCTGGCCACCTACCTGCGCAGCCTCGAACGGCTGGCCGGCAGCCCGATGACGACGCTGTATCCTGCGCACGGCCCGGCGGTCCGCGACGGCGGCAAACTGGTCGCGCAGTACCTGCGGCACCGGCGACAGCGCGAGAGCAAGCTGGTCGAGGTGCTGGGTTCTCGAGCCGGCACCCTGGACGAACTGCTGCCGCTGGTCTACTGGGACGCCGATCCGAAGCTGTACCGGTTCGCGGCGCGTTCGCTGCTGGCCGGCCTGCAGAAGCTGCACGAAGAAGGGCGCGCCGTCGAAGTCGACGGTCGCTGGCAGCAGAGCCGTCCATGACCGGCGAGCTGTCGCGGGCGCGGTGCGGGCTGCTGGCGGCGCTGACGTTCCTGCTGATGCTGCCCGAGACCCTGCCGGTGCCGGTGCTGCGTGGCCTGGTCATCGAACGCTTCGGCGTCGGCGACCACGCGGCGACCTGGTTCATGTCGGCGAACATGCTCGGTGCCTTGCTCGCCGCCCCGTTGGCCGGCATCTGGGTCGACCGCACCGGCCGCCGCCGCACGCTGGCGATCGCCGCCGCCTTCGTCGATGCCGCCTTGATGCAGGCGCTGGCCCACCCGCACGACTACACGACCTTCCTCCTGCTGCGGGTCGCCGAAGGCGCGGCCCACATCGTCGCCCTGACCCTGCTGATGAGCCTCGTCGCCGATGCCGCCGGGGCCCATCGCGGCCGCGCGCTCGGCGCCCTCGGGGCCGGCCTGACGCTCGGCGTCGCGTCCGGCGCGGCGATCGGCGGCGTGCTCGGCAAGAACGATCCGATCGCGACCTTGCACGGCGCGTCGGCGGTGCTGCTGCTGGCCGCTGGCCTGGCGCTCTGGCTGCTGCCGCCGGACACCACGGCGGCGCAGAAACCGGGTTGGCGGCAGATCGTCGCCGCCGTGCGCCACGAACCGGGCGTGCGGGCCCCCCTGCTGCTCGCGTTCGTCGATCGCTTCACGGTCGGCTTCTTCACGGCGGGATTCCCGCTGCTGCTGGCCGGCGTGCACGGCGCCGAACCGAAGGCGATCGGCCAGTTGCTGGCCTGCTTCCTGTTCCCGTTCGCGCTGCTGTCGTGCCCGTTCGGACGGCTGGCCGAACGCTGGTCGCGACGCCGGTTGGTGTTCTGGGGCAGCGCCGTCTACGGGGTGCTGGTGGCGACGGTCGGCGTATCGCCGGTCGACTTGCTGTGGCTGTCGATGCCGGCGATGGGCATCGCCTCGGCGGTGATGTTCGTGCCGACCTTGCTGTGGCTGCTGGAACGGGCCCCGAGCCTCGGCCGCAGCACCGCGATGGCGGCGTTCCACGCCGCGGGTTCGCTGGGCTTCCTGTGCGGACCGCTGGTCTGCGGCGAGCTCGTGCGCCGTGCGCCGGACCCGTCGACCGGCTACACGATCGCGTTCGCGATCGCCGGCCTCAGCGAGATCCTGGGCGCCTGGCTGGTGGTCGGTGCGCCGTGGCGCGCCCGGACCGGCGCCGCGGCACGCGGCTGAAGGCGGCGGCGCGCGGCGATCCGACGATCCCGCAGCGGCTCAGGCCACCTTGCCGCAGCACTTCTTCCACTTCTTGCCGCTGCCACAGCGGCACGGCTCGTTCGGGCCGACCTTCGGCTCGGCGCGCTTGAAGGGGCGCGGCTTGACTTCGATGCCGTCGACGAAGTACCAGTCGCCGTCCTCTCTGCGGAAGCTGGCCACCTCGTGGTGCGTGATGTCCTCGCCGGCGATCGTGTAGTAGGCCTTGAAGTCGACGAAGCCCTCGCTGTCGTCGACGCCACCGTCCTGGGTACCGACCACTTCGAGCCGATGCCAGGTGGCACGTTTGCTCCACTCCTCGGTGGCGCGCCGGTCGACGAACTGGCGACCGTCCGGCGACTGGCTGTCGACGATCCAGTCGATGTGGCCCAGCGCGTAGGCGCTGTAGCGCGACCGCATCAGCTGTTCGGCGGTCGTGGCCTTCTGCTGCTTCTGGACGATCGGTTCGCAGCAGGCCGCGTAGTCCTTGCCGCTCGAGCACGGGCATTTCATTGGGCCAAGAGGGTAGGCGGCCGGCCCAGGTCGGTCAACGGCCCGCTGCCGGCAGCCCGAACAGGCCGGTGACCAGGTCCAGGGTGCGCCCGGTGGCGCCCTGGTTGCGGCGGATCACCTCGGCGGCCCGCTGGCCGAGCTGCAGGCGGCGCTGCGGGTCGACCAACAACGCCGCCAGGGCCGGGCCGAACGCGTCGCGATCGGCCACCTGCACGACCGCCTCGGCGGCGAGCAGCAACTCGACGTCCTGGCGGAAGTTGGTCGTGTGCGGGCCGAACAGCGTCGCCTTCTGCTGCGCGGCCGGTTCGAGCATGTTCTGGCCGCCGTGCGGGATCAGGCTGCCGCCGACGAAGGCGACGTCGCAGGCCGAGTAGAAGCGCTGCAACTGGCCGATCGTGTCGACGACGACGACGTCGCGCGGGCCGAGCGCCGGCAGGCGCGGCCCGGCCGCCAGTTCGCTCCAGCGCAGCGCCCTGAAGCCGGCCGCGACGACCTGTTCGGCGATCGCCGTGGACCGTTCGGGGTGGCGCGGCACCAGCACCAGCCGGATCGCCACCGGCAGCGCGACCGCCAGCTGCTGCACGGTCTGCAGCAGGAACTGCTCTTCGTCGGCGTGCGTCGAGCCGGCGACCAGCACGACCTCGCCGTGCGCCGCCAACCAGGGCCGCAGCGTCGCCGCCGCAGCCTCGTGGCCGCCCATCACCACGCTGTCGTACTTCATGTTGCCGGTGACGTGGATGCGGGCGGGATCGACGCCGAGGTCGAGCAGGCGCTGCTCGTAGATGCGGTCCTGCACGCAGTACGTGCTGATCAAGTCGAGCTGCGGCAACAAGCCGCGCGCCAGCCGATAGCCCTTCAGCGTGCGTTCGCTGATCCGGCCGTTGATGACCGCCACCGGCACGTCCTGCCGACGCGCGGCGTCGAGGAAGTTCGGCCAGATCTCGAGCTCCATCAACAACACGCAGCGCGGCTGGATGCGCCGCAGCGCTCGCGCCGGACAACGGCCGATGTCGAGCGGGTAGAAGATCACCGGCAGGTCGGGGTAGAGCTGCCGCGCCATCAGGTGACCGTTCGGCGTGGTCGCCGAGACGACCACCTGCAGGTCCGGCCGCCGCTCGCGCAGCAGCTGCACGAAGTTGGCGGCGGCCTTGATCTCACCGACCGAGACGCCGTGCAACCAGACGGTCGACGCCCCGCGCCGCAGCGGCACGAAACCGAGCCGTTCGCGCATGCTGCGCCGGTAGGCGCGGCTGGTGGCGAGCCGCCAGACCAGCACCGGCGAGTAGAACAGCATCGCCAGCACGAACAGCGGCTGGTAGATCGCCATCGTCAGCCAACCGCGCAGGCCGCTGCGCCGCAGCGGCAGCGCCGCGGCGGCTGCTGGCTGGCTGCCGTTCAACGCAAGACCTCGCGCATCAATCGAAGGCCGGCGCGCAGCACTTCTTGTACTTGACGCCCGAACCGCACGGGCAGTCGTCGTTGCGACCGGGCTTCTTCTGCGGCTGCTCCGGCTTTTGCGGCGGCGCCGTCGGGCGCTGGAACGCCGGCGCCAGGCGCCCGCCGCCCAGGCCCGCGGTCGGCGGCGGTGCCACGGCCGGGGCAGGCGTCGGGG
>DAIMFJ010000106.1:0-5198 GCA_036724695.1 Planctomycetota bacterium
TAGCGCAGCTCGAGCGGCGTCGCCGCCGCGCTGGTGTCGACGTCGACCACCCCCGGCTCGCGCGCCAACCGCGCCGCCAGAGCCCGCGCCGCGGCGTCGAGCGCAGCGGGCGCGGCACCAACCGGACCGCGCACCTCGGCGACCAGCGTCGCCAGCACCGGGGGGCCGGGCGGCAGCTCGACGACCTTGAGCACCGCCCCGGCGGCCGCCGCAGGTTCGCGCAACAGCTCGCGCAAGCGCAACGCCACGTCGTGGCTCTGGTGCTGGCGGTCTCGCTTCGGCAGCAACCCGACGCGCAACTCCCCGAGTTCCGGGGCCTGCCGCAGGTCGTACTTGCGCACCATGCCGTTGAAGTCGAGCGGCGAGCTGGTGCCCGTGAACGCGCTGACCTCGGTCACCTCGGGCAACCGCCGGGTGAGTTCGGCGCAGCGGTGCACGAGGGCGGCGGTGCGCTCCAACGCAGTTCCTTCGTCGAGGTCGAGCAGCACCTGCAGTTCGGTCTTGTTGTCGAACGGCAGCATCTTCAGGGGCACCTGCCGGAAGGCGCCCAGCGCCAGGGCGCCGCCGAACAGCAGCGCCGTGCCACCGAAGACGCTCCAGCGCGCGGCCCGCGAGTGCAGCAGCGGCCGCACGACCGCCGCGTAGATGCGCTGCAGGGCTCCACCGCCCGCCTCGTGATCGACTCCACCACCGACCGCGCCGCGCAGCAGCAGGTGCGACATCCACGGCGTCAGCGTGAACGCGACCACCATGCTCATCAGCATCGCCACCGGCACGTTCAGCGCCATCGGCCGCATGTAAGGCCCCATCATGCCGGTGATGAAGAACAGCGGCAGGAAGCTCAGGATCACCGCCAGGGTCGCGACGATCACCGGTGGCCGCACCTCGTCGACCGCGTCGAGCACGGCCTGCAGCGGCGGTTTGTCGCGCCGCTGCAGGTGCCGATGGATGTTCTCGACGTCGACGATCGGATCGTCCACCACCAGCCCGAGCGCCAGGATCAGCGCGAACAGCGTCACGCGGTTGATGCTGTAGCCGAGCATCTGGTTGACCAGCAGCGTCAATCCGAACGTGATCGGCACCGCGAGCGCCACGACGATCGCCTCGCGCCAACCGAGCATCATCGTGATCAGGATCACGACGACGGCGATCGCGACGATCAGACCCTCCAGCAACTCGTGGACCTTGCCGTCGGCGGTCTCGCCGGTGTCGCGGGTGATCGTCCAACGCACGTCGGCGGGCAGCAGTTCGGCCGCCAGGCCCTGCAACCGGGTCCGCAGCGCCTGCGCAACCCCGACCGCATTGGCGCCGCGGCGCTTGGCGACGGCGATCGTCACGGCATTCTCGGGTGGTGCATCGGCGGCACCGCGCGCCGCGCCGCCGTAGAGGAACGTCCACGCCGCCGGCTCGGCCGGTCCGTCCTCGACCTGCGCCACCTCGCCGAGGCGGACCGGCTGGTCGCCGTGCACCCCGACCACCACGTCGCGCAGGGCTTCGGCCCCCGCGAGCCGCACGCCGGCTTCGACGACGATCGTGCGATCGCCCTGCGAACCCGCTCCGACCGTGCTGGCCGCGGTGACGCCGGCCAACGCCCGTTCGACGGCCGCGAACGCCAGGCCGCGACTCGCCAGCGCCACACTGTCGATGCGCACCGCGAGCTCGCGCGGCCGGCCGCCGTGGATCGTCGCCGGACCGGCGTCCTCGACCTCCTGCAGCCTCGCCACCAGTTCTTCGGCCAGTCGACGCAGCCCGTGGTCGTCGACACGTTCGCTGTGCAGCGCGACCGCCAGGATCGGCACGTCGTCGATCGACACCGTCTCGATCCGCCAGCGGCGCACCTGCGGTGGGATCGACGCAGTGTGTTCCGCCAAGGCACTGTCGAGCTTGACCAGACTCGCTTCGCGGTCCTCGCCGACGAAGAAGCGCGCGGTGACCCGGCAGCCGCCGCGGTGGCTGGTCGAATAGACGTTCTCGACCCCGCTGATGCCGCGCACGATGCGCTCGATCGGGATCGTCACCTGGCGTTCGACCTCGAGCGCGCTGGCACCTGGGGCTTCGACGACCACTTCGGCGACCGGCACGACGATCTGCGGATCCTCCTCGCGCGGCGTGCCGAGCAGCGCCACGGCGCCGGCCACCAGGGACAGGAGCAGCAGCAACGGCGACAGGTTGCCGGTCAAGAACAGCTCGACCACGCGCTGCGCCAGACTGTGGTGCTTGCTCATCGCTCAGCGCCCCTCACCGGGCAACAGCAAGGTCTCGCCGGCCGCCAGACCGGCGAGGACCTCGACCCGGTCGCCCTCCAGCCGACCGAGACGGACGAACCGCCGTACCGGCGACGCACCGGCTTCGACGACCTGGACGAAGTCGAGCTGGCCGACGCTCTGCACCGCGGCACGCGGCACCAGCAGGCGCCGTTCCGTACCGAGCGGCACGTGCAGCCGACCGAACATGCCGGTGACGACCCCTTCGTGGCACGGCCCGACCACCTTGACCTCGAACGCCCGCGACTGGGCCTGTGCGGCCGGCACGATCTCGGCGACCTTGCCGAGGCAGTCCTGCTGCAGCGCGTCGAGGGTCACCCGCACCTGCTGACCGATCTGCAGCCTGCCGGCCAGCTCCTCGCGCACGATCGCCACCAGCTGCAACTGCGTCGGGTCGTACAGGGTGCAGATCGGCTGGCCGGGCTGCACGATGTCGCCGAGGTTGACGAGCTTGTCGACGACGATGCCGGCGATCGGCGCCGTCACCGTCGCGAAGCCGAGGGCGGTCTCTGCGCCGACGATCTGCTGCCGCGCCCGCTCGACCTCGGCCTCGGCGGCTGCGAACGTGGCTCGATCGCTCTCGAGCCGATCCTTGGGGGCGGCCGCCTGTTGGACCAGGACCTCGCTGCGGTCGAGGTCGAGTCGGGCCTTGTCGCGGCGGGTCTCCGCGACCCGCAGGGCCGCCCTGGCCTGCTCGAGCAACGCCGTGAGGTCCTCGGCTTCGATCTCGACGAGTGTCGCGCCGGCCGCCACCGCTTGCCCGGCGCGCTCGATCGCCAGCTTGCGCACCCGGCCGAGGATTCGCGCCGCGACGGTGGTCTCGCGCACCGCGCGCACCGTGCCGACGGCGGTCTCGGTCGCCGCCACCTCGCTCCACGCGACCGTGACGGTCGCGGCCGGTGCGGAGGCCGCAGGACGCGGCAGGGGCGGTCCTGGCGGCAACCGATCGGCGAACGCGCCCATCAGCCAGGCCAGCAACAGCGCCATGGCGAGGCAACCGGAGCCGACGACTGCCAGGGTATGGACCCTGGCGGACATGGTGTGAGCCATGCCGATCAGTATGACGAATCCTCGCGGCGCGACATCTGCCGAAGTGCGCAGGCCGATGCCAACCACTCGGGCTGGCACCGGCCCCCCGACCGCATCACTTGATGCGGTGCACGTTCTCGACCGACAGCGGGTCGTTGGTGCCGTGGCACACGTCGCAGGCTTCCGCGCCGAAGATCGTCGAATTGACGTCCATGTGCGACTTGGCGGCGTTGCCGTCGTGGCAGCTGCTGCACGCGACGTACCACGAGCGCGTCAGGATCGACTGCGACGGGTGGTTGCGTTCGGCCGGGAGCTTCCAGACCGTGTTGTTGCCGTGGCACTTGGCGCAGTCCTGCACGCCGCCCGGCATCGCCGGGAACACTTCCTTGTGCAGGCTGTGGATGAAGTGCCGGAACTCGACCGGCGTGCCGAGCGGGTTGCCGGTGGTCTGGTTCTCGTAGACCAGCGTGTTCTCGGCGCCGGCGGTGGCGTGGCACGACAGGCACGCGTCCAGACTGCGCCGACTGCCGCCGTGGAACTGCAGGCTGTTGTGGCAGCCGTAGCAGCTCTCGGCGTCGACGCGTGGCACCTCGACGACCGTCGTCGCGTTGCCGAACAGCAGGTGCGTCAACGTCGACTCGGCACCTTCGGTGTAGCTGGTGTTCTCACCGGCGCGCGTCACGACCAGCGAACGAGCCCCGTGCACGTCGAGCGTGTAGGTGCCGTCGATCAGCGGCAGCCCGGTCCAATCGCCCCAGCTCTCGCCGAGCACCGGCGAATCGTCGAGTGCGCCCGGATAGAGGTCCGGCACGACGAAGTCGGTCGTGTACGAGGCCAACACCTCGCCGTTGCCGAATTCGACCGTCTCGGTGACCAGCCCGGTGACCGGGTCCAGCGTGTAGCTGCTGGTGGCGACCGAAGTGGTCGTCACCTTGGTGACCGACGCGCCGATCGCGTGCGCGATCTTCAGGTTGGGCTTGTAGGTGGTCCGGAACTGCGATCCGAACCAGATGCGGTCCCCGTCGACCCACTGGATGCGCAGGAACTCGCGCAGACCCGGCGACGCGTCGTCGATGACGATGTAGTCGTTCTTGGCGAACGAGGCGCCCGTTCCCGTCGCGACGTCGATGAAGTTGTGCGTGCGCTCGGCGGCCGCGGCCAGCGTCGTGCTGGCGCCGGTGCCGGTGACGCGCAGCAGCGTCGTCAGTGCGCCGGTGACGTTCCAGTGCGGCGCGCGCGCCGTCGAGAAGTTGTTCAGGTTGCCGTCGGAGGTGCCGATCGGCTCGTAGAAGACCAGTTCGGGCAGCAGGAACGTGTACGGACCGTTGCCGGTGAAGCCGACGCGCGGCACCTGCTGGTAGGAGATGATCTGCGGGTTGACGGTCGGACCGCTGAGGATCACCTCGAGGCGGCTCAGGCTCGACACCGAGACCGGGTTGTTCTCGCCGTCGACGGCCGAGAACGTGATCTGCACCTTCTCACCGGTCTCGAAGCGACCGTTCGCGGTACCGCCGACGTCCTCGACCGCGCTGACGTCGAAACGCAGCCCGACGGCGACGCTCGGGTCGACCAGCGGGTGGCGGTGGGCGTCGATCATGTCGAGCGGCGTACCCGACTCGCGGTGGCACTGCGCGCACGCGGCACTGTCGGCCTGCGGCGGCATCGTCGAACCGTTGGCGGTGTAGGCGTGCGACGGCTCCCAGTCGTCGTGGCACGACGTGCAGTTGGTGATCGTCGGCCGGCTCCAGATCTGCTCACCCTGGGCTGGGGCGGGCAACGGACCGTCGCCGTCCGGATCGCCATGGCACTCGGCGCATTCCGAAGGCCCACGCCGCATCTCGTTCTCCTTGGACTGGCGCGTCGAGTTCAGCGCCGAGAAGCCCAGGTCGCGCGGCATCGGCGAGT
>DAIMFJ010000106.1:5208-14418 GCA_036724695.1 Planctomycetota bacterium
AGGGCTACTGGTCCACGATCATCATGTGGCAGAAGAAGCTCGGCCAGGCCGGCCAGGTGACCGTCGAGTAGTCGTGGCTCGCGTTGCCGTAGCCGACCAGCTGGTAGGGCTGCGGCGTCGCATCGTAGTTGCGGCTGCCGTCGGGGTTGGTGGTCACGCCGAGCACCGAAGGCAGGTGCTTGCCGGAGTGGATCCTGTGGATCATCACCTTGAAGTCGATCGCCGCGCCGGGCGTGCCGCCGGCCACCGCCGGGTCGTTCTTGTCCTCGGCGCCGGCCGTGTGGCACAACAGGCAGTTGGCGATGTTGTTGCGGTTGTCGCCGTGGCCGCGCAGCTCGGTGTGGCACTTGTTGCAGTTGGCCAGCGTCACCAGCTCACGGGTCTCGATCGTCGTCGCGTCGCCGAACAGGAAGTCGAACGTGGCGTTGCCCGGATCGCGGTACACCTCGCCGTCGATCGTGTAGTCGCGCCGGATCTCGAGGCCGACCGTGTAGGTGCCGTCGAGCAGCGCTTCGCCGGTCAGCTCGCCTTCGCTGAGCGCCGGGGTGTCGTTCAGCGGCGCCAGGTAGGTCGCCGGCACCGGCACCGCGAACTTGTACGTGTACGCGCCGAGCGCCCGCTTGGTCGCCCGCGTCGCCAGGTCGGACTGCGACGCGATCACCCGCTGGTAGTTGTTGGTCGGTCCCGACACCATGATGCCGGTGCGCGCGGACGTGGCCAGTTCGAGTGGCTCCCCGGCATCGGTCGCGATCCGGAAGTCCACCTCGAGCAGGTCGCCGACCTTCGCCTTCCCCGCCGCGTACCCACGCACGGCTTCGATCGTGACGACGACGCCCGGCAGGACGCCGTCCTCCCCGATCACGGGCTCGGGCGCAACACCGGAGAAAGGACCGCTGTTGCTGCTGTCGCAGGAACCGAACAGGAGTGCCAAGGCAGCCGCCAGGGCGACTGACCCGCGTCGGACAGGGGCACGTAGGGAGGGGTGCAGCATGGGAGGTAGCCGAAAGGGCGGCGCCGGAATGACGACCGCATGACAGATCGATTACCCCGGCCCCCTACCCTGCTCCGTGCGCAACTCACCCCAGATCGGGCGGGCACAAGGGCGTATCCAGCCCTCCCCCCACCTCCCCCCTGCGCATACCTCACCCGGTCCCGAATGCGCACCCGCCGCCCCAACCGATTGTCGGTACGCTGCTTGTGCACATCGACCCCGCAACCAACTGCACGCGTCCGCGGCCGCGGACTGGCTCCGACGCCGATTCGTCCTACGCTGCGCAACCTTGGCTCCGTCCGCGACCTCCGTCCTCGTCGACCAGTTCTCCCGGTTGCCCACGACGCGCACGCTGCAAGAGCAGCTGCGCCTCGGCGCCCACGTTCGCGCCGGCGGCCTCTGGGGCGCTTCGGCAGGCCTGCTGCTGGCCGCGGTGCTGCGAACCCACCGCGGCCCCGCCCTGCTGCTGACCGCCGACGACCTCGACAGCGTGCAGCTCGAGACCGATCTGGGCGCGTTCGGCGGCTCGGCTGCCCTGCTGCCACAACAGGAAACCGACGACGACGGCCAACCCGACGCGAACACACGCAGCGCCCGCCAACGCGCCCTGGCCCGTCACGCCGCCAACCGCATACCGCTGGTCGCCAGCCTCGAGGCGCTGCTGCAACCGGTACCCAGCAAGAAGAGCCTCGGCCGCGGCCGCCTCGACCTGCGCACCGGCCAGCAACTGCCGCGCGCGCAACTGCTGCATCGCGCCGAACAGGCCGGCCTGCGCGCCGTGCCGCTGGTCCTGACCCCCGGCGAGATCAGCGTGCGCGGCGACGTCGTCGACCTGTTCCCGATGGCTGCTGAAGCAGCGATCCGCCTGGAGTTCTTCGACGACGTGCTCGAGTCGATCCGCTCGTTCGACCCGGCCTCGCAACGCACCACCGCCGTACACGACGAACTGTCGCTCGCGCTCGGCAGCGGCGAACCGGCTGCGCTGGGCGCCGTGCTCGACCATCTCGACCTGCACGAGCTGCTGGTGGTGGTCTTCGAGCCGCTCCGCCACGACGAACGCCGCGCCCGCCTGCTGCAGTTCGACTCGACCCTCGGCAAACGTTTCGCCGAACTGCAGGAGACGCTGCGCCCGTGCCGCCAATTGGCGATCTCGTCGCTGCCGAGCCACGAACACGACTACAAGATCCTGTCGGCAGGCTCGGCGGTCGGCTCCGGCGAGGCCGATCCCGCCGGCCGCCTGCGCAGCGTGCGCGGCCTGCACGGCGACGTGCTGCTGTTCTGCCGCAGCGACGACGAACGGCTGCGCCTCGCCGAGATCTTCGCCCACAAGGAACTCGACCTCGCGAAGGAGCAGGTCCATCTGCTGACCGGCGGCATCAGCCGCGGCTTCCGCATTCCCGAACTGCACACCACCGCGCTGTCGAACGTCGAGTTCGCCGGTGTGCCGCAGCAGGCCCGCGTGCGCGAACGCGTCGTCGTGCCCAGCCGCGCGATCCAGAGCTTCTTCGAACTCGGCCCGGGTGATCTCGTCGTGCACGCCGTGCACGGCGTCGCGCGCTTCGAAGGCACCGAACTGGTGCAGCGCGGCGAAGGCCAGGAGGAACACCTCCGCCTGTCCTTCCAGGACGAGGTCAAACTGCTGGTCCCGGCCAGCAAGATCCACCTCGTCCAGAAGTACGTCGGCAGCGGCGGCAAGGGCGGCGCAGCCCTCGACAAACTCGGCGGCAAGGGCTTCCAGAAGCGCAAGGAACAGGTCTCCGAGGCCCTGTTCGACCTCGCTGCCGAACTGCTCGAAGTACAGAGCAAGCGGGCTCTCGTACAACGCCCGCCGCACGCCCCCGACGCGGTCGAACGCGACTTCCTCGACGCGTTCCCGTTCCGCGACACCGAGGACCAGGCGCGGGCCTGGAGCGAGATCGCCGGCGACCTCGAGAAGCCGTCGCCGATGGACCGCCTGCTGTGCGGCGACGTCGGCTTCGGCAAGACCGAGATCGCGCTGCGGGCCGCGTTCCGCGTCGCGGTGCACGGCCGCCAGGTCGCCGTGCTGGCGCCGACCACGATCCTCGCCGAACAGCACAGCCGCACCTTCGCGCGCCGCTGCGACCCGTTCGGCATCCGCGTCGAACTGCTGTCGCGCTACCGCACCACCAAGGACAAGAACGAGGTGCTCGACGGCCTCGCGCGCGGCACCGTCGACATCGTCGTCGGCACGCACCAGTTGCTCGGCAAGGACGTGCAGTTCGCCGACCTGGCCCTCGTCGTCGTCGACGAAGAACAGCGCTTCGGCGTGCGCCAGAAGGAACGCCTGAAGCAGCTGCGTGCCGAAGTCGACGTGCTGACGCTGTCGGCGACGCCGATCCCGCGCACGCTGCACGGCTCGCTGCTCGGCATCCGCGGCATCAGCACGCTCGACAACCCGCCGCCGGGCCGCCAGGAGGTCGAGACACGCGTGCTGTTCCGCGACGACCGGGTCCTGCAGGACGCCCTGCACCGCGAACTGCAGCGCGGCGGCCAGGTCTACGTGCTGCACAACCGCATCGACGAACTCGAACCGCTCGCCAACCGGCTGCGCAGCCTCGCCCCGGGGGCCCGCATCGCGATCGGCCACGGCCAGATGAGCGAACACGACATCGAACGCACGGTGCGCGCCTTCGTGCGCGGCGAGTTCGACGTCCTGGTGTCGACGACGATCGTCGAGAACGGCCTCGACATCGCGCGCGCCAACACGATCCTGATCGACAAGGCCGACCACTTCGGGCTCGCCGAACTGCACCAGCTGCGCGGCCGCGTCGGCCGCAGCGACCGCCAGGCCTACTGCTACCTGCTGCTCGACCGCGACGAACCGCCCGGCCGCGAGGCGCGCCAACGCCTCAAGGCCCTCGAGGAGTTCAGCCACCTCGGCGCCGGCTTCGCGATCGCGATGAAGGACCTCGAGATCCGCGGCGCCGGGAACCTGCTCGGTCCGCAGCAGTCCGGCCACATCGCCGCGGTCGGCTACGACATGTACTGCCAGCTGCTGCGCGCCGCCGTCGAATCGGCGAAACAACAGCGTCCGGTCGGCGTGCACGTCGCCGAGGTCGACGTCGATCTGCGGCTGCAGGCGTTCGTGCCGCACGAGTTCCTGGCCGATCCGCGCCAGCGCCTCGAACTGCTGCGCGAGATGGACGAAGCGACCGACGACGAGCGATTGGCGGCCCTGGAGGCCGAACTGCGCGACCGCTACGGCAAGCTGCCGAAGCCGGTCCGCACGCTGTTGCGCGTGTTCCGCCTCAAGCACGGCCTGATGGGCCTGGGGGTACTGTCGGTGCAGTGGGTCGAGAACGACCGCGTCGTCGTGCGCCACCCGGCCGGCGTGCCGCTCGGCGGCAGCTGGCTCGACTGCTTCTTCGACGTGCGCCCGGTCGAAGCCGGCAAGACCCACCTGCTGCTGCCGCCACTGCGGGGCAGCAAGCAGTACGGCAGCGAAGACGTGCTCGACTTCCTGCTGCTGGCGATCACCGGCAAGTTGCCGCCGCGGCAGCGCGCGCCCAAGGCGGCGCCGACGCCGACCCGACCGACGCGCGGCAACCCGAAACCGCCGGCATCACGACGCCCACTGCCCTGGGAATGACCACTGCCCTGGGAATGAACGGCCGCGCGCGGCGTCACGTCCGCGGCTGCGCTGCGGCCGCCGCCCGCCGCGCCGCGCGACCGGCCAGTTCGGACTCGACCAACGGACTGCCGGCGAGCTGCCGCGGTCGTTCGCTGGCCGGCGCGTCGAGAGGCGCGAAGCCGCAGGCGATCGCCGCAGCCTCGCTCTCGCAATCCCAGAGTGCTTCGTGCAGCAGGCCCGCCGCGCCTGGCGCCTCCGGCATCGCCGACAGCGCTGCGATCGCCCGCATGCGCGCCAGGGAGTAGTCGGTGGTCGTCGCCAATTCGACCAACAGCGGCGCCGAGCGCGGATCGCCGAGCCGGGCCAGCCCTTCGAGCTCCAGGATCGTGTCCAGATCGTCGCCCGTACGCCGCTTCTCGGCGATCCGCGCCTCGAGCAACGCCCGGTCGGCAGCCGTTGCGTGCTCGGCGAAGATCCGACCGGCGACGGTCTCGAAGAAGCCACCCAGCTCCATGTAGCGCCGCGCCAACACCCGGGCCCGCGCCGGCGGCAGGCAGACGACGTAGTCCGAGAGACACAGCCGCCGCATGCGTTCGAAACCGTGCAGGCGACGGCGCGGATCGTGGAACACGTCCTCGCGCGCGAACAGGCTCTCGGCCAGATCGAGCACACGTTCGTCGCCCATCGTGCCGAGCGCCTGCGCGGCGACGCGCACCCGCTCGTAGAGCACGTCGTCGGCGACGACCTTCGCGAGGATCTGCCGCGTCGCCTCGTCGCCGCGCGCGCACAGCTCGCCGATCACGCGACTGCCGTACTCACGACTTGGCGGCCGGACCAGATCCAGCAGTTCCTGCACCGACAATTGGCCATAGCGCGTCGGCCGATTGCGCCCGGGAACGGCCTCCGCCGAGTCGCCTTCGCTCGCCGCCAGCCGCAGCCACTCGCGCGCCGCCGCCTGCGGCAGGTCGACGGCCCGCGCCCAGCGGCGGTCGTACAGTTCGGCGACGAGGTGCGCGAGCAAGGGCCCATCGCCGTGGTCGGCCAGGAACGCCCGCACCTCCGGGTGCCCCAGGCACCACGCCGCCGCCAGCACGCCATGCGCCAGCTGCAGTTCGGGCTGGTCGGCGAGCTCGACCAACAAGGGCCGGAGCGGCACGGCCAGACCGACCAGCAGTTCGCCGTAGTAGCGTTCGCGCTCCTCGATGAAGAGGTCGTACCGGGGGTCGTTGCGCACGCAGTGGAGCAGTTCGTCGGCAGCGGCCGACCCGGCCGCGCCGGCGGCGAGCCAGCCGGCTCCGCGACCTCGCTGCAGCAAACCAAGCCGCGTCGTCACGGCGGCGAGTGGAACCCGGCCCATGTCCATCCCACACCTGTACCACAAGGCAGCATCGCACTTCGCCTGCCATCCGGCGGATCGCACCCGCTCGACGCACCACCGCGACGGCAGCCTGCACGCCAATGACCTTAACACGATTCCTGTCGCAATGAGGCAATATACATGCAACATCCCGCCGTGGGTCGCACCGCAGGCCCCCTCCACGATCCGGCAGCACCATACACCAAGCCGCACCCGTCGGCGCACGACACGACGCAAATGCCGACCAAGACGATAGATGCAATCTCGATTGCGGATTCCCGACCTGCCGCGCGGATCACCTCACGGCTCGTCGAGAAAATTGTGTATTTCCCTGGTGTGAGACCTCTGGGCTGCTACTGTCTGCATATGCGCCAGCACCGGAGAAGGCGGGAACCAATGCGCGCCAACACCTCGTCGCGCGACCGCATCCTACCGCGATGTCAGCTGGCGATCTCGGCGCGCGGTCCGTCATCGCGAAGCCGGGCGTGAACCCACCAGGAGAAGAACCATGCACCCCCGCTTCAAGTTCGTGCCGGCACTCGTCTCGTGCCTGGCACTCGGCGCGACGGCGACGGCCCAGCGCACGCTGCAGGCCGGCATCCAGGGCGAGCCGCCCGACGTGTCCAACTGGCCGCATCCTGCCGCCCCGGACGGCAACCCGTTCGTGCGCAGCACCGCCAGTCCCGCCGACATCGCCCAGCGCGACATGGTGGCGCAGCTGGGCAAGTCGCTGTTCTGGGACGAGCAGGTGTCCGTCGACAACACCATGGCGTGCGGCACCTGCCACATGCCGCGGGCCGGCGGCACCGACGACCGCCCCGGCGCAGTCGCCCCCAACAGCGCCTTCGGCGCGTTCGGCATGGTGCCACAAGCCGTCAGCCAGTTCGGCACCGTCGACTACGGCTTCCTGACCAACCCGTCGACCCAGATCGACCGCTCGGTCACGCCGGTCACGCCGCCGACGATGATCGGTGCCTACCTGTTCCACCACCTGTTCTGGGACGAACGTGCCGGACCGGCCTTCCGCGACGCCTTCGGCGTACCTTTGCCCAACTTCCCGGACTGGGCCGCCCTCGAGGACCTCAGCGTCGAACCGCCGCTGTCGCACATCGAGATGGGCTACGAAGACCTCGACTGGCAGAGCGGCTTCCTGCAGGCCAAGCTCAACGACAGCTTCCCGTTGGCGATGGTCGACCCAAGCACGATCCCACCCGACGTGCAGTGGATCCACACCTTCGGCTCGACCTACCACAAGGTCTTCGACTTCGTGTTCCAGAACCACCCGGAACCGCTGCTGGCCAGCGCCAATGGCGTGACCCGCGAACGGTTCGCCGCCGCGCTGGCGAACTACCAGCGCACGCTGATCCCCGACCAGGCGCCGATCGACCTCGGGCAGATGACCCCCGACCAGGTCCGCGGGTTCCAGATCATGGAACGCTCCGACTGCTTCCGCTGCCACTCGTCGTCCGGCAGCCCGGACATCCAAGGCACCGGGCCGCTGCTCGACCCGTTCGACAACGCGTTCTCCGACGGCTTCTCGCACGACATCGACATCGCCGGCGTGCGCCGCAAGACCGCCACCCTGCGCAACGTCGGCTTGCACACCAAGTGGACCAGCACCGGCCACGGCGGCGACGGCGTCAACCGCGTGTTCGTCACCAGCCAGAGCGACTTGCTGGACTTCTACGAACAGCAACCGCCGCCGCTGGGCACCGGCCCGTTGACGCCGGGCGAGCGGGCGGCCTTGGCGGCCTTCCTGTTCGACGCGTTGACCGACCCGCGCGTCGCCAACGAGCAGTTCCCGTTCGACCGCCCGCAGCTGTACAGCGAACTGCATCCGTTCGAGGGGAACGAGTACGGCTGGGGCACGGCCGCACCCGGCGGCACGCTGATCCCCGAGATCATCGCCAACAGCCCGCCACAGATCCTGCCGGGCGGTGGACCGTCCTGGTTCAAGATCGGTGTCGGCAACGCGCCGGCGAACGCGCCGGCATGGCTGCTCGTCGACCCGGCCCCGGCGTTCGCGCCGCCGCTGTTCGTCAACGGGCCGGCGATCGTGCTGCCGGCGAATCCGACCAACAACCAGGGGATCGGCACGATCCAACAACCCGTGGCGCTGCATCCGGCATTGCTCGGCGTGCCGTTCTATGCGCAATGGGCGATCCTCGACGGCCGCTACGGCCGCGCCTTCTCGGACGCTGCCGAGTTCTTCCCGTTCCATTGGTGAGCGGCTCGGACCGGTGATGGAGCCCGTCCCCGGGAACCCCATCACCTCATCTGGCGACCGGCTCGCAGCGCGTCACGACCACCAACCACGAGCCATCCTCCTTGGGCGCGGCGAGCACGCCCGCTCCGCCCCAAACGAGGATCGCCATCTGCTTGGCGCGCACGCCGCTGACACGCGGCACCTGCACCGTGACCGGGAGCTTCGTGCCGGGCAGCGTGGTCGCGCGTTCCTCGATCGGCTTCGCGACGTTCTGGTGCTCGATGGCGACCCGCATCGCGATGCGTCCGGAGTCGAGCTCGAGGCAGGTGGCATCGATCGAGAAACCATCCCAGACCGTGCCCACGACCGGATCGGCGATCACCTGGCCTGGCTCGCTGCGCACCGTGTAGTCCTTGACGTAGGAACTGTACTGCAGGACCGACAGCGTCACCGGCTGCAGGTTGCGCGCCGCGACCTTCGGCGCATGCATCACGTCGAGATCGTGCGCGGCGTCGAGGGTTTGCAAGAACCCGTCGGCGGCCGCGCGATCGAGCACGGCCACGCGCGCCGGCTTGCCAGCGGGATCGACGCCGAGCAGGCCGGGCAGCTTCGCGGCGGCGAACTTCGCCGGCAACGAGTACATGCGGATCGCGAGTTCGAATTGCGTCTGCTGCTGCGTGCGCGCCTTGGCGAGCAGTTGCTCGAGCGCATCCAGTTCGCGCGCACCGCCGAGGGCGACCACGTACCTGCCGCCGAGCGGCTGCACGTCCTCGAGCGGCATGTTCAAGCCGGTCGCGACGCCAGCGAGGAACTCGGCGAGGCGATGCGTGACCGGTGGCGTGGCCGGTTCGGTCGCTGCCGCGTCCTCGCCGGTGGGCATGCGCAACTTCGGGCCGGTGTCGGGCATGGCGAAGCCGAGATCGAAGGCCGCCACCGCGGACTTCGACCCGGGCAGTGACTGACGCTGGGCGGACAACCCGGTCGCCAACGACACGAGCGACAGCAAGGCGAACGACACGGACAGGCGTTTGGGGATCATGGCACACTCCATTCGGTGAATTGTT
>DAIMFJ010000107.1:0-10504 GCA_036724695.1 Planctomycetota bacterium
ACCAGCGAGAAGCCGACCACGGCGAGCTGGCCGCTGTCCTTCTTGCGGAAGAAGTCGGCCATGCACAGCCGGCGGCCGCCGGGCTGGCGCGGGAAGTCGAAGCGGCACAGTTCGGTGCGGCGGTCCTTGGCGTCGAGCACGACCAGCGAGTTGCGGTCGGCGTAGCACGGCCAGTAGCCGTAGACGACGCGCGGCTCGAGGGTCTTCTGCTCGCGCACGCGCTTCTGCCAGTCGCGGAAGCGCGGCTCGACGAACTCGGCGACGAACTTCTGGTAGTCGGCCTCGCTGCGTTTGCCCTGCTTGTACTGCCACTGCAGGCGGAACAGCGCCTTCTTGTTGACGTACTGCAGCACCGTGCCGAGGTCGAGCTCCTGCGGGCCGACGACGGCGGCCCCCCAGAACGGCGGCTCGGGGATGCGTTCGGCCGGCGCCACGCCGCTGTCGGCGTACTCGGTGAAGGCATTCGCGAGCATCTGCTCCTTCTCGGCGCGCGTCATCCGGCGATGGCTGGTGACGCGCTTCTGCGGCTCGGGGTTCTGCGTGACCGTCTTCGCCTTCGCGCGTCCGGTCAGTTCGTCCATGATGTGCAGCCCGCTGAACGCGTCGGCGCCGTAGTAGACCGGCCCGGAGGTGTAGGCGGCGCGCAGGTCGTCCTCGACGTAGGCGCGGTTGAGCGCCGCGCCGCCACAGATGACCGGCGTGGCGATGCCACGCTGGCTCATCAGCTCGAGGTTCTCCTTCATGACCACGGTCGACTTGACGAGCAGCCCGCTCATGCCGATCGCGTCGGCCTTGTGTTCGCGCGCGGCCTCGAGGATCTGCTCGACCGGCACCTTGATGCCGAGGTTCACGACCCGGTAGCCGTTGTTGCTGACGACGATGTCGACCAGGTTCTTGCCGATGTCGTGCACGTCGCCGCGCACCGTCGCCAGCACCATCGTGCCCTTGGCGTCGCCCTCGACCTTCTCCATGTGCGGCTGCAGATAGGCGACCGCGGCCTTCATGCACTCGGCGCTCTGCAACACGAACGGCAGCTGCATCTCGCCGCTGCCGAACAGGTCGCCGACCACCTTCATGCCGTCGAGCAGCACGTCGTTGATGATCTGCAGCGGCGTGTACTTCTGCATCGCCTCGTCGAGGTGCGGGCCGATGCCGATCTTCTTGCCGTCGACGATGCGCTTCTTGAGCCGTTCCTCGACCGGCAGCGAGTTCTCGTCGGCACCCGCCCCCATGTCGATGCGCTTCTTGCCCTGGAAACGCTCGATGAACGCGAACAGCGGGTCGTAGCCGTCGCTGCGCCGGTCGTAGATCAGGTCGAGCGTGACCTTGCGATCGTCCTCGTCGAGCTTGTGGATCGGCACGATCTTGCTGGCGTGCACGATCGCCGCGTCGAGGCCGTGCTTGATCGCCTCGGCGAGGTAGACGGAGTTCAGGATCTGCCGCGAGTACGGATCGAGCCCGAAGCTGATGTTCGACAGGCCGAGGATCGTGCGCACCCCCGGGATGTGCTTCTTGATCAGTTCGATGCCCTTGAGCGTCTGCATGCCGGCGTCGCGCGACGCCTCGTCGCCCGAGCCGATCGTGAACGTCAGCGGATCGAAGATCAGGTCGCCCGGCTGCATGCCGTGGCGGTGCACGCAGATGTCGTGGATGCGCCTGGCGACCTCGAGCTTGCGCTCGGCGGACTTCGCCATGCCCTCCTCGTCGATCGTCAGTGCCACGAACGCGGCGCCGTAGCGGCGCGCCAGCCGGCACAACGCGTCGGCCTTCTCCTCGCCGTCCTCGAGGTTGATCGAGTTGACGATCGCGCGCCCCGGCGTGGCCTCGAGGGCCTTCTCGACGACGTCGATCTGGGTGCTGTCGATCATCAGCGGCGCGGTGACCTGCTGCACCATCGGCCGCAGGAACTGCAGCATGTCGGCGGTCTCGTCGCGACCGACGTAGGCGGTGCAGACGTCGAGCACGTGCGAGTTCTCGTGCACCTGCTCCTTGGCCATCTGCAGCATGCCCTCGACGTCGCCGGCCAGCATGTACTCGCGGAACTTCTTGCTGCCGTTCGCGTTGGTGCGCTCGCCGACGATCAGCGGGCCCGATTCCTGGTCGAGCGGCACCGAGTGGAACAGCGACGCCACCTGCGGCTGGTAGTCGCGCGGCCGCTCGCGCGGCACCAGACCGCGGGTCGCCTCGTACATCGCCGCGACGTGCTCGGGGGTCGTGCCGCAGCAGCCACCGACGACACCGACGCCGAGGTCCTGCACGAACCTGGCCTGGAACTTCGCGAGTTCGGCCGGCGACAGGTCGTAGGTGGCGACGCCGCCGACGTTGCGCGGCAGGCCGGCGTTCGGCATCACCATGATCGAGCGGGTCGTCGTGCGGCTCAGGTGCCGCACCGACTCCTGCATCAGGTCGGGGCCGGTCGCGCAGTTCAGGCCGACGACGTCGACCGGCAGCGCTTCGAGCGTGGTCAGCGCCGCGGCGATGTCGCTGCCGACCAGCATCGTGCCGGTGGTCTCGATCGTCACGGTGCAGAAGATCGGCACCTCGCGACCGAGTTCGGCCATCGCGTCGCGGGCGGCGACGATCGCCAGCTTGACCTGCAGGATGTCCTGGCAGGTCTCGATGTTCAGGCAGTCGACGCCGCCGGCGATCAGGCCCTTGCAGTAGACCTTGTACCTGCGTGCCGATGTGGCCGAGCGTGACCAGCTTGGTGCCCGGGCCGACCGAACCGGCGACGAAGCGCGGCCGGTCCTTGGTCGAGAAACGGTCGGCCGACTGGCGCGCCAGGGCCGCGGCCATGCGGTTGAGGTCGAAGGCGCGGTGGCCGATCCCGAACTCGTCGAGCACGTAGGGCATGCCGCCGAACGAGTTGGTCTCCACGACGTCGGCGCCGGCCGCGAAGTAGCGGTCGTGGATCGCCCCGACCACGTCCGGACGGGTCTCGACCAGCAGTTCGTTGCAGCCTTCGAGGCCGGCGAAGTCGTCCAGCGTCAGGTTGGCGGCTTGCAGCAGGGTGCCCAAGCCGCCATCGAAGACCAGCACACGGTCGCGGAGGACTCGGAGGATCGGAAACAGCTCGAGGCGTTCGCGAGGATCGAAACGGGGTGTCATCGGCACGGCGGCGGCGAGCATAGGCTCTCGGCGTCACACTGCCGACCCTGCACCTCGCGAATCCGGCTCGACCTCGAGCGGTGGCGGCAGCAGCGCCCCGGCGATCAACAGGCCGGCGACGATCGAACCGCCCACCAGCAAGGCCTGCATCGCGAACTGGGCGCTGGCCCCGAAATCCTTGTCGAGCGCCATCGTGAAGCCGCGGAAACCGAGGCTGCCGGGCACCAGCAACAGCAGTCCCGGGGTGCGCACGACCGCCGCCGGACGCCGCCGCCAGCGGGCGAACAAATTGGCTGCGAAGGCGACCGCGACCGCGCCGACGAACGCGCCGAGTTCCTGGCCGAGCACCGAAGTGCCGGCCCGCGCGCCCAGGAAGCCGGTGACGATGCCGACCAGCACCCAGGGGGCCTGCTTGCGGGAGGCGCGCAGCACCACCGCGAACGCGTACCACGACACCAGCACCGCCACCGGCACCCAGTACCAGGCCAGCGGGGTGGTGGTCGCCACGGCCGGTGGACCGAACAGGAGCGACGCGCTGCGGCTGCCGAGCCCGACGCCGATCGCCATCGTCAACAGCGTCACCAGGGTGCCCATCAGCCGCGCGCTGCCGGCGGCGAGGTGGCGCATCGCCAGTTCGGCGAGCGCGGTCGTGAACGACAGGCCCGGCAGCAGGACGACCACCGACGCCAGCATCGCGATCGGCGGATGGACCGGCACGCCGAGCGCCGACAGCGCCCCGCACGCGAACGACACGATCGCGGTGGCCAGCGGCGCCAAGAGGTCGCCGATGCGGCGGTAGCGCGCGCCGAGTGCGGCCAACAGGCCGACCAGCAGGCTGGCCCCGGTGGCGACCGCCACCTCGACCCAACCGCCGCCGAACAGCACCGCCGCACCCGTTCCGGACATGCCGAGCGCGAACGTCTCCCGCCACGGCCGCGCCGGCGTCGGCGCCAGCACGTCGCGGATCCGCTCGAGGCCGGCGGCGGGCTCGATCTGCCGTTTCATCACCGCGTCGCGGACCGAATACAGCTTGGCGAGCCGGCCGAGGTCGTGGTCGCCGGGCGTGACACGCTGCAACACCGTCTGCGGCTGCCCGGAGCCGTCCTCGAGAGCGGCGAAGATCGCGGTCGGGGTCGCGAAGAAGCTGCCGCGCAGGCCGAGCGCCTGGCTGCAGGCGGTCATCGAGTCCTCGACGCGGTACGACGGGCTGCCGAGCGCGTGCATCGCCTGCCCGAGGGCGAGCACGAACTGCTGTGCGGTCACCGGCCCGACTCTAGCAGAGCAGCGGCGCGCATTCCCGCGTCGGACGGACCGGTCGGCGACTCAGCGCAGGCTCTCGAGGCGGCCGGCGGCGTCGACGATCTGCGTGATGCGCAGCCCGTAGGAGTCGTCGACCAGCACGACCTCGCCGCGCGCGACGAGCTTGCCGTTGACGCGCAGGTCGACCGCTTCCTCGGCCTTCTTGTCGAGGCCGATCACGCTGCCGGGCACCAGCTTGAGCACGTCCTCGAGGCTCATCTGGGTGCGCCCGACCTCGACCGAGATCGGGATCTCGACGTCGAGCAGCAGGTCGAGGTTGCGGCTGGCGTCGCCCTTGACGCCGGCCCCCAGCTGACCGAACGTCACCGGCTGCACCGCCGCCTGGGCGAGATCGCCGGCGGCGCGGGCGACTTCGGCTCCCCAGTCTTCCGTGGCTTCGTTGCTGTCGCTCATGGCGTCAATTGCTCATGACATCGGCAACCTGGATGCCCAACCTGTTGCCGATCCGGCCGATGTGGGCGGTGAACTTCGGCTTGCCCTGCACCGGCACGACCGCCGGTTGGCCGATGCGGGTGTCGAGCGGGATCACGTCGCCGGCCTGCAGCTCGAGCAACTGGCGCAACCGGATGCGCGCCTGGCCGATCTCGGCGGCGATCTCGATCGGCACGCTCTTCACGTTGCGCTCGACGCTCTGCCGGGCCGCGCCGGGCTCCAGACCGGTCACCGAATCGCGCTTGAAGCGTTCCAGCAGCGGTTCGATCGACGCGAACGGCAGGACCAGCCGCAGGTCGCCGATCAGGAAGTCGCCGGAGGCCTGGAAGTAGATCGACAGCACGACGTCCTGCGACGGCAGGATCTGGGCCATCGACGGGTTGCAGAAGCGGTTCTGCACGCTCCACTCGAGCTTCTGCACCTCGGCGAGGCTCTCGCAGATGCGGTCGAGGAACGGCCCGACCAGCGCGTCGGCGACCGTGTACTCGGCAGCGGTGAAGTCCTTCGGCACCTTGTTGATCTTGCCCGAACCGCCGAGGATGCGGTCGACGGCCGAGTACAGCATGCTGGTGCTGGCCGTGAACAGCACCGGCAGCCGGAACGGCTTCATGTCGAGCACGTAGATCGCCACCGGGCCCGGCAGCTGCTCGAGCCAGGTGCTGAACCGCAACTGCTCGACGGCGACGCAGTCGCAGCGGGCGTCGAGGCGCAGTTTGTCGCTCATCGTCGCCGACAGCATCTTGCCGGCACTCTCGAAGTAGCGCTCGAGACCGCGCAGCTCCTCACGGCCGAGGCGGTTGGGCTTCAGCAGATCCATCGGCGCCACGACGCGATCGTCGACCGGCACCTGCATCGACGCCGGCAGCCGCGGCTGCGGCTCGACCTCGAGCGCGGCCCCCTCGCTGCGGAACATCTGCAGCAGGGTGTCGATCTCTTCGTTGCTGAGGATCTCGTTCATCGTTCGCCGGTCACTGCCAGAAGCAGCGCACGATCAGGATCTCGCTGACCCGGGCCAACGGCTCGTGGCCGTCGGCACCGTCGCGGAACAGCCGACGATCGAGTTCGTCGCGCAGTTCCTGCTTGAGCACGTTCATGTGGCCGTCGGAGTTGAGCTCCTCGGTGGAGCGCTTCTTGAGCAGCGTCCAGACCACGTCGGAGACCATCGGCCACTTCGCCTTGATCGTCTCGAACGCCTCGCCCTCGAGGTCCTCGCGCACCGTGTACACGAACTTGACGGCCACGGTGGCCAGGCGCTTGGAGTCGCGCGGGTTGAAGGTGTGCGCGATCTCGTCCGGGTTGATCAACTGGAGGAACTTCGGCGGCGGTTCCTCCTTGGGGATCTCGACGGTCTTGGGCGGCACCGCGAAGACCACGCCGGCTCCGCCGACGATCGCCCCGACCGCGACCAGCACGATCGCGGGGAGCTTCTTCTTGGCGGGTTTCTCTTCCGCTTCCTTCTTCTTGTCGTCGGCCACGTCGTTGGGTCCTCGTCTTGCCGATCCTGCGCTGCGATGGCTGTATCGGCGGCGGGCGGCGGTACGGTTGAGGCAAGCGCCGGCGGGCGTCGCTCAGCGCGGATTCGCCCTTGCGGTCGATTCCTTCTTGACGGTGAGGCGTTTCTCCATGACGTCCTGGAGCAGGGCCGTCTCCAGCAGCGCCAACACCTCGTTGATGGCCTCGGGGTTCATGAACTCCATCAACTTGAGGAACTGGGTCTGCCCGGTCTCCGTCTTCCAGCTGTCCCTGAGGATCATCGCCACCTTGTCCCGCTCGAGCGCGTCGTAGGTCTTCGCGTTGCGGCGCAGACCGTCTTCCTCCTCCTTCTTCACCAGGCGGATCTGGCTCTCGAAGTCGGCCAGCCGGGCGTCGATCTTCGTCTGCAGGCCGTCGAGCGCCGTGCGTTCGCTGGCGAGGTCCTGGTGGCGCTTGGCGAGGTCGGCCGCGAGGTCCTGGAGCTCCTTCTCGCGCAGGTCGAGGGCGATGCGGCGCCGTTCGAGTTCGGCCATCGTCGCCTCGACCCGCTGCCAGGCCTCGTTGATCTGCTCGGGGGTCAGGCCAGCCGGCAGGCCCTCGAAGCGGAAGTACTTCCCGGGCGCGTACTTGTTGGCACGATCCTGGGCGAGTGCCACCTCCATCGCCGCGAAGTCGCGCTCCGCGTCGTGCTGGCCCTTGCCACCCGCGCCGTTGGCCGCGCCGGCGCCAGCGGCCTTGCCGTGGTCCGTCCCGGCAGCGGTCTTGTCGGCCCCGTGGGCATCCGCCTTGGCTGCTCCGTGGCCGTCGTCCTTCTTGGCGCCGTGGGCATCGCCCTTGGCTTCCGGCTCGGCGCCATGCCCGCCGCCGCCCTTCTTGGGCGCTTCGGGCTCCAGCACCGAACGCCCTGGCCGCGGCGGCAGGATCTCGCCAGCGGGGGCCGGTGTGGAGGCCTTGCCGTGCGGATCCTGACCGCTGGCCTCGGCGACACCGACGCCATCGCCGGCGTGGCTGGCGTCGGCCGGCGTGCCAGCCGCAGCCGCGGCCGCCAGCTCCTCGGGCGTGGGCGCCGGCGGCGGCGGGAAGAAGCCGCCGAGCACCGGGATGTTCGCGGTGCCCTCGTGGTTGAGCCGGCCGGTCGCGGCGAGTCCGCCGACGACCGAGCCCACGAACAGCAACAGCCCGACCACGACCTTGACCAGGATTCCGACCATCATGCACCTCCAAAGAGCGAACCGGGACGCCGCAGTGCCGCCAGTTCGTCGAGTTCTGCTTGTTCCTGCCGCACCACGTCGGCACGCCAGGCGCTCCGCTTCTGCTCGCGCAGCCGCGCGACGACCTCCAGGTCGCGCGAACGCCGCGCGTAGTCGCCCTGCGCGCGTTCGAGCCCGGTGTTGGCCGCGGCCAGGTCCTTGGCGACACGCCACTGGTGGCGGCGCAAGCCGACCTCGAGACTGCGGGCCAACAGCCCGATCGCGCCGGGATCGGCACTCTGCGCGGCGCATTCCCGCACCCCGGCGGCGGCCGCGGCAGCCTGCTGCTCGAGCTGGTTGACCGCGGTCATCGCCGTGGCCAGGTCGCGGCGGGCCTGCTTCTCGAGCTGCGTGCGCAGGCGCACCAGCGGTTGCAAGCGGAAACGGAAGCGGCGCATGCGGGCCCTATCGGCCATGGCATCGGCCATTCCTGAGCCCAGTTCGCCGATCCGGCGCGCAGCGCTGCCAGCGGCCGCGACCAAGGTCGTGTCGTCGCCGTCGCGGCGACCGGCAGAGGCCGCAGGCGCTGACTTGCCTCGGATCTCCTGCTTCCGCTTCGCAGCCCGCGAAGCAGAGCCAGGCGTGCAGAACCGCGGCAGTGGTGGATCAGCTGCCGGCGATCTGCTGCAGCAACTGCAAGGTCTGGGCGACCGGCCGCGACTCGCTGCCGTGGTACAGCAGGTTGTCGATCTGGCCGATCTTGGCGATCGCCTGGTCGAGCAGCGGGTCGGCACCGCGGCGGTACGCACCGACCGAGACGAGGTCGCGGTTCTCCTCGTAGTGGGCGAGCAGCTCGCGCACCCGCTGGGCGCGCCGCCGGTGGTCGGGGCTGGTGACCTTGGGCATCAGGCGGCTGATCGAGGCCAGCACGTCGATCGCCGGGAACCGGCCGCGCTCGGCGATGCGCCGGCTCAGCACGATGTGACCGTCGAGGTACCCGCGCAACGCGTCGGCGACCGGCTCGTTCATGTCGTCGCCGTCGACCAGCACCGTGAACAGGCCGGTGATCGTGCCGTTGGCGTCGCTGCCCAACCGTTCGACCAGGCGCGGCAGCGAGGCGAACAGCGACGGGGGATAGCCGCGCAGCGTCGGCGGCTCGCCGGCGGCCAGGCCGACCTCGCGGACCGCCATCGCGTAGCGGGTCACCGAGTCCATCATGAACAGTACGTCGCCGCCCTGGGCGCGGAACGCCTCGGCGATCGTCACCGCGGTGAGCGGGGCCTTCAGCCGCAGCATCGGCGCGGCGTCCGACGTGCAGGCGACGACGACGCTCTTCTGCAGTCCTTCGGGGCCGAGGGCTTCGGCGACGAACTCGCCGACTTCGCGGCCACGTTCGCCGATCAGCGCGATCACGTTGACCTGCCCGGCGCGGCTGCGGGCGATGTTGCCCATCAGGGTCGACTTGCCGACGCCCGAGCCGGCGAAGATGCCGATCCGCTGCCCCTTGCCGCAGGTCAGCATGCCGTCGATCGCGGCGACGCCGGTCTCGATCGGCTGCACGATCGGCGAGCGCGCCAGCGGCGACGGCGCCGCGCCGGTCACCTGCCGCAGCGCTCCCTGGATCGGCGGGCCGCCGTCGAGTGGTCTGCCGAGCGCGTCGACGACGCGGCCGAGCAGCCCGGCCCCGACCGGCACCGTCAGCGGCCGGTGTTCGTTGCGCACGCGATCCCAGGGCGCGACGCGGTGCTGGTCGCCGAGCGCGAGGACCACGGCGTCGTCGCCGTCGAAGCCGACGACCTCGCACGGGATCGGCAACTTGCCGTCCTCGGCGTCGATCGTGCAGGTGTCGCCGATCGCGGCGCGCAGCCCGCCGACGCGGATCGCGATGCCCGAGATGGCTCGCACGCGGCCTTCGGCGTGCGGACGATTGCAGGCCCGCGCGGTGTCGAGCGCCCGCTGCAGCGCGGCCGGCAACGTCACGCGGTCACCTCGCGGCGCACTTCCTCGCTGATCCGTTCGAGGGCTTCGCGCGGGTCGTAGCGCAGCCGGCCGGACTCGGTCTCGGCGCGCACCGCGCCGCGCGGGACGCGGGCGTCGGCGACGAACCGCGCCTTGTCGAATTCCTCGGCCAGGTCGGGCATGCCGGCCAGTCTGGTCTTGACGGGTTCGAGGTCGTCGGGATGCAGGCGCACCACCAGATCGTCGCGCCGGCTGCCGTGCACGCAGTCGCGCAGGCAGCGGGCCACCGTCGCCGACGGATCGTAGTTGCCGCGCAGCAGCGCGTCGCCGACGACCTCGCGGGCGACGGCGAGGCCGAGTTCGACGGCGAGGCCGGCGACCTGGTCGAGCCGTGCGGCGACTTCCTTCGGCAGGTCGGCGAGCGACTTGCCGAGAGCCGAGGCGATCCGCTCGAGCGCTTCGCGCTCCCGTTGCTGCTGCGTCTCGCGTTGCTGCAGCGACATCAGCCAGGCGACGCTGGCCGCGGCTGGGGCGCCCGCCACCGGGGCTCGGGCATGCAGGCGCACGCCGACCAACCGCCGAGGACCTGCCATCGTCGACTCGGTTCCGTGGTTCGTCACACCAGCTGCTCCGCGGCCCCGCCGGCCTTGATCTCACCCTTGTCCATCAGATCGCGAATCAGGTTCAACACCTCGCCCTGCGCGGTCAGCACCTCGGACAACGGCGTCGGGCCGAGCGAGTCGCGCTCCTCGCGGACCATGTCGGACGCGCGCTTGCTGAGGTTGGTCAGGATCGCATCCTCGACGGCCGAGGTGGTCGCCTTCAACGAGACCGCCAACTGCCGCGAGTCGACCGAAGCCAGGATCTTCTGCATCGACTTCTTGTCGAGCTTGGCGATGTCGTCGAACGTGAACATCTCCTCGCGGATCGCGCCGGCGATGCCGCCGTCGGCGGTCTCGATGCGGTCGAGGATCGTCTTCTCACCACCGCCGAGGTTGTTCAGCAGCGACGCGGCGGCTCGG
>DAIMFJ010000107.1:10514-13836 GCA_036724695.1 Planctomycetota bacterium
CTTCTTGCGCATCACCTCGAGCACCCGTTGCACGACGTCGGCCGGCGTGCGGTCGAGGGTCGCGACCCGATGCACGAGGTCGGCCCGCACTTCCTCGGACAGGAAACGCAGCACCTCGCCGCCCTTCTTGCGGTCGAGGTGGGCGAGGAACACCGCGGCGATCTGCGGATGCTCCTCGGTCAACAGGTTGGCGAGGTCCTCGGGCGTCAACGACTCGAACATCGCGAACGGCCGTTTGGCCAGGATGTCGCTGTTGGCACGCCGGTTGACGTCGCCGCCGCGTTCCTCGCCGAACGCCTTGGTCAGCACGCTCTGCATCAGGCTGCCGACGTCGCCGAGCGCCATGTTGCCCTGCCGCATCTTGGCCACGGCACCACGGTAGACGCTGCGGATCGTCTCGCTGTCGATCGCGATCTCCTGCAACTCCTGCATCGCCCGCGTCACCTTGTCGATGGTGTCGTCGTTGAAGTTGCGCAGCACCTTGGCTGCCAGATCCTGATCGATCGACAGCAGCAGGGTCGCGATCGCTTTGTCGGCGGCGAAGTTCATCGGCGGATCTCGGTTCGGCGGCGGCTCACGCCTTCTGCTCCATCAACCAGGCTTCCAACAGTTTGGCGAGCGCGGCCGGATCCTGCGCGATCGAGCGCTCGATCTCGCGCCGCATGCGCTTCTGCTGCTCGTCCGGCGGCAGTTTGTCCTCGTCGACCTGCGGCAACACCGCCGCCCCGCTGCCAGCCGTGGTCGCGGCCGAGGCACCTGCGGACTTCGGCCGTTTGAACAGCCCGCGCAGGAACAACACGACGACGACCACTCCCAGGATCTGCCCGACGGTGGGTCCCCACTGCAGCGCCACCTCCGCGAAGCCACCACCGGCGGTGATCTCCTCGACCTCGGGCAGCGGCGCGAACTCGGCGGCGAGCATGCTGAAGGTGGAGTCCTCCGGCGCGTCGCGGCTGGGATCCCAGCCGACGATCGCCTTGATGGCCCGCGCGAGCTCGTTCTTGTCGAAGCCCTGCTGCTGTTCCAGCGACCGGTCGTACATCACCGCGACGGTCACCCGGTCGATCTTCGGCGCCAGGCTGCCGGTGCGTTTCTCGCCGTACTCGACGACGTACTCGCGGTCCTTGACCTCGTTCTTCTTCGAGTTGCCTGGCCGGGCGTTCTCGGCATCGCCGGCGGTGCTCTCCGTCGAGTCCTTGACCGTCTTCTCGGTCTTGATCATCGGCGATTCGGGAGCCACCTTCTCGCTCTTGACCGTCCATTCCGGGTTCAGCTCGACGGTCACGTTGACCGAGGCCTTGCCGGGCCACATGCGGTCGAGCAACTCCTGCGCCAGCTCGGTGCGGTCCCGCGCCATCTTCGTCTGCATGGCGAAGAACTCGCCGCTGCCGGCCCCGGCATTGCGGTCGGGGTCGTACTTGTAGCGCGCCCCGCCGACGCTGTTCAGCACCTCGATGTTGGTGATCGGCACCATCAGCTGCGACGCCGCCAGCGACGCGGCGTTGTGCGCGACCGTCTCGAAAGCCGTGCCCGGCCGCAACCGCAGCGCCACCGTCGCCGACGGCCGCGTCTCGGCGTCGCGATCACGGAACGCGGCCCGGCGCTTGGGTGCACTCGCGGTGACCGTCACGCCGACCACGCCGTCGAGCTTGAGGATCGCGTTCTGGGCGATCGCGATCTGCGCGTTGTTGAGCTTGAACGCCTTGGTCTCGGCGTCGTCGATGATGCTGGTGCCGAACGGCTTGGTCTGGCTGCCGTCGAAACCGGCCTGCAGCAGCGCCATGTTCGCGAGCCCGATCTTGCTGCGTTCGACCAGGAACGAGCGACCCGTGGTGTCGACGCCGTACGAGATGCGAGCCTCCTCGAGGGCATCCCGGATCTGCGTCGCCTCCTCGGTGGTCTGCGCGGTGCGCACGACCTCGTAACTGGGCCGGCCGGCGTACCAGACGATCCCGGCGAAACCGAGCACGGTGGCCATGGACACGACGACGACGATCAGCCGCTGGCCGCCGTCGAGACGGCTCCAGATGCCCTTGATCTGCGCCAGGAAGTCGTTGAGGAAGGAGTTCATGGATCAGCCCGAGGTCCGCGACAGTTTGTCCCAGGCATCGACGAGCTTGTTGCGCACCTCGAGCATCAGGTTCAGCGCCACTTCGCTCTTCGCCGACGCCAACATCACGTCGTGGATCTCGACGTCCTCGCCGAGGGCCAGGCCGAGCGTCTTGTTGCGCACGTCGTTCTGCAGTTGGTTCACCGAGCCGAGCGAGCCGTTCAACAGCGCCTCGAAGCCGCCCGGCGCGCCGGCCTCGGACGTTCCACCGACGCCACGGTCGCCGATCGGCCCGACGCCGTTCTCCAGGCGGGCGCGGAACGGGTCCTGACCGCCGAGCCCGCGCAACGGCGAGTTCAGGTCGAAACCGATCAGCGGTGGTAGATCGAAGTTGCTCATGACGGTTCAGCTCGCGCCGCTCAGCGGCTCATGTTCTGGATCGTGCTCTGCATCATCGAACGGTAGGTGCGCATGGCCGTCAGGTTGGCGTCCATGCTGCGTTGCGCGATCTGCAGGTCGACCAGCTCCTGGAAGATGTCGACGTTGCTCGCCATCACCATGCCGTCCTGGTCCGCGTCGGGATGGCCGGGCTGGTAGAAGGTCGGGAACGGCGCGTCGTCCTCGTGCACCTCGGCGACCTCGACCCCGGTGGTGCGCTGGCCGTCGGGGCCGACCGCGTCGAGAACCTCCTCGAACGTCAACATCTTGCGCTTGTACGGCTCGTTCTGCGCGTTGCCGGTCGAGTGCATGTTGGTCAGGTTCGCCGACACGATCTCGGCGCGCCGCAGGTCGGCGCGCAGACCGGACGTCGCGATGTCGAAACCGCGGAACACTCCTCCCATCGGGTCGCTCATCTGCATCACCTGCCTGTGATCACCTTGTTGAGGGTCGCGAAGTAGCTGCCGGCGCGGCGGCTCATGACGTCGTGCAACAGCTGGGTCTTGGCGAGCAGCGTCAGCTCCTCCATGACGTCGACGTTGTTGGCCTCGGGCGGTCCCGAGGTGTCGCGATCGATCACCGGCACGACCGCGTCGCCGCTGCCACCCTTGTCGAGCTCCTTCTTCAGCAGCTCCTCGAAGCGCACTTCGTAGCGCTTGAAGCCCGGCACGTGCTGGTTGGCGATGTTGTGCATCGCCGCCTTGCTCCGGGTGCTCAGCGCGTCCAGCATGCGCCGGGCGAACGCCGTGTCTCGATCCATGTCGATCATGGTTTTTCTCGCCTGCCGCTGGAGCATCGGCAGGAAGCCGTTCCGGCCTTGAGACCGGCGGTTCC
>DAIMFJ010000107.1:13998-14280 GCA_036724695.1 Planctomycetota bacterium
GCGAGTCGCAGCCGGGCCTCGGCGTCGACGGCCGCGGCCTCGACCCGTTCCGCACCCGACGCGCCTTCCCCCGGCCACGGCAAGCGTGGCGCGGCCAGGTCGACGCCGTCGGCATCGGCGTCACTCGCCAACCACAGATCGACGGCACCCGGGTGACGGGTCAGGTGCTCCAACAGCTGCGGCGCGCGCGCGCGCAGCGCGGCGACCGCTCCGTCGGCCGGTTGCGCCAGCACCAGCCGCACCTGCACCTGGCCGCGCGCCAGCAGGGCGCGGGCGAGGGCG
>DAIMFJ010000108.1:0-3063 GCA_036724695.1 Planctomycetota bacterium
TCGCCTGCGTCCACACGCCGACTGCGTGGTCGCCTTCCTGGTCGATTGCTCGGGCGCGACCGAGCACGCGGCCGAACCCGGCGATGTTGTCGGCGACCTCGTTGTAGATGAAGCCGACGCGGGTGTGGGCGAGCCCCTGTACGCCCCGGGTCAGCCGCGGCAGGTCGAGCACGATCAGGAACGAGAACAGCAGCGCCAGCAGGAACGACGTCGCGTAACCCAGGACCGACTGACCGATTGCCAGCGGGTTCGCGGCGAGCGAGTTGCCGAAGCTGGCGACCAGTTCCTTGACCGGTTGCAGGTCGGGCAGGTTGCGGATGTCGACCGGCTTGGGCTCCTGCGGATTCTCCACCACCGGCTCGGTTTCCTTCGGCTGCGGCGGCTCCGGCGGCAGGTCCTGCGGTGGCTTGGTCAGGATCGCCGGGTCCGGCAGATCCTCCTGGTGGCGCGACAGGGTCTCGAACAGCGACGGGTACTGACGCAGGAACTTGTTGACCTCGCGATCGGCGTCGGCGACCAGCCGGTCGCGATCGCGCAGGAACTCGCCGGCCTGGTCGCGCACCTCCGGGAACAGCGTGAAGCCGGTCGCGAACAGCGTGCCGACGAACACCAGGCCGACGACGACGACCCGCAGTGCACGCTTCTTGATGCGATGTGCCAGGCCTTCGACGCCGTGCGCCTGGATGTACGCGAACACGAACGTCAGGAAGATCAGCAGGAAGAACGGGCGCAGCAGGTACAGCACCGCGATCAACAGCCCCCAGACGAACGTCTTGGTGGCCAGCGAGAAGATGCGGTCCCAGGGCGGCGGAAGGGCTCTCTCGGGGTGTTCCGGACCGTGCGGCATGCTGCTGCGACGGTAGACGGGACGAGGGGAGTGCGCCAGTCGGCAGGGAGAATGTCCGGGGTGGCCAGGAGGGGCGGTTGCGGTTTACCCACGGCGGTGGGGCGGGGATGATCGCGGGCATGCGCATGCTGTTGCCGTGGCTGGTGGTCTTGGCCGCTTGTTCCCGCGCGGAATCTCCGGCGGCGCCTGGCCATTCGGCCGGAGCGGTCCAGCCGGCCGGGTCCGTCCAGCCGACTGCGCACGGCAGTCCGGCCGGGCGGCCGAGCGACCCGCCGATCGTTGCCCAGCCGCTGCGCGAACGCGCCCCGGTGTCCGGTCCGCGCTTCGCGCGGCTCGACCCGACCCAGAGTGGCCTCTCGTTCACCAACCAGCTGCGCCGCGAGAACGTCGTCGCCTACGTCTATGCCGGGGCGGGCGTCGCCGCCGGCGATTACGACGGCGACGGACTGGTCGACCTGTACCTGGTGAGCCAGGACGGCCCCAACAAGCTGTTCCGGCAGACGGCGCCGCTGCGCTTCGCCGACGTCACCGCGGCGGCAGGCGAGGTGGACGGCGGCGACGCCTGGGGCACGGCCGCCAGCTTCGTCGACGTCGACGGCGACGGCGATCTGGACCTCTACGTCGCCAACCTCGAATCGCCCAACCTGCTGTACGTCAACCAGGGCGATGGCACCTTCCGCGAGGGTGCGGCGGCGTTCGGTCTCGACGCCGTCGCCGCGACGATGGGGGTCGCCTTCGCCGACTACGACAACGACGGCGACCTCGACCTGTACCTGCTCAACAACCGCGTGTTCGGCAGCCAGGTGCCGACCGAGATCATCGCCGCGACCACGCCGCCGAAGTCGATTCGCAAGACTCGGCAGCAGCTGTTCCCACCGTACCCGAAGTTCGAACGCGACGGCGACCGGCTGGTCGTGCCCCCGGAGGCCCGCGACTTCTTCTTCACGCTCGGCGAACGCATCTTCGTCGCCGGCCAATGCGATCGCCTGCTCCGCAACGACGGCGGCCGCTTCGTCGACGCCACCGCGGCATCCGGCATGCACGACCAGGGCAACGGCCTCGCCGCGCAATGGTGGGACGCCGACGGCGACGGCTGGCTCGATCTGTACGTCGCCAACGATCTGCACTCGCCGGATCGCTTCTACCGCAACCGCCGCGACGGCACGTTCGAGGAGGTCTCCCGCACCGCCCTCGCGCACACGACGTTCTTCTCGATGGGGGCCGACTTCGGCGACGTCGACGGCGACGGCCGGTTCGACCTCGCCGTCGCGGACATGTCGAGCACGACCCACTACATGGGCAAGCTGCTGATGGGCAACATGAACACCCATCGGTGGTTCCTGGAGAACGCCGACCCGCAGCAGTACATGCGCAATGCGCTGCACGTCAACACCGGCACCGGACGGTTCCGCGAACAGGCCTATCTCGCCAACCTCGCCAGCACCGATTGGACGTGGAGCCTGCTGTTGCGCGACCTCGACGAGGACGGCCGATTGGATGCGTTCGTGACCAACGGCATCCCCGTGTTCACCGACGACCCCGACGCCGGCCGGCGCTTCGACGAGTTGTGGCGGGCCGGGCAGCGGCAGCAGGCCCTCGAGCTCTATCGCCATCTCGAGCGCTTGCCCGAGAAGAACGTCGCGCGCCGCAACCTCGGCGAGCTGCGCTTCGCCGACGTCGGCGCCGAATGGGGCCTCGACGAGGAGAGCGTCGGGCAGGGTGCGGTGGTCGTCGACCTCGACGGCGACGGCGATCTCGACATCGTCGTCAACAACCAGAACCAGCCGGCGAGCCTGTTCGAGAACCGTACCGCCGGCACGCGCCGTGCCCTGGTGCGGCTGCGCGGCGACGGTGCCAACCGCGATGGTCTGGGCGCGACGATCCGCATCACGGCCGGCGGCCAGGTGCAGACGCGCCTGTTGGTCCTGTCGCGCGGCTACATGAGTGCGCAGGATCCGACCGAGCACTTCGGGCTCGGCGACGCGACCAGCATCGACAGCATCGAGGTGCGTTGGCCGAGCGGCAAGGTGTCGCGGCACCACGACCTGCCGGTCGACCATCGCTTCACGATCGCCGAGAGTGGTGCGAAGAGCGAACCCGCGGCGGCGCCGGCGCCGGCGCCGCCGCCGCAGTGGTTAGAGGTCACCGAGCTCACGGTCGCGACCCAAAGCGAGACGCCCATCGACGACAATGACGCGCAGCCATTTCAGCCGCAC
>DAIMFJ010000108.1:3073-14233 GCA_036724695.1 Planctomycetota bacterium
GTCGCGGCACCACGACCTGCCGGTCGACCATGGCTTCACGATCGCCGAGAGTGGAGCGAAGCGCGAACCCGCGGCGACACCGGCGCCGCCGCCGCAGTGGTTCGAGGTCACCGAGCTCACGGGCGCGGCCCATCGCGAGACGCCCTTCGACGACTATGCCGTGCAGCCATTGCTGCCGCACAAACTGTCGCAACTGGGTCCAGGTGCCGCCTGGGGCGACGTCGACGGCGACGGCATCGACGAACTGTGGCTCGGTGGCGCGGCCGGCCAATCCGGCACGTTGCTGGTCGACGACGGCCGCGGCGGCTTTCGCGCCATCGACGGGCCGTGGCAGGCGGACGCCGCCGCCGAGGACCTCGGCGCCGTGTTCGTCGACGCCGACGGCGACGGCGACCTCGACCTCTACGTCGTCAGCGGCGGCGTCGAAGCCGCCGAAGGCGATGCGCGCTTGCGCGATCGGCTGTACCTCAACCAAGGCGAACGTCGCTTTGCACCGGCACCCGCCGAGCGCTTGCCGGCGATCGCGACCAGCAGCAGCTGCGTGGTCGCCGGCGACTTCGACGGCGACGGCGACCTCGACCTGTTCGTCGGTGGCCGCGTCGTGCCGGGCCGCTACCCGGTTGCGCCGCCGAGCCGGCTGCTGCGCCAGGAACCGACCGGGTTCGTCGACGTCACCGAGAGCGTCGCACCGCAGTTGCGCACGGCGGGCATGGTCACCGCGGCGGTGTGGGCCGACGTCGACGGCGACGGGCGCCTCGACCTGGTCGTCGCCGCGCAGTGGGGCCCGCTACGCGTGCATCGCAACGACGGCACCCGGTTGGTCGACGCCACCGGCCTGTGCGGGCTCGCCGGCGTGCAAGGCGTCTGGAACGGCCTCGCCGCGGCCGATCTAGACGGCGACGGCGACCTCGACCTGGTCGCGACCAACCTCGGCCTGAACAGCAAGTACAAGGCCAGTGCGGCCGACCCGCTGCGCATCCTCGGGAGCGACGTCGACGGCAACGGCACGTTCGACGTCATCGAGAGCAAACAGAGCAAGGGCACGCAATTGCCGGTGCGTGGTCTGTCGTGCAGCAGCGAGGCGATCCCGGCCCTGGCCGAGAAGTTCCCCACCTACCGGGCGTTCGCCCGCGCGACCCTCAGCGAGATCTACGGCGAGACGTTGCAGGAATGCGTGGTCGGCGAGGCCACGGAACTGCAACACCTGCTGTTCGAGAACGTCGGCGGGGTGTTCACGCCGAAACCGCTGCCGCGCCTGGCCCAGGGCTCGATCGCGTTCGGCATCGGCGTGGCCGACTTCGACCTCGACGGCGACCTCGACCTCGTGCTGGCGCAGAATTCCTGGTCGCCCGAGCCCGAGACCGGCCGCATGAACGGCGGCCGCGGCGTGGTGCTGCAGAACCGCGGCGGGCTCGAGTTCGCCGCGGTCGACGCGGCCGAGTCCGGTCTGGTGTTGCCGGTCGACGGCAAGGCGGTGGCCGTCGCCGATCTCGATCGCGACGGACGTCCCGATTTCGTCTACACGGTCAACGACGGGGCGGCGCGCACCGTTCGCAGCCAGAACCGCGCCGCCGGCCTCGCCATCCGCTTGCGCGGCGGGCCGGGCAATCCCGCGGCGATCGGGGCGATCGTGACGTTGCCAGGGCCGGGCGGGAGCCAGCAGCGCCGCGACCTCCAGGCCGGCGGCGGGTACCTGGGGCAAGCCGCTCCGCTGGCGTTCTTCGCCGCCCCGACGGCCGGCACCAAGGTCACCGTGCAGTGGCCCGATGGCGTACGCACCACGCACGACTTGCCGCAGAGCCACGGCCAGGTGATCCTGCAGCGATGAACCGTTGGTGGCGTGGTCTGGCGCTGGTGACGCCGTTGGTGTTCGCCGAGTGCGGTGGCGAAGCGGTGCCGGTGGACGGCCACGACCGCATGGTCGCATTGCTCGCCGAGCTGGCGACGCAGGCTGCGCGCGACAACGTGTTCTTCGGCACGGAGCACGCTGCCGCGCAACGCGCCGAGCTCGAACGGCTCGGCGATGCGGCTCCGTGGCGGTTGCGCCTCGACGTCGGCGTCGCCGAACTGCGCGCCGGGCGTGAGAAAGAGGGGATCGCGATCCTGACGGCCGCGCGCAAGGCGATGCAAGGTGGCAGGATCGCCTACGACGCTGCCGCCGCGGTGGCGGTCAGCTTCCACCTCGGCGTCGGCTGGATGCGTTACGCGGAGACGCACAACTGCTGCGCCAGGCCGACCACCGACACCTGCATCCTGCCGCTGCGCGGCAGCGGCGTGCACCAGGATCGCGAAGGCGCACAGCAGGCCGCCTACTACTTCACCGAGGTCCTCAACAATGCCGGTCCGGCGGACTATTGGCATCGCTCGGCGCGCTGGTTGCTGAACCTCGCGCACATGGCGCTCGGCAGCCATCCGGAGGGTGTGCCGGCCCAGCACCGGTTGCCGGCGGAACTGTTCGCGGCGACCGGCAACCTGCCGCGTTTCCTCGATGCGGCACCGCGGGCCGGCCTCGACACCTGGGGGCTGGCGGGTGGTGCAGTGGTCGACGACTTCGACGGCGACGAGTTGCTCGACGTGGTCGTCACCGATTGGGCGCCCGATGGCCAGATGCGGTACTTCCGCAACCGTGGCGACGGCACGTTCGCGGACGAAACCGCGGCGGCCGGCCTGCTCGGCATCACCGGCGGCCTCAACCTGATCCACGCCGACTACGACGGCGACGGCGATCTCGATCTGCTGGTGCTGCGCGGGGCGTGGTTCCTCGGCACCGGGCGGTTGCCGAACTCGCTGTTGCAGAACGACGGTCGTGGGCGGTTTCGCGACGTGACGTTCGCGGCGGGGCTCGCCGAACCGTTCCTGCCGACGCAGGCGGCGGCGTTCGCCGACTACGACCTCGACGGCGATCTCGATCTCTACATCGGCAACGAGCACAGCCCGCATTGCGACGCGCCGAGCCAGTTGTTCCGCAACAACGGCGATGGGACCTTCACCGACGTCGCCACGGCCGCGGGCGTGCAGAACCTGCGCTACGCGAAGGGCGTGGCGTGGGGGGACATCGACGGCGACGACGACCCGGATCTCTACGTCAGCAACATCGACGGACCCAATCGGCTGTACGAGAACCGTGGCGACGGCACGTTCGTCGACGTGGCGCCCGAGCGTGGTGTGACGGCGCCGGCGGCGGGATTTCCGACCTGGTTCTTCGACTACGACAACGACGGCGCGCTCGATCTGCTGGCCACCAACTACGACACCGGCATCGGCCACGTCGAGAGCCACTATGCGAGGGGCCCGTTGGTCTCCGAGACCATGCGGCTGTACCGCGGCGACGGCCAAGGTGGCTTCTGCGACGTCACCCGTGCGCTCGGCCTGGCGTTCCCGGCCTCGCCGATGGGCGCCAACTTCGCCGACGTCGACGGCGACGGCTGGCTCGACTTCTACCTGGGCACCGGCGACCCGCAGTACTACTCGCTGATGCCGAACCTGTTGCTGCGCAACGACGGCGGCCGGCGCTTCGTCGACGCCACGTTCGACACCGGTACCGGGCATCTGCAGAAGGGGCACGGCGTGGCGTTCGCCGACCTCGACCACGACGGCGACCTCGACCTGTTCGAGACGCTGGGGGGGGCGTATCCGGGCGATGCGTTCCGCAACGTCCTGTTCGAGAATCCGGGCAACGGCCACCGCTGGGTGGCGCTGCGGCTGGTGGGCACCAACGAGAACCGCTGCGCGATCGGCGCGCGGGTGCGCGTCGAGTTCGTCGAACACGGCAAGGTGCGCCGCGTGTACCGCGAAGTCACCAGTGGCGGCAGTTTCGGCGGCAACCCGTTGCGGCTGACGATCGGCCTCGGGGCTGCCGAACGCATCACCGCCCTCGAGATCCGGTGGCCGCGTCGCCACCAGGTGCAGCGCTTCACCGACGTGCCGCTCGATCGTCTGCTGTGCATCGTCGAGGATCGGCCGACGTTCGCGGTACGGGAACTGCAGCCGACGCGCTTCGGCGGCCGTTGAGCCGGAGTGGTGGCGCGGTTGCACCGGGCGCGGCACACTGGGCGGTGTGAAACTGCTCGTCGTGATCGCCGTCGGCCTGCGGCCCAAGGACCTCGCCCATGCGCCGGTGCTCCGCGGGCTCGGTGAGCACGGCTTCGCCGCACCACTCGACACCGTGTTCCCGGCGGTGACCTGCAGCGTGCAGGCGACGTTCCTGACCGGCTTGCAGCCGGCCCAGCACGGCGCGGTCGGCAATGGTTGGTACTTCCGCGACCTGGCGCAGGTGATGCTGTGGCGGCAGCAGAACCAGCTCGTGCACGGCGAGAAGCTCTACGAAGCCGCCAAGTCGCGCTTCGGTACCCGCACCAGCAAACTGTTCTGGTGGTGGAACATGTATGCGCGCGGCGTCGATTGGAGCGTGACGCCGCGCCCGGAGTACCACGCCAACGGTTACAAGAGGCCCGGCCTGTACAGCGAACCGCCGGCCTTGCAGCGCGAGTTGCAGCAGCGGCTCGGACCGTTCCCGCTGTTCGACTTCTGGGGGCCGAAGGCCGGCATCGCCAGCAGCCGCTGGATCGTCGATGCTGCGCTCGACGTCGGCGCGGCCCACGATCCCGACCTGCAGCTCGTCTACCTGCCGCATCTCGACTACGACCACCAGCGCTTCGGTCCCGACGATCCGCACAGCGTGCAAGCCGTTCGCGACCTCGACGCCGAATGTGCGCGACTGATCGAGTTCGCCCGGTCGCGCAACGCCCACGTCGTCGTGCTCTCCGAGTACGGCATCGAGAAGGCCGAGCGCGCGATCTTCCTCAATCGCCTGCTGCACGAACGCGGCTACCTGCGCGTCCAGGAGACCAGCCACGGCCAGCTGCTCGACTGCGGCGCCTGCCGGGCCTTCGTCGTCGCCGACCACCAGTGCGCCCACGCCTACGTCGACCAGGCCGCCGACCTCGAGCCGGTCCGCAAGCTGCTCGCCGCCCAACCCGGCGTCGCCCGCGTGCTCGACCGCACCGAGCAACACGAACTCGGCATCGACCATCCCCGCAGCGGCGAGCTCGTCTGCATCGCCGAGCCCGGCTGCTGGTTCGCCTACCCCTACTGGCTCGACGAGGCCCGCCGCCCCGACTTCGCGCCGACCGTCGACATCCACCGCAAGCCCGGCTACGACCCCGCCGAACTGTTCGTCGACCCCAAGCTGCGTTTCCCCAAGCTCCGCATCGCCAAGAACCTCGCCAAGAAGCTGCTCGGCTTCCGCTACCTGATGGACGTCATCCCGACCGACCCGTCCCAGGTCCGGGGCACCCACGGGCGCCTCTACCAGGACCCCGACGCCGGCCCGGTGTTCCTCTGCAGCAACCGTTCCCTCGCCCGGGACCGCATCCCTGCCACCGCCGTCAAGGACCTCTGCCTGCGCCTCCTCTCCTGACCCCTGCGCATACCTCACCCGGTCCCAAATGCGCACAGCAAATTCCGCGCCGCACATAAACCACTGCGAAAAGGTCTGTTGCAGACGCCATCTGGGAGGAGTGGCTATTTCCAAGTAGCATTTTGAAATAGCCGAGGAACCCTTAAGCTGCAGCCCATGATCGACCGCAACCAGAAGGCCGAGGTGTTGCGCCTGGCCGCGGTGTTTCCGATCCTGGTCCTCACGGGCCCCAGACAGAGTGGCAAGTCCACGCTCTGCAGAGGTCTGTTTCCGGGCAAGCCGTACGCGAATCTCGAGGCTCCCGACACGCGCAGCTTCGCGCAGGACGATCCACGTGGGTTCCTGGCCCAGTTTCCGGGCGGGGCGGTTCTCGACGAAGTGCAGCGCGTTCCGGAGCTGGCCTCGTACCTGCAACCGATGGTGGACGAGGACAGCACGCCGGGACAGTGGATCCTCACCGGCTCGCAGAACCTGTTGCTGTCGTCGCGGGTGACGCAGTCGCTGGCCGGCCGCGCCGCGATCCTCAACCTGTTGCCCTTGGTCTGGACCGAAGTGCTGCGCTTCGCTCGTCCCCCTGCCGGTCTGGAGTCCGCGCTGGTGGCCGGTGGCTACCCGCGGATCCACGATCGCGGGCTCTCGCCCGCGGACTGGTTGCAGTCGTACGTGGCGACGTATCTCGAGCGGGACGTCCGGTCGCTGGCGAACATCGGCGACCTGGTGACCTTCCAGCGCTTCCTCGAGTTCTGCGCCGGTCGAACGGGGCAGATGTTGAACTACTCGGCCCTGGCATCGGATGTCGGGGTCACGCAACCCACGGCGAAGTCCTGGCTCAGCGTGCTCGAAGCGAGCTTCATCGTGTTTCGGTTGCCGGCGTTCGTGTCCAACCAACGCAAACGGCTCGTCAAGATGCCGAAGCTGCACTTCTACGACACCGGCCTTGCCTGCTGGCTGCTTGGCATCCGCACTCCCGAGCACTTGCGCACGCACCCTTTGCGCGGGGCCATCTTCGAGTCCTGGATGGTCGCGGAGGTCGCCAAACACCGCGCCAACCTCGGCCTCCGCGGGGGGATGTCCTACTATCGGGATCGCGACGGTCGCGAAGCCGATCTGGTGGTAGAGCTCGGTGCCCGCACGCTCGTCCTCGAAGCGAAGTCGTCGGTCAGTCCGAGCACGGGCCTCACCGCGGGAGTCGAGCGCGTTGCCGAGATCGTCGTCGACGGCACCAACCGCACCGCCGTTCCCGTGGTGATCTTCGGCGGGGAGCAGTCACAGCATCGTTCCGGCACCGCCCTGTTGTCCTGGCGCGACCTCGACAGCCTCGCCTGGGCCGAACCCTCTCCCTGACCTGCCGGCCTGCGCATACCTCACCCGGTCCCGAATGCGCACGGCGCGCACAACCTGCGCTTTGACAGCCACTTCCGAACGCACCCCAAAATCCACCTGCAGCGCCCCGCCTCACGGTGCTGCGATCAACAACGTCACCGCACCCGGCGTCGGATCCAAGAACACCGCCTTCCTGCCGACCTCGCGCCCGTCCCGCGACCACACCATCGTCGCCGTGGTCTCCGGCAGCGTCATCACCGCCGACTTGCCACCGCGCAGCACCACCGCGTTGGTGCCGAGGATCATGCCGTCGCTGTGTGACTCGGCGTGCAGGAGGCTGCCGTCGGCATCGAGGAACCCGACGCTGAGTCCCGCCTCGCCCTCGACCTGCATCGCGCACATGCGCACCAGTTCGACGCGCACGACGGCCCCACTCGCCGCAACCACCTCCACCGGCTGCGTGACGAAGCGGTAGCCCTCCTTGCTGACGCCCAGCTTCGCAACCCGCCGCGACACGTGGTGCAACACGAACGTGCCGTCGCCGCCAGTGGTCACACTCCGGCCGCTCACGACCTCGCTGCTGCCTGGCGGCGCCAGATAGACATGCGCGACCGCGCCGACGACCGGCGCACCGCGCCGATCGACGACCACGCCGCGCAGCTCGGCCACCAGCGCGTCCGCAGGGGCCGTGACGACCACTCCCCGACTGCCCGCAGCGATCGGCCCACTTTCGAACGCCAGCGCCGCCTCCGGCGCGAAGACCAACAGTCGGTAGCTGCGATCCGCCAGGCCACCGATCGCGAACCGCCCCTCGGCATCCGTGGTGGCCAGCGCCGGTGCGAGTTCACTGCATTCCCCTTCGGCACTGCCGTACGCAGGTCCGCGCACCGGATCGGCAAGCTCGACCCGCAGGCCCGGCAGGGGTTCGCCGTTGGCGTTGCACACCATCCCGTCGATCGCCAAGGCCTTCGCCGCGAACACCACCTCCAGCTCGCCTCGGCTCGGCTCCACGCCCTCGATCGACACCGGCTGCCACCCGCGGCGCATCGCCAACAACCGCGTCGCCCGCCGGGGCGCAGCGAACTCGAACCCGCCTGCGGCATCGCTCGTCGTGGTCTGGTCGAACCCGAGCATCAACGATGCCCCGGCCACCGGGCCCGCCGCGTCGACCACCCGGCCGCGCACCCGCTCGGCGCTGCCGCTCAACGTCGTGAGCACCACCTCCAGGACGCCACCGGCGGCGGCCGTGCTCGGCAGGTGGGTGGTCACGAAACCCTGCCGCGCGAACGACAACTCGACGCCCGCAGCCACCGGCGCGCGCGGCCACTCGAACGCACCGCGGGTGTCGCTGACGACGCCCGGCTGTTCGAGGACCACCGTCGACTCCAGGGCATGCGGGAACTCGTGCAACAGCACCGACTGCACGCGCGCGCGGACTTCCGCGAGCGGTTCGCCGTCGCCGCTGCGCACCAGGCCGCGAACCGCCGCGCCAGGAGCCACGACCAGCAGCAGCTCTCGCCGTCCGACCTCTTCGCCGCACACCGTCGAGCGCAGCGTGACCATCTCCCCCAGCGCGATCGGCACGCTCGGTGGCTTGGGGAGCGGCACTTCGAATCGCCCCGCAGCATCGCTGACGGCAGTCGCTTCGACGTCGTCGCCCGGCTCGCGTTTCTCCCAGTCGAAACGGACCAGCCCGATCGCCACACCAGCCAGCGGTTGTCCGGTGCTGTCCAGCACGCGCCCCTGCAGCCTGGGTGCCACCGCTGCTTCGACGTCGCCGGCCACCGATTCGCGCGCTGGCGCCGCCATCGCCGCCTCCGCGGCACCGCCGACCTCCTCGACCAGGGTGCCAGCCACCGCCGCCACGTCGCCGCGCACGCCAGGCCCTTCCGGCGCCTCGGCGATCGGCGCTGCGGACTCCCATGGCCACCACGCCAGGCAAAGCGCCAGCCCGAGCAGCCCGGCGATCGCGACGAACAGTCCACGGTTGGGTTTGGTCATGCGAGTCCGCTTGCGTCAGGGGCGCGTCAGGATTTCCAGCCGGTCGAGGATCGCCATCGCGCCCTCGGCGCTGTCGCCGCACATCTCCGCGCTGGGACGCAGGTCGACGCACCACTGCGGCCGCTCGGGGCGGCCGAACAGCATGCACAGGTTCGCCGCGTCCAGGTGCACACAACGCTCCCCGGCCCGTTTGCCGTGCGGCATGCCGAAGAACGGCGTCGCGATCGACGGCGCGATGCAGCACGCGCCACAGCCCGCACGGCACGCGAACGTCGCGGCCGTCGGCGGTTGGCTCGCTCGGAATGGGTCCACGCCACGATTCTCCACCGCCGGCCCGGCGGCTGCCAGCGCGGTGTGGCTCTCGACGGGTTGCACCAGGTCGCGGATCATCACGGCATGCTGCGCCACTTCGGATCCCTTGTCCTGACCGCGCTGGTCGGCTTCGCCCCCGGTTGTACCGCCACCCAGAGCGATCCGGCCGCGTTGCCGCTGGCGGCCGCCCAGCTGCTGCAGGCGCGCATGACCACCGAGGGTGGCGCAGAACACGCCCCCGGGACCGTCGCGATCGCCAATGGCGAACGCGTCCCGTACGACCGCTACCTGCTGGCCGGGTCCGAGCTCGGTCAGGACCGCGGCACCGCGTACGCCGCCTTCCTGCGCGAGATCGTCGAACGTGGCGGCACCTACCGGGTCCTCGAGCAGCGCCAGGACGGCTCGCCGATCAAGGTCCTGATGGTCGTCGACGACGTGCGCGTGGTCGTCTCGGTGCTCCGCTGGTGAGCGGTGCTCATTGCCGCGCGAGCCGTTCGTAGCCGCGCAGCACGAGGGCCCCGGCGAGCGCTGCGGCCGGCAGCCCGAATTCCGCCCAACCCAGCGGCGCCCCGAGGGCCAGCAGCAACAGCAGGACGAGGCCCAGCGTCGCGGCGATCGCCGTCAACAGCCAGGACCAGCCGCGAAAACACGATTCCAGCAGGTTGCGGTCGGGCTTCGTGGGTGTCGCCATGCGAATAGCATACCCTGGGCGCGGCCCGCATTGCAGACGCTCCGCCGACCCGTATCCTGCGGTCTGCGCGCGCCGTGCCCCGCGCCAGCCGAGCGATGATCGCCACCAAGAGACTCGACTACGTGCCGTTCGGCACGATCCAGCTGCACCCTTCGATCGAGAACCACCGCCCGGTGAATCGCGAGAAGGTCCTGCACTACAAGGACGACATCCTGCGCAGTGGCCTGCTCGAGCCCCTGGTGGTCTGGGAACGCAACCGCAACGAGTACTTCCTGGTCGGCGGTTTCCATCGTTACAACGCGATCCTGCTGATCCGCCGCGACCATCCCGGCTACTTCGACCGCGTCGACGTGCGGGTCGTCGCCGGCGACCTCGAGGAGATGCGCGCGCTCAACCTGAAGTTGAACGCCGACCGCCTCGATGCGCGCCTCACCGAGTACTTCGACACCGTCGTCTACCTCAACAACGCCGGCTGGACCAAGGAACGCATCGCCGCCTTCCTCGACCGCAGCGTCACCTGGGTCGAGGAGATCGTGCGTTTCGTGCCGGGGATGGATCCGCGGCTGCGGGCGATGCTCGCCAGCGAGAAACTCACCTGGACCAAGGCCAAGACGATCTGCCGCAACGCGCTGGCGGCCGCGCCCGGTCACGAACGCGAGGTCGTCGACGCGGCGCTGCACGAACTCGAGACCGGTCCGGTGTTGTTGCCGCGCCGCGTGCTGTCGCCGCGCTCGGCGGCGCAGCGGCTCAGCAAACACGCCGTCGAGCAGCCGGACACCAAGTACGTCGTCACCGCCGCCGACCTGCTGGCACTGGTTTCGTTGCTGACGGGCCCCCGCGGTGCCCAGGACGAACATCTCGAGCGCGTGCGCGCGAAGTTCCCGACGCTGGTCGATTGAGCCGCGTCGGCGGCGGTCGTCACGGCGTCAACAGCACCTTCGTGCAGCCGTCCAGCCGCCGCTCGAACAGCTCGTAGCCGCGCCGGGCCTCGGCGAGCGGTCAGCCGGTCGAACTCGTCGTTGCGGCCGGCGAGCGGCAGGCGGTGCGAGAACTACGCGCCGAGCGCGAAGCGCCGTTCGGCCACCAGCGGCATCGTCGTGTCCATCAGCGCGCGCGCCGGACAGCGCCCGGCCCGATAGGTCAGGTTCTTGTCGTAGGCTTCGCCCGGCGAGAACGCGAACTGCGGTTCGCAGTGCACGCCGGCGGCGGCGATCGTGCCACCGAGCCGCGCCAGCTCGAACGCGAGCCGCGTCGCCGCGGCCGAGCCGACGCATTCGAGCACGACGTCGGCGCCGCGGCCCTGCGTGGCGTCGCGCAGCGCCGCGCGCAGTTCGGGGGCGTCGGGGCGGTCGGCGATCGCGCCGTAGCTGCGCACGAGCGCCAGCCGTTCGGGCAACAGGTCGAGACTTAACAC
>DAIMFJ010000109.1:0-14035 GCA_036724695.1 Planctomycetota bacterium
GACTAGTTGTGTTTTTGCGTTGCTGGGCAGCCGGGGCTCTTTCCGGCGATTCCGATGAATTGCTTTCCGAGTTCTGGGGGTCGTGATAAAATGCGTCGAACCCTTGGCGCGATGCCATGTACTACGCCTGCCACCGCAGACAACCATGCGAAACGAATTGTCCTGGACTCTGGGTATAGCTACTTATAACCGGCGAGTAGATCTTCTGGATTGCCTGCGACTTGCACTGTTGCAGACGCGGCCGCCCGAGCAAATCGTCATCGTTGATGCGAGTGCCGATTGGGAGGTGACGCGAGAGGAGGTGCGGAGGAGTCTGGCGCCGATCCTCGATGGCGTCGACTGGATGTATGTGGCCGCGCTAAAGCCTTCGGCTGCCGTGCAGCGAAATCAATGTCTAGACCTTGCTACTTGCGACGTCGTCTTCCTAATCGATGATGACTCCATGATGTTTGCGGATTGCGCAGCCGAGATCATGAAGGTCTATGAGGCGGACGTCGATCAATTGATTTGCGGTGTTTCTGCTCTCGAGGTCCGTTCGCACCCTGACGACCATGGTGGGCCGTTGCTGGCAGTGGGTGGCGCCTCCTCTGACTCAGATGCCGTCGGCCCGCGTGGGTTTATAGCTTGGGTGCGGCGCGTCGCCCACGCAGAGGAGGTGTTCGTCCCATACGACTCTGATGCCCCGATGCGCGCCTTGCCGGATAGCATCACATCCACCGTGCGTATTGGGCGCCGTCTGTTCATGGCCGGCATGACGATGACCGTCAGGCGCGAGCCCGCAAGGGCGACGAGATTCGAGGACTGTCTCATTGATCGCGGTCCCGAGGATTCTGATATAAGTTGCCGACTTGCCAGGATTGGTGCTATTGTGACCGCCCTAGACGCTCGATTGCATCATAGGGGCTCGGTCAGTGGGCGCTACTCCCCCTATAGTCGCGTGGCTTTGGACTATCTCGCAGGGGTGGTTCTTCACCGACTCCATAGCGCGGATCTGGCAAAATCAAGGCGCCGCCTGATTGCGATGTTGAGGCGACGTACTTGGATCGGACTGTTGAAGGACCTAAGTAGGAGGCAATGGAGATTGCCTAACACACGGGCAGCTATCTTCGCGTGGAGTCACTTGAGTCGCGTAATGTCGATGTCCAAAGAGCAGGTGCGCGAGTGGTATCCAAAGTATGCCCGCCAGTTTCTGGGGCGCTCGGGGTGAGCCTCCGGGGCTACCGTGCTCCAGAGTCCAGGTGCGGCAAGGCAGCAAGCAGATTGGAATGCGGTTTGTTGCCGCCCATGAGCCATTTGTAGACACTGCTGATTTGTGCAGCTTTTGCCTGCCACGTGAACAGGGTCTTGGCGCGGAGTAGGCCACGTTTGCGTGCAGACTCTAGGGCTCCTGGGTCACCCATTGCGGCGTCCAGCGCTTCGCGGCACCCGGCTACGATGCTAGTGCGGTTGCCGAGATTGACTACCGATGCTGAGTCCGGCGCTGCGAGCTCACCTGGGCCTCCATAGTTCACGACAATCGGGAAAACCCCGCGGGCCAAGGCCTCGAGGACGACAGGGGCGCCATGACTTGATCGTGGGGAAGCCAGCCATGAAACCGCACCTGAGATGTCAGGCCGAGTTTGACTGCTAGAGCCCGGAGTGTCGGTCCTTCTGGGCCGTCGCCGACGATCTCCAGGGTGCAGGATCCTGCGCGCAGATGAGGCGCGGCTGCTTCGATGGCCATGTCTGCGCCCTTGTAAGGGACGAGTCGGCCTACGAAAACAAGTCTCAGGGGCTGGCCGTGCTCCCATGGCTGCGGCGCGTTGGCGATCGACAGAGCATCGACACCGTTTTCGGGAAGGTAGAAGCACTTTTCTTGGAACTTGCTCGGCACTTCAGACAAGGTGTGGCGTGAGGCGCATATGATGGCGCTCGCCGCCCGCAGTGTGGAGCGGTAGCCTGGCAGCAACTTGTAGGCGGATCGGACGTGGCTGAGCCACTCGCGCTCCTTGTGCTGGGCATGTCGAAAGTCCCGCGGCCACGGAATGCCTCCGTTTAGCGGGCCGATCACGAATGGCACTTTGGCCTTGGCGCACTTGCGAGCGACCGGGCTAGGTATGGTTGGCGAGAGCGGAGTTATGCGGTGGACTATGTCGAAGGCTCCGTCGGAGATGGACTTCCCGAACCGCTTCCAGACTTCGCGTTCGAACGACCAGTAAACGAGTGCTTTGAGGGCGGTAAGAGTCGTCCACCCTTTTCCTGTGCCGCCTCGTAGCAGTTCGGCAAGCCTATGCGCTGGAGCTGCGAGCCATTCGTTGTCAAGAATGGTGTATCGGCTCTTGTCGAGGTTGGCCCGCTCGAATGCTGGGGCATTCCGGGTCTGGGTGACTATGTGGGCGTCTGTGACGCTTTCGAGCGCTTTGGATGTCGACCAGCCAACCAAGGGCACGCTGACCCATTCGGGGTTCGCTTCTTCTGCGATGAGCAGCACTCGAGGCTTGCTGTTGGCAGGCGCCCCTTCAGCCGGAGGTGCGAGAGGGTCGCGAGTTGGCGAATTCAGGTCGGGGTTCGGCATGGAACGGCATCGCTGATGAGTGCCGGGGCGCATGCCAATCCTCGGAGTTGCAGGATCCGTAGGGGTAGCTGCTCCGGCTCAGAGTGCGTGAGGTGCAGGAGGCTCGTTAGTCGATTGCGCCAGCAGCAGTTGTAGTGGACCTGATCTGCAAGTGGTAATCGGTGCGGACTCGGGTGGGCTGTAGCCCTTGGCGTACGGGGCTGGCAGGGCCAGGCTTGAAGTCACCTGCCGAGGGATTGGTGAAGCTGGGATTGTTCGTGTAGTTCCCTGCCGCCGAAATCGTGCCGCTGAGGGATGAGGTTCCATTGGGGCACCAGGCGATGTTGTTGCGGACCACGGAGCTGTCTTGGCTGGTGACGTCGCAAAAGCCCAGTAGTGTCGAATTCGGCGCGTATGCCGTATTGTGCTCGATCCGAACGTTGTAAGGCATCGGGCCGACTCCCCACGCGGGGGCGACACGAATGGCCGCCTTGTTGCCAAGCACGAAGATGTTGTTACGAACTGTCACCCTTGCCGCCCAAATGCCGAGGCAGTCTCCTGGGCTGGATTGGAGCATCTCGAAGTAGTTGCCTTCGAAGAGGTGGTCGAGCGCTGTCTCGGTTGTGCTGGCTGCATTCTGTGGGCCTACGACTACCATGCTGGGAGTGTTTGTATAGAACTGGTTGCCTGTGATGACATAGAGGAGAGTAGCGTTCGGAGCGGCGAATGCGCCAAGCTTGATGGCTGTGAAGGAGCACTCTCTGAAGGTGCTGTTTGCTATGATGGATCTGCTGTTGTAGGTGCGGACAAGGTGTTGTCCCGCGCCGTCAAACAAGCAGCCAAGTATGGCTTGGTTGTGCTTGGTGATCGACGGGTCGCCTGCAGTGTAGAATCCATACTGTTCTGATCCGAGAAACTCAGTCTCGCTTACGCATGTAAAATTGGAGTTGCTGGTGCTGCCTCCGTAGCCGAAACCTCGGACCACGCACTTATGGACAAGGCAGCTAGTCCCAACGGATACGCCTCTCGCCCACGGGTCGCGCGTCGTGGACGTGCAGTGCAGGTCGAGATCCGTGATTCGGATGTCGGGTCCGCTCAAACTGAATCCAACTGACTGCGCCGGAAAGGTGAGGATTGGTTTTGCCCCGGTGCCATAGGCGTCGATGAGCACCGGCGAGGTGTTGCCGTTGATCGTGATCACGCTATTGACGGTGAAGTTGTCCCCACGTCGCACGCGAATGCGGGTCGGGGCATTCGCGCCTTGGGCTGCTTGCGCCGCACGCGCGATCGTGGCGAAGGGTTGCGATTGAGTGCCCGTCGCGCTGTCGGATCCATTCGCAGCGACATGGTAGGTGCGCGACGCGAAGACAGTGTTCGGATCCGTGACCGTGATGTCCTGATGGTAGTCGAACGTCGTGCCATTGGCGTCGGTGACGCGAAGGGTGGCTCGATAGGTGCCGGGGGCCTCGTAGACATGCACGCCGATCCAGCCAACAGAGCGATTCCGCGCCTTCCCCGTCAATGGCCAGTTCCCGCTGTTCGGATTACCGTAATCCCACTCGTACGCGAACGTCGAATGATCCGGATCCGTGCCAGCTGTTTGCACGACGCCCGATTGCGATCCGACTGCATCGAAATGCACTGCCAACGGGGCAGGACCAGTCGTCCGCGTCGCCGTCGTCATCGCCTGACTCCCCGGAGCCGTCACCGTCAACGTCACCTGACGCGACGTGTTCCCGACGCTGTCCGTCTGGTTCACGAACGACACGTTCGCCGTGTACGAGCCGGGCAGCAGTTGTGCGGCGGCAGGAGCAAAGGTCACCGCCACCGATTCCGACTGCAGCGAGTCCAGCACGCCGTTCGACGGGGTCACATCGACCCAGGGCTGGTCGGCAGAAGCCGACCAGGTCATCGGGATCGTGCCGACGTTCGAGATGTCGTAGTCGATCGATGCCGGCAAGAACGGGCCGCCGGCCAGGCCGGACGACGCCAGTTCGTCCTCGGTCTGCACGTACATGCCGGCCGTGCCCGAGAGTGCGTCGGTGATCCCGGCGCCGCAGCCGGCGAAGGCGACGAAGGCGAAGGCTAGCATGGTGGAAAGATGGGTGCGGACGCGATGGGAAGAACGCGGGGCGCGGCCAGCGTGGTGGGCAGGCCGCGAACGTTCGCGAAGGCTGTCAGCGTTCATGACGAGTCTATCGGAAGGTGCTGGGTGGAGGGGCGCCTGGCGCGCCGGGCACGACGCCGAACGCCCCGTGGCATCGGGCCTTCGTGGGGCTCGATTCGGGACGATCGGTGCGGCGAACGCAGCGCTGCCAGCGACAGGGGCGGAGGAGAGTGACGAGAGCGAGCGGCAGCGCCGCGGGCGAGGATCTACGGTTCTACGCACTGTGGCGCAGATTGCAGCTCGAAACTTTCAACTTGGTTGTCTCTTCGCGCGCGCTTCTTGAGGCGAATCGCCGGTGTGGCGACGATGCCCGCATGGCGAACATGCGCTGCGTGGTGGTGCGCGAGCACGGCGGTACCGAGGCCCTGCGCGTCGAGACGCGCGAGGTGCCGATGCCGAAGGCGAACGAGGTGCTCGTGCGAGTCAGGGCGGCCGGACTGAACCATCTGGATACCTGGGTTCGACGCGGGGTACCGGGCCACAAGTTCCCCTTGCCGCTGATTCTTGGCAGCGATGCCACGGGCGAGATTGCGCAACTGGGGGCAGACGTGTCCGGTTGGCACGCTGGACAGCAAGTTCTCGTACTGCCGGGCGTATCGTGCGGTGCCTGCGAGGCCTGCCAGCTCGGTGCGGACCAGCTGTGCCGCGACTACCACATCCTCGGCGAGAGCTGCGACGGCACCTGCGCGGAGTACCTCGCCGTGCCGGCTGCCAACCTGGCACCGATGCCGAAGAACCTGACCTTCGCGCAGGCGGCGTCGATCGGCCTCGTGTTCTTGACCGCGTGGAACATGCTCGTGCGCCGCGCCGAATTGCGCGCCGGCGAAACCGTGCTCGTGCACGCTGGGCTCTCGGGCGTCGGCAGCGCCGCCGTGCAGATCGCGCGCGCGCTGGGTGCCCGGGTGATCGCGACGGCCGGCGGCGCGGCGAAGTGCCAAAAGGTCGCGGCACTCGGTGCGCACCACGTGATCGACTACCGCGCGGTGGACTTCGCCGCCGAGGTGCGGCGCCTGACCGACAAGCAGGGGGTCGACGTCGTGTTCGAGCACGTCGGCGAGGCGACGTTCGCGGGGTCGTTGAAGGTGCTCAAGCGCGGCGGGCGGCTGGTGACCTGCGGCGCGACGACCGGTGGCAACGTCGCGCTGTCGCTGCATGCGGTGTTCTTCAAGTCGCTGTCGATCCTCGGTTCGACGATGGGCAGCAAGGGCGACCTGCGCACCATCCTGCGCATGGTCGAACAGGGCCGGTTCGTGCCGGTGCTCGATCGTGTGCTGCCGCTCGAGCAGATCGGCGAAGCGCATCGCCTGCTCGAAGCGCGCGAAGCGATGGGCAAGGTCGTGCTGGAGATGTGATGCAGATCGGTTTGCCGTTCGAACGGCCGGCGCGGGAGCCGATCGCCGCGGACGCCTGGCTGCTGCCGGGACTGGCGGCGCCGGTCGCCGAGACCTTGGGGGCCGAGATCGAACGCATCGTCGCGGTTGCGCCGTGGCGCACGATGACCACGCCGGGGGGCTTGCCGATGTCGGTCACGACCACCGGCTGCGGGACCTGGGGCTGGTGCGCGTCGCGCGCCGGGTACGGGTACTCGCGGCTCGATCCGGAGTCCGGGCGGCCGTGGCCGGCGCTGCCGGCCGCGTTCGCCGAGCTGGCCGCGCGCGCGGCAGCGCAGGCTGGCTGGCCGGGCTTCGCACCCGATGCGTGCCTGCTGAATCGCTACGCGCCGGGGGCCAGGATGGGGCTGCACCAGGACCGCGACGAACGCGACCTGCAGGCGCCGATCGTGTCGGTGTCGCTGGGGCTGCCGGCGACGTTCGTGTTCGGTGGGGCGGAGCGCACCGACCCGGTCGTCAAGGTGCCGATCGCGCACGGCGACGTGGTCGTGTTCGGTGGGCGGGCGCGGCTCTGCTTCCACGGCGTCCTGCCGGTCCGCCCGGGCCACCACCCGCGGCTTGGGCCGTGGCGCGTCAACCTGACGTTCCGCCGCGCCCGTTGAGGATCGCCTTCGCCGTTGGCGGCGGCGCGGCGCTCCGGCAAGATGCGCGGTTCGATGAGCGATTCCTCCCGGATCCTGAGCGAGCGGCGCGGCGACGTGCTGCTGGTCACCCTCAACGCGCCCGAGCGCCGCAACGCGATCGACCAGGCGATGGTCGACGGCCTGCACCGCGTGCTGGACGAGCACTGGCACGACGAGTCGCTGGCTGCGCTGGTGATCACCGGGGCCGGCGAGAAGGCGTTCGCGGCGGGGGCCGACATCGCACAATTGCGCGCGCGCACCGCGCGCGACGCGCAGAAGGCGATCAACAGCGGCATCTTCAACCGCATCGAGGAGTTCCCGGCGCCGGTGATCGCCGCGGTGCGCGGCTTCGCGCTCGGTGGCGGTTGCGAACTGGCGATCGCGTGCGATCTGCGGGTGGTCGGCGAGTCGGCGAGGTTCGGCCAGCCGGAGGTCAAGCTCGGCATCATCCCGGCGGCGGGTGGCACGTACCGGTTGCCGCGGCTGGTCGGACTCGGCGTCGCGCGCGAACTCGTCTACACCGGTCGCATGGTCGACGCGCAGGAGGCGCTGCGCCTGGGACTCGCGAACGTCGTCGTGCCGGACGCCGAAGTGGTGGCGCGGGCGCTGGCGATGGCCGACGAGATCGCGCAGAACGGCCGGTTGGCGGTGCGCGGCGCCAAGCGCGCGCTGAATGCGCTGTCGCGGCCCGGGCAGGAGAACGCGGTGGCGTTCGAGAGTTCGGTGCAGGCGGTGCTGTTCGACAGCGACGACAAGAAACAGCGGATGGACGCATTCCTCGACAAGCAGAAGAAGGGCTGAACATGAGCGACGTGGCATTTGCGAAGGTGGTGGTGCTCGGGGCGGGCACGATGGGGGCAGGCATCGCGCAGGTGTGCGCGCAGGCCGGTTCGCAGGTCGTGCTGCAGGACGTCACCGACGAGTTCGTGCAGCGCGGATTGGCTCGCATCGTCGACTTCCTGCAGAAGGGCGTCGACAAGGGCAAGGTGACGGTGGCGGCGCGCGATGCGACGCTGGCGCGGATCGCCACCGCGACCGAGCGCGTGGCGGCGTGCCGCGACGCCGATCTGGTCGTCGAGGCGGTGCCCGAGAAGCTCGAGCTGAAGAACGGCATCTTCCGCGAGCTGGCGGCGGTGGTGCGCGCCGACTGCGTGCTGGCCAGCAACACGTCGTCCCTGGCGCTGGCCAAGGTGTTCGCCGGCGTCGCCGGCGCCGAACGCTGCATCGGCATGCACTTCTTCAACCCGGTGCCGATCATGAAGCTGCTCGAGCTGGTGCGCACCGGCGCGACGTCGGCGGCGACGATCGAGCGCGTGACCGGCTACGCGCGGCAGCTCGACAAGGAGCCGATCCTGGTCGCCGACACGCCCGGGTTCGCGAGTTCGCGGCTCGGCGTGTGCCTCGGGCTCGAGGCGATCCGCATGGTCGAGGCCGGCGTCGCGTCGGCCGAGGACATCGACAAGGCGATGGTGCTCGGCTACGGCCATCCGATGGGGCCGCTGAAGCTCACCGACCTGGTCGGGCTCGACGTGCGCCTGGCGATCGCCGACTACCTGCGCAAGGAGCTCGACCACCCCGGGTTCGAGGCTCCGGCGACGATGCGGCGCATGGTCGCCGAGGGCAAACTCGGCAAGAAGACCGGCGAAGGCTTCTACCGCTGGTGAGCGGCCGCGCGCGGCGGCCGCGCTGGTCTCACCAGCGCATCACCGCGCGCAGGTGGCGCTTGGAAGTGTAGAACGTCGCCACCATGTCCTCGATGCCGAGCTGGCGCAGGTCGTTGCCGATCCCGCCGAGCACCGAGAACAGCATCTGCACGCCACCGAGGTCGGCGTCCGGATCCTCCATGGTCGCCATCGCGAACAGCGGCTCCATCGTGCTGCTGAGCGTGCCGAGGATGTTGCTCATCGACGCGGCGTCGATGCCGCTCCAGCCCTTGGGCATCGCGTCGACCAGCTTCGCGAAGTTCTCGGGCAGGGCGCCGCTGCTGCCGCTGGCGCGCTGGTCGAGCACCGCGCGCAGGTTCTGGCGCGACGCCTCGTCCTTGCCGAGCACGAGCAGGAACGCGTCGTCGGTGACGCAGTACTCGGTCTCGACCAGGCCGGCCAGCGTCAGCTTGTGCACCTTCGCACCCTGGTAGTCCTCGGTCTTGCGGGCGGCGTGCATGCCGCGGGCGCGCAGCGCCTTCTCCAGCGATTCGCCGAACGCCTTGCCGTCGCGCAGCGCGACGACGAAGCACTTGCCGGCGAACTCGTTCATCATCGCGCTCATCTCGTCCATGTCCTCGTCGACCGAGCCGACCGCGGCGTCCATCGCCGCCTTGAGGTCGGTGAGGCTCAGGATCTCGGTGCCGACGTGCGCGAGCAGGTCCTCCTTGAGGCGGACCTTCAGTTCCTCGGCGGCCAGCGCCTCGAAGTCGGCGAACGACATCGGCAGCATCGGCTCGAGGTGCGTCCAGACCTTGCCGATCGAGTCGTACAGCGCGTTGACGTCCAGCGCGCCGGCGTAGAACTGGTTCGCCGACGGCGGCAGCATGCGCAGCAGCTTGGGCTCGCCCTGCTCGACCATGAACGAGCCGAACAGGCCGCTCGGCTTGTCGTTCAGGCTGACGTCGTAGGTCATCGCCAGGTGCTTGCCGTCGGCGGCCATGCGCATCGCGATCGTGTCCAGCGAGGTCAGGCCGACCTCGCCGAGGATCTGGCCGACGTCGAACGGCGCGCCCTGGGCGTCCAGCTGCGCGGTGATCACGTCGAACAGGCCGGCGAGCGCATTGCCGACCTTGGCGTCGACGAACAGCGAGTCGTCGCCGGCGGCGAGTTCGGCGCGGTCGTCGGTGCCGAGCAGCCGCAAGGCGTCGGTCTCGAGGTTGGTGCCGACCAGCATCACCAGGTGGCCGTCGACGATCGTCGGGATCGAGACGTTGGGTTCGAGTTCGTCGGCGGTGACGCGCAGCAGGTGGTCGCCGACCTGCAGGTCCTTCAGCGGCCGGCGGCCTTCGGCGTTGTCCTCGACGAACTTGCCGATCGCCGTGGCGAGCGCGCCGAGGTCGTAGCCTTCGGCGGGCGACAGCGAGACGACCATCGAGAACGGCACTTCGTCGCCGTTCTCGACGGCGGCGGCCAGGCCACTGGCGTCGAACTGCACGGCCAGCGCGATGTCACCGCGGTAGTCGCTCCACAGCTTCTCGAGCAGGTCGGCGTCGAATTGGCCGCTGCTGCGCAGTTGCTCCAGCATGCCCTGGGCCATCTGCTCGGCCTGGGCCATCAGCGGCGCCATCGTCGCCGCTTGCAGCAGCTTGGCGATCTGCGTCGTCTGGAATTGCTGCTTCATCTTCGCCGGCGCGGCCATGCGGGCCACCAGCGCCGAGTTCTTGGGGATGAAGCGGTTGGGAGCGCTGGACTGGGCGGCCAGGCCGGCGCACAGGAACGGGACGAACAGCAGTTGACGCATCGGGAAGCTCAGGGTTGTTGCAGGAAGACGAGAATACGGTCGTGCGCCAACAGCACGAGGTCGCAGCGGCCGTCGCCGTCGAGATCCCCAGTGGCCAGTTCGCGCGGTTCGTTGTCGGGTTCGTTGCTGGGGCCGGCCTCGAACACCGGCGCCGACACGGCGCGTTCGAGGCCGCGGTCGGTGCGGGCGAGGATGTGGAAGCCGGGCAGGCTGCCGTCGACGACCACCAGGTCGGTGCGGCCGTCGTGGTCGAAGTCGCCGGCCCGGCTGAACCAGAAGCGGGTGCGGTCGGTCGGTGGCTCGCAGGTCGCAACCGTGCTCAGCGACGGGCCGTCGCCGAACGGCACGCGCAGGATGCCGCGCGGGCCGACCAGCAACGCGGCGTCGCCGTGCAGGCGCAGCGCCGCGAAGTCGAACGGCGGCACGTCGAGCGAGGTCGGCGCGGCGTCGCCGATCGCGCGGACCAGCTTGTTGGCCTTCTTGTCGAGGTAGACGCGGCCGCCGCCGGGCAGCGCGGTGCTGAGGCTCAGTTCGTCGAGTCCGGCCGGACCGTTGTCCTGCCGCAGCACCTGCACCTGGCCGCTGGCGTCGATCCGGAACCGGCGCACGAAGCGTTCGCGGACCGCGACCATCGCCGCCTGACCGTCGTGGACTTCGATCGCCAGCGAGCCCTCGTCGAGCTTCTTGGCGAAGCCGGCGGTCACCGCGGCCTTGGCGTTCTGGGCGGCGTCGCCGCCGAGGGTCAGCACCCGCAGGCCTTCGTTGGGCACCACGAACGCGACCTCCAGGCCGGCGGCGTCGCCGACGTCGGCGACGTGCAGCAGGCTCGGATCGGCCGGCAGGCGGCCGAGGTCGGCCAGCACCTCGGGGGCGGCGTTCGGCGCCAGTCGGACCAACTGCGCGTTGCGCTTGTCGTTGCGGGGCAGCGCCAGCACGCCGCCGCCGGGTGCCACCGCGACGGCGACCGGCTTGTCCGGGCAGGTCAGCTGGGTCGGGAACGTCGCCAGCGGCTGCGTTCCCGAGCGCCACGCGACCACGTCCTCCTCGGGGCTGGCGATCACGACGTCCTGCTTGCCGTCGCCGTCGACGTCGCCGAGCGCGATCGAACTCGCCCCGGCCAGCGACGGCACCGGCGTCGCGACGAACGTGCCGTCCTGCCACAGGTAGGCCAGCACGCGGGCCCGCGAGGCCTGCACGACCAGCACGTCGTCGTCGCCGTCGCCGTCGACGTCGCCGCAGACGAACGGCGGCACGCGCGTGCCGTCGGCTTCGAACGCCCACCAGTCGAGCGCGCCCTGCCCGCCGGTCGGCGACCAGGTGCGCAGCATGGCGCGGCGATGCTCGCCTTCGATGGTCGCCAGCGCGGTCTTGCCGCCGATGCGTTCGGCCGGCCACAGGTTGGCCAGCGGAGCGATCGCGTGGATCTGCCAGGCGCCGAAGCTGCCGTCGCCGCGGCCGCGGCGCAAGCGCAGGTTCATCGCCGGGCCGGGCACGACGCAGGCCAGGTCGAGGGCGCCGTCGCCGTCGAAGTCGAGCAGCGCGAACGAGTACGCGTTGTCCTCGAGCGTCTCGATCGCCGACAGCACCGGTTCGCCGTCGATGCGGGTCACCCAGCGCATGCTGCCGCGCGCACAGGCGAGCAGGTCCTGCTTGCCGTCGCCGTCCAGATCGCCGGTCAGCAGCGTGACGCCGCGCGCGCCGAGGCCGAGGTCGATCGGCGCCGAACGGCCGCCGCCGTGCTTGCGGACCTCCAGGCGGCCGCGCGCGTCGACGACGATCAGGTCGTCCTTGCCGTCGCCGCTGGTGTCGGCGAGTGCGTAACCGCCGATCTGGCCCTGCGTCGGCAGGTGCTCGAGCGTGGTGTCCTTGCCGTCGGTGCGCAGCACGGTCAGCCGGCCGCGGCGCGGGTCGAGCACGACCGCCTCGAGGCGGCCGTCGCCGTCGAGGTCGGCGATGCGCAGCGCCTGGATGCCGTCGCCGACCTTGGCGATCAGCGGGCCGCGGAAGCCGAACCGGGAGCGCAGTTCGGTCGGGATCGGGGCCGGCGCGGCCTGGGCGAGCAGGCAGGCGGCCGGGACCAGCGCGCACAGAATGCGCGCGGCGCGGAGCGGGGTCTTGGCGAGCATCGTCCGGACACTCTATGGTTGTACCGATGTTGCTCGCAACCCTCGCCCTGTTCGTCTTCTGTCAGGATCCCGGTGTCGGGGCCCCGTCGGCGCCGGTCCGCGCCGCCGCGCCGGGCGGCGCGGTCGCCCAGACCACCCTCGAGGTGCTCGACCTCGGCAATGGCTGCAAGCTGCAGGGGCGGGTCCTGCGCACGACCGAACAGGCGATCCTGCTCGACGTCGGCTACGAAGTGCTGCGCGTGCCGGTGTCGGCGGTGGTGCGGCGTTCGTCGGTCGACGGCGAGGTCGCCGGCCGCACCGTCAGCGAAGAACTGTTCGTGCGCGCCGAGCTGCCCGAACGTTCGGTCGCCGAGGGGGCCAAGGCGATGGGCGAGGCGGTCGTCAAGATCGAGGCGGCCGGCGGGCAGGGTTCGGGGTTCGTGACCCACGCCGACGGCTGGATCGTCACCAACTTCCACGTCGTCGAGCGCGAGGTCGAGGGCGACGTGGTGATCTACCCGGTCGGCAAGAACGGCCTCGAGCCGCGCACCGTGCGCAAGGCCAAGGTCGCGGCGATCAACCCGCCGATGGACCTGGCCCTGGTCAAGATGGAGCCGCCGACCGACCTGCAGCTGAAGACCGTGTTCCTCGGCGAGAGCGATGCGATGCGCGTCGGCGACACCGTCTACGCGATCGGCGCGCCGATCGGCCTCGACCGCACCGTCAGCAGCGGCATCATCAGCGTCACCAACCGCACCTTCGAGGGGCGCTGCCACTTCCAGATCACCACGCCGATCAATCCCGGCAACTCCGGCGGGCCGTTGTTCAACCTGCGCGGCGAGGTGGTCGGCGTCAACAGCGCCGGCTACCGCGGCTTCCAGGGCCTGAACTTCGCGATCCCGAGCAAGTACGTGGTCGACTTCCTCCGCAACCGCGAGGCGTTCGCGCTCGACACCACGCGCTCGGAGAACGGCGTGCGCTACCTGCCGGCACCGGCCAAGCCGGGTTCCGGCAAGTAGCCGTCGGCGACGTCACTGCGGCCAGCGCAGGTCGCTGGGCAGGTTCGGCCGGGCGGTGCGGAACACACCCTCCGCGGCCAGCACGAAGTTGCCGTGCTCGTCCTTGCTGAGCTTGCCGACCACGTCGACCTCGTCGAGCAACCGCAAGTCCGGCAGCGACGGCGTCGCGCGCACCTTGCCGTCGGCAGAACGCAGTTCGACGGCGAGCGCGTGCTCGGTGCGCGTCGACGGCTTCTCGCAGCAGTAGTCCCACGGCGTCTTGCAGGTGTCCTCCTTCTGGACCTCGCCGCAGTAGGGCAGCCTGGTGTCCATCAGCGTGAAGGCGGCGCGGCCCTTGACGGTGGCGGCGATCCGGCCGTGCACGAGCACACGGTCCTGCGGGCCGTCCTGCTTGGCCGCCTGCACGGCGACGCCGGCGCCCGGATCCGTGGCCAGCACGCGGGCCAGGACCTCGGGCGAGGCCGGCGCGGCGGGTGGTGGGGTGGCGCCGGGGTCACCGCCGCAGGCGGCGAGGAGCGACAGGGCGAGGACGGACGTGGCGGTGCGAGGGATCATGCTTTGCCTCCAATGGCGTCGGGTAGCGGGATGCGGACGGCGCGCAGGGCGGGCACGATGCCGCCCAGCACTCCGGATGCCAAGGCCGCACCCAGACCGAGGGCGCGACTGGCGAGGTCGGGTTCGAGGCGCAGAGCGCCCATCGGGTAGCGCAGCGAGACGTCGCCGATCGCCAGCGCGGCCAGCACACCGAGC
>DAIMFJ010000110.1:0-2896 GCA_036724695.1 Planctomycetota bacterium
GGCCGGCGCGGTCGTCTCCGACGCGGCCCACGCCGTCGTCGGCGGCTGAGAAGTCCAGAGCTGCGATGCCTACCCGCTCAATCCTGCATCTTCAAATGGTCCTTGGGATCGTGTGCGCGCTGCTGTCCCCGACGGGGGGCCGTGCGCAGACAGAACCATACCTGGTTGGCTGGGGGGCATCGAATTTCGATTCCCGAGCGTCTGGGGGCATCTTCACCCAGATCGACGTCTGCCTGCACGTGGCAGTGATGTTGCGGGCCGACGGAACCCTATTCGCTGGGGGGTACTTGTCACCTCCCCCACCGCCTCTGCCGCCAGGAGTTCACTTCGTGCACTGCGCAGCAGGGCACAATAACCTCTTTGTAGGCATACGATCCGATGGCCTGCTTGAACAATGGTGCGGCTACCCGCAGCCCATTTTTTCACCCCCCGCACTACCACCAGGCGTCTCCTACACGCAAGTTGCAGTCTCGCCATGGACTTTGGCGGGGCTGCGATCCGACGGACAGATCGAGGTGTGGGGCCGCGACGCCTACATAAGCGCCTACGACCCACCATCACCTCCGCTGGGCACCGTCTTCACCAAGGTGGTGGCGGCAAGCGGTGTCTTTGCCGCGCTCACCCTCGACGGACGGGCGGTCACCTGGGGACTCGGGCCACCTGCTGTACCTTCGCTTCCTACTGGCGTGAGCTACTTGGATGTATCCGCGGGTTACGAGCACTTCTTGCTTTTGCGTTCTGACGGCATGATCGACACGATCGGTTGGTCCAACGCAAGTGGCCAGATGACCGTCCCGACCTTGCCCGCAGGTCTGTTGTACACGGCAATTGGAACCGGGGCTTACACAAGTTATGCGCAACGATCCGACGGCACGTGGATCGGATGGGGTTACAACTCCCATGGGCAGGCCAGCATTCCCCAGCCGCCAACCGGAATTTCTTACCAACAGGTAGAGGGTGGCGTCGGCTTTGCCATTGCCCTGCGGTCCGATGGAACTCTGCACGGCTGGGGCACTGCAAGTGGCTATGTCATCCCCCTGCCCCCCCAACCTCAGAATGCTCGCTTGCTGTCCGTTTCCGCAGACGGCGCCCACGGCACGGCACTCAGCGACACTGGGGCAGTGATACCCTTCGGGTCGTCGAGTCTTGGCCTGTCCATGGTCCCGCCATTGCCCCCCGGAATGCGCTATACGGCGACGGTAGCAGGCTACGCTCACAACGTTGCGCTCCGCTCTGACGGCGGTTTGGCAGCATGGGGAGACAACTCGACCGGCCAACTGCAGGTGCCGTGGCTGCCGACCGGCATGACCTACACCCAAGTGGATGCCTCCTACCGGCACTCGATCGCGTTGCGATCCGACGGCATGGCGATCCAGATCGGCAACTCGGGGTCGCCGGCGTCACCACCGACACCCCCGCCCGCGGGTGTTCGCTACGTCGAGGTCGTGGCAACCACTCTCGGCAACCTCTGCACCCGTTCCGATGGCGTCTTGGTCGGATTCGGTTTCAACAACAATGGCCGTTTCACCATTCCACCCGCTCCACCTGGGACCGGCTACCGCAAGGGGGTTGCCGGAGCTGGTCATGGAGTGGGTCTGCTGACCGATGGGAACATCCTGCAGTGGGGCGGACTGATCGGCCTCCCAGGACCAACCGCTCCACCACCACTGCCCCCTGGCGTCGTCTACGTCGACATCGTCAGTGGCGATGGTTTCGCGCTCGCCAGACGCTCGGACGGCAACCTGGTGCACTGGGGCAACGACCAGTGGTTCCAAGATCGCATCCCTCCCATCCCGCCCGGCATGTCCTGCTACGGCATCGACGCGGGAATCGGTGACGGTAGCCAGTGCTCCGCGATCTACGGCCCAAGCAGCACCTACATCACCTTCGCCAACGGCTGCGCCGGCACTCGCCCCGCCACCCGGCTGATCCCGCACGACGTGCCGCGCATCGGCAAGACCCTGGTCGTGCAACTGTTCGACCTGCCCACCCACACGGCCTTGCTCGCCTTCGGCTGGAACCGCACCGCCCAACCCCTCGACCTGACGCCCTACGGCCTGACCGGCTGCAGCGTGCACATCGACTTCGACGCCGTGCGCTTCGTGGCCGGTACGGACCACTCCGCCCGCTTCGAACTGCCGATCCCCTACTTCCCCGGCCTGCTCGGCCTCGAGTTCCACCACCAGGCCCTGGTCCTCGACCCCGCCGCCAATCCGGCCGGCGCGGTCGTCTCCGACGCGGCCCACGCCGTCGTCGGCGGCTGAGAAGTCACTGCCCCGCCAGCTTGCGCAGCTGCTCGACCGCCGGGTCGAGCACCGGCTTGCCGCGGATCTGCAGCATCTCGCGGCCTTCGAACCCGGCCAGCAGGCCTGCTGCCCAAGTGCGCTTGCCGTCGCGGCCCGGGATCGTCCTGGCCCACTGCGCCAGCTGCCGACCGAACGCTTCGCCGGCCCGCTTGCCTTGCTGGCGCGACTCGCTGCCGAGGTAGCCGACCACCGCGGCGTGCGTGCGCGCCGCGAACTCCGCCTCGCCGCCGATCGCACGCCAGGTGCGGGCCAACAGCGAGGCGTCCTGGCAGCCGTGGCGCTCGAGCGCTGCCAACAGGTCGCGGTTGGCCGCCGGACCTTCGGGAGCGGGCAATGCCAGCACCCGCGCGTGCACCAGATCGCGCACGGTCGCCGCATACAACCCGGTGTCTTCATGCCGCTCGTCGCTTGCCGTCGCGGTGGCGAGCCCCGCCATGAACGCATCCTGCACCGCCAGCGCCGCCGCCGGGTCGCTGGTGGCATCGATCGCCGCCAGCACGGCCGCCAAGGCGAACGGGTTGTGCAGCATCGCCGCGGTGACGAACGCAGCTCCGTCGACCGCCTCGCCGCGTTGCCGTGCGCTGTCGAAC
>DAIMFJ010000110.1:2975-13909 GCA_036724695.1 Planctomycetota bacterium
GACACTTCGTCGCCGCCGGTCGCGTATTGCCCGCCGCGGCAGCGGTAGCGGCCGGTCGCGCGGTCGAATTCGAAGTAGACGATCGCACAATGCCCCGGCTGCCCGGCCGTCGACGCCGGCACGCCGAGGATGCGGTACGTGCGCGCCCCGATGTTGCCCATCGTTCCGCACACGCCGCCGTCCTTCCACATCATCTGGATCGAACCGTAGTCGAACGCCAGCGGGGCGACCCGCCGGGCCGATTGCATGTCGAATTGCTGCGCGATGCCGCCGATGTACTCGCCGTAGGTCTGGTACGTGCCGGTCGCGACGTACGCCTGCCAGATCGCCTCCCGTTCGCGCAGCGGCTGGTCGTCGGCGGCCAGCATCATCCAGAGTGGCCACGGCGCATCGTGCGGGAACAGCGGATACGGATGCGGCAGCGGCGTCTCGGCATTGCGCACGTACCACAGCAGCGACTCGGCGGCGGTCGGGGCGCGGTCGCGCGCGGCCGGCAGCAGCCCCTTGTTGCGGTAGGCGGTGACGAACAGCTCGTGCGCGGCCTGGATGCGTTGGCGCAGCGCGGCGTCGCCGACCGCGTCGGTGGAGTGCCAATGCACGACCCGGTCGCCGCAGTCGATCCGCACGTCGGCGTGGCCGTGCGCGGCCAGGTAGGCGTGGAACTCGCGCTGCAGTTCGGCCGAGGCGATCACGTCGGCACCGACCAGCGGCCGCTGTTGCTTTTGCTTCACCCGCCTGGCCTTGCCGCGCGGCTTGGCGACGCCGCGCTCGTCGGTGACCACTTCACGCTCGTCGATCTCGCGGGCGACGCCGCGCGCGTCGTATTCGAGCGGCGGCAGTTCTTCGACGTCGACCTCGACCTCGATCGGGGCGTGGTCCGCCAGGAAGTTGACGATGTGGTCGTCGCGGTCGAGCGGCCGGTCCTTGGCCTTGGTGTCGACCGGCTGCCGCGGGTCGCCGGGGATCACCAGCTGCAGCGGCGGCCGCGGCGCGACGTCGGGCAGCCAATCGCCGGCTGGTTCGTGGTCGCCGTCGTTCCACGGGCTCGCGGCGGCGCGCGGCGCGGCGTAGGACGCGTGCATCGCCAACGCCAGCGCCAGCGGTTCGTGCCGGCCGCGCACGATCTGCGGACCGAGGTCGAGCTCGAGCGAACGCAGCATCAGCAGCACCGGCAGCGGGTCGCGGCGGCAGCCGTAGACGGTGGCTTGCCGCGTCGGGTCGGCGTCGATCCAGGCGACGAAGTCGGCCGGCAGTTCGAGGCCGCGAGTGGCGACGGCCGCCAGCGTGCGTTCGCGTTGGCTGTGCACGAACTGCGTGATCGCGGCGAGGTCCCAGGGGGGCGCGGCCGCCGGCGTCGTCGGGGCTTGCTGGGCAGGAACGAGGCCAGCCAGCAGCGCGGCGGACCAGCGGACGAAGGGCAAGCGGAGGGCCATCGAGGCGCCCAGGTTCGGCGGCAGTGCGCAGCGCGTCAAGCCGCGACCACCCGGCCCGCGGCGCCGGCGGCCAAACCCCTCCCAGCGGCAGATCCGCGCCTGCGTTGCAGTCGATCCGCGCCCGCTCCATACTTGGTACAGATGGCCGAGGCGCATCCCCCCACCCGCAGCGCCAGCCGGCACGCGCCCCTGGCGCGCGGGTTGCGGCGCCTGGGGGCGGGTTCGCTGCTGCTTGGGGCGTTGCTGGCGATCCACCTCGGGTTTGGCGTGGTGCGGTTCTGGGGCGGCGCGGTGCACAAACGCGTCGAGACGATCGCCGACTACCAGGGCCACGGCGAACTGTGGTTCTTCCGCTTCGCCGACGACGAGAGCCAACGGCTGGTGCGCTGGTTGCTGGCCAACGTGCCGAACGACCAGGTCGTCCTGTACGACGGCAAGCCGCGCAACCTGATCGAGGCCCTGCATCCGGCCCTGTTCCCACGCAGCCTGCTGCACCGCCGCGCCTTGCGCAAGGATGGCACGGCGGGTGGCCGGCCGGTGTTCCTGGCCCACCCACCCTGGCTGGCCGAGGCGTCGGCACCCGGTTGGGTGCACAGCGACGGCACCCGGCTGCGCTGGAGGACCCGATGAACGGCCCCAACCGCGTGCCGTGGTCGTTCGCGGCGTTGGCGGGGTTCGCCACGCTGGCGCATGGCTGCCTGCTGCTCGGCTGGCCGGTGCCGCCGTGGCTGCTGCTGGTGGCGATGCTCGGGGCGGCCCTGTGGGCGCGGCCGCGGCTGCCGGAGTTCGGTTGGCCGGTCTGGCTGGTCGTCGGCGGCGGCGCCGCGGCGGTTGCGTACGGCTGCCTTGCGACCACCGACCGCGTCTGGGACGGCTTTGCGACCTGGACGGCGAGCGCCCGCTGGCTGGCCGTCGACGGCAGCCTCGAACACGCGTGGTTCCGCGATCCCGACGCGGCCCGTGTCGGCCGCGGCTACCCGCTTCTGCAACCGCTGGTGCTGGCGCAGACCATGCAGTGGTTCGGCGAACGTGGCGGCCGGCTGTGGTTCGTCGCGTTGTGGTGCTTGCTGCCGGGGTTGCTCGCGGGGGCGTTGACCCAGCGCGGCGTCGCGGCGCGGTGGCGCAACCTCGCCGTGGCCGGCGTGGCGCTGGTGCCGTTGTTCCTCGAAGGTGGCCCAGCCGGCGCCGACTCGGGCTATGCCGACCTGCTGGTCGCGGTGGTGCTGCTCGGCGCCGCCGCGGCCGTGGTCGGCAATGCCCCTGGGTACGCGCTCGCGGCCGGCCTGTTGCTGCCGTTGACCAAGGCCGAAGGCACCGTCCTGCTGCTGCTGATGACCGCAGTGGCCGCGGCGACGCCGCGGCCGAAGGCGGCCGTCGGGCTGGCGCTCGGCGGCGCGATCGGGCTGTTGCTGTGGGCCCCGCTGCAGGTCGAACTGGCGCGCCAGCCGTTCGGGCTGGGCACGCTGCTGCGGCCGCTGGCGCCGCTGCTGGTCGGACTCGGCCTGCTGGCGCTGCAACGGCTCGGTCGCACGACCGTCGCCGCACTCGCCGTCGTCACGGTGTTGGCGCTGGTCGGGGCCGGCGCGTTCGACGCGACCCACCTCGGCAGCACGGTGCGCGACCTGCAGCACCTGGCGCTGCACTGGGCGGCACTGCCGGACATCCTGGCCCGGACCGCCTTCGAACTGGTCTCGCTGCGCGAAGTGGCGCTGTCGTTCGTCGTCCTGTTGGCCGCAGCCGCGGTCTGTTGGCGGCAGCGCCGCGAACTCGGCGGAGCTGGGCCACTGCTGGTGGCGTTCGGGCTGGGCGTGCTGGCGGTGATCGTGTTCGTGCTCAGCAAACCGCCGGCGACGACCGACAGCTTCCTGCGCCAAGGCGTTGGCCGCTACCTCGCGCACTGGCTCGGCGTCGCCTGGCTGTGCACTGCCTTGCTGCTGCAGCGGCTTGCCGAACCGGCCGCCCCCGGGAGCCGGTCGTCCGGGGCCGAGCCCGGGGCCCAACCGCCGATGCCATAGGCGGTTGCGCCCGGCCGCACCGAGGTGCTCGACGTCCAGGGCTGACACTCCGACCGGTCGGTGTGGTACACCTTGGGACCAGTGCCGCGCGCAAGCCGCACGCGGCCGACCTGGTTCGCGCCTGCCCCCTATGTGCTGTATGCCAGTGCATGCGTTCCTCCCGCCGACGCGGTGCGTCGGCAGTACCGATCCCAAGGTGCTGTGGCCGGAGGAACAACCGTGCGGGCCCTGATCGCGCTCTGGCTCTGCCTGGGTGTGGTGCTCGCCCAGACACCCAACGTGCTGCTGGTGGTCGCCGACGATTTCGGCGTCGACAACCTCGCCAGCTACCAACTCGGCAACGACCTGCCGAGCACGCCCAACCTCGATGCCTTGGCGGCGCGCGGCGTGCAGTTCCGCAACGCGTATGCCTATGCAAGTTGTTCGCCGACCCGCGCCGCGCTGCTGACCGGGCGGCATCCGGTGCGCACGCTGGTCGGCCGGCACATCCGCCACGACCTGAACAGCAACCCGGCGATCGGTACCTTGCGCGGCTCGGAACTCACCCTGCCGAAGCTGCTCGATCTGGCGGGCAACGGCTACCGCCACGCGAGCTTCGGCAAATGGCATCTGCACGACGCGACCTTCCCGCCGACCGCGGCGGTCGACGTCGGTGGGTTCGGGCACTTCACGGGCTCGCTGGCCGCCGACGTGCCGAGCTACTTCGCCTGGCCGCGCGTCGCACAAGGCCAGCAGGCGACCTGCACCACCTACGCGACGACGCAGGTCACCGACGATGCGCTGGCGTGGCTCGGCGCCCAGACCCAGCCGTGGTTCTGCTATCTGGCCTACCACGCGCCGCACGCCCCGTTCCACCTGCCGCCAGCGGGCCTGTACACGCGGCAGGTCGGCACTCCGCCGACGCTGCGCGACCAGTACCTGGCGATGGTCGAAGCGCTCGACCACGAACTCGGCCGCTTGTTCGCAGCCCTCGGCCCCAGCACGCTCGCCAACACCCTGGTCGTGTTCGTCGGCGACAACGGCACGCCGCAGGGCCTCGCGGTGCCGCCGTTCCGGCCGTACCGAGCCAAGACGACCCCGTACGAGGGCGGCATCCGCGTGCCGCTGCTGGTCGCCGGTCCGGGCGTCGTCGCCCCCGGTCGCAGCGAGGACGCCTTGGTCTGCGCGGTCGACGTGTTCGCGACGGTGGCCGAGGTGTGCGGCGCCCAGGCGGCCCTGCCCGCGTGGCTGGCGATCGACGGCATCAGCATGGTGCCCTACCTGCAGAACGCCGCGGCGGCGCCACAGCGCCAGTTCGTGTTCGCCGAGGAGTTCACCGGCACCAGTTGGCCCGCCCCACTGCAGAACGGCTACACCGTGGTCCGCAACGACCGCTACAAGCTGGTGCATCGCCTCGGCGGGCTGGTCGAGATGTTCGATCTGCTGGCCGATCCGTTCGAGCACCAGGACCTGCTGTTGCAGGGCGTGCTGCCGCCGACGATCCAGCAGAACTTCATCGCGTTGATCGTCGAACGCAACCGGCTGCGCAACCCGACCGCGCGCTGGCAGCCGTTCGGCACCGGCTGCAGCAGTGCGGGGCCGGTGCCGAGCACGTTGCTGACCCAGGCACCGCGTTTTGGCCTGCCGACCACCGTGCAGCTCGCCGGCGCCAGCCCGAATGGCTTTGCGCTGCTGGCCCTCGGCACCAACGCCCGCTCGCAGGGCAACACGACGCTGCCGCTGCCGTTGCTGCCGTTCGGTGCCGCGGCCGGCTGCCAGCAGTGGTTCCGCACCGAAGCGTTGTTCGCGCGGCTGGTCGACGCCAGCGGCGCCGCCGACGTGACCCTGCAGATCCCGAACCTGCCGGCCCTGCTCGAGCTGCCGATGTTCGGCGGCTGGTTCGTGTTCGGTCCGCCGAGCCCGGGCAACCCGCTCGGGCTGGCGGTCGCGACGCCGTTCGCGAGCACGTTGGGACTGTAGACGCAGCCGCGGCCGGAACCGCCGCGAGCACGCCCGCGGCCCCGCAAACGCGCCTACTGCAGGATCAGCTTGGCCGACGAGCTCATCGCGATGCCCGACGGCGACGACGAGCCCGGGTCGAACACACCCCACTGGGCATCGAAGACAACGCCGCTGAGCCAGGCCTGGTTGGGGATCGGGAACGGGAACGTCGCCGTGCCGGTTCCCGGGAGGGTGCCGGTGGTGCCGGCCAGCATCAGGACGGTGCCATCGCAACGCACGACGCAGCCCCCGCCGATGTCGACCTGGGCCGGGTAGCCGAGCAGGATCGCACACAGCGAGCCGCCCAAGGCGTCGTTCAGGGTCAGCGCGAAACCGGCGTTGCCGATGGTCGGCTGGCCGATCGCGTCGATGCGCGGCACGAAGTTGCCGGTGCCCGGGCAACCTGGGTGGGCCGACACGAAGCCAGCCGGCTCGAACACGAGGCGGAACTTGATGCCACCCGAGGCCTGCGGCGCGCCGGTGGTCGCGCCCGTGTAGTTGGTGGAGACCATGCGGGCCACGCCGGTACCGATCGCGGTGCGCAGATACTGGCCGGCGACGGCGGCTTGCGAGGTGATGTCGAGCACGACGCCTTCGCCGGGCGTGTAGACGAACGGCGTGTTGAGCGGCCACTCGACCCATACGTTGGTCGGGGAGTTGGCCGTCAGCGTCTGGTTGGACAGGTCGACCTGGATCGACTGGTCGGGCAGGTTGGTGGTCCAGGTGTTGGTCAGGGCCGGCACCGTGGTCGAGCCGACGCGCACCACGAACTGCGAGTAGGTAGCCGGACCGTTCAAGTCGGCGAGCTGCACACCGACGCGCGTGCAGACCATGACCTGGGTCGGCAGACCAGGCGTGGTACCCGGGCAGAACATCTGGCCGCGGATCACGTTGGTGCCGGTGCCGGTGTAGATCGGGTACTGACCGGCCGTCGCGCCGAGCACGCTGTCGGGGTAGTCGACGGTCAGCTGCTGCGCCGCCAGCGGCAGCGCAGCAAGCGAGAGAACGAGCAATCGGGTGATCATCGCAAGGGTGGGGTTGGGGGGCTGCAGGCGTGGAAGCGTACCAGGGTATCGAGATCTGGCACACCTGCCCCCCCTGGTACGCAATCGGGACCAGGTTCCTGCACCGCGCGGTGCCGAACGCACCCCTCGACCTCACGCCGCGGGGCGAAGCCACCGGCGGCTGGCCGGAGGCGAAGCCGACGCTGCCGTTCGGCCGGCCGTGCCGGCCGCTGCCCGAGGTTGCCGCAGCGCCCCCTTGGTGCGAGCATGCGCCACGACCACGCTCCACCATGCGCGAACACTTCGTCTTCCTGACCGGCGCCGGCATCTCCGCCGATTCGGGCGTGCGCACGTTCCGCGACGCCGGCGGCCTCTGGGAAGGCCACCGGCCCGAGGACGTCGCGACGCCCGAGGCGTGGAATCGCGATCCCGCACTGGTCTGGCGCTTCTACCAGCACCGCCGTGCACAACTGCTCGAGGTCGCCCCGAATGCCGCGCACCTGGCCCTCGCCGCGTTCCAGCGGCGCGCCGCGGCCCACGGCCACCGCACCACGCTGGTGACCCAGAACGTCGACGACCTGCACGAACGCGCCGGCAGCGCGGTGCTGCACATGCACGGCGAACTGCGCAACCTGCGCTGCGAACGCTGCGGTGCCGTCGTCGTCGGGCTCGAGCACCTCGATCCCGACCGCTTCCTGCCCTGCGCGCTGTGCCGCCACCCGCGCCTGCGCCCCGACATCGTCTGGTTCGGCGAAGTGCCCTACCACCTCGACACGATCGAACAGGCGCTGGGCACCGCGACGACGTTCTTGGCGATCGGCACCAGCGGCAACGTCTACCCCGCCGCCAACATGCTGCCGGTGGCACGAGCCGCCGGAGCGCGCACGTTCGTGCAGGCGCTCGACGCGCCGAACAACCTGGGCACCGCCGACCGTTTCGTGTCGGGCCGCGCGGCCGAGGCCTTGCCGGGGCTGCTCGACGAGCTGTTGCCGGACGGCCCGCAAGGCAGATCGCACTGAGCAGAGTCGAAGCCGCGCGCCGCAGCCGTCCCTGCCGAACCGTCACTGCGTGACCGACGTCACCAGGCCATCGACGAATCGCACCACCAGGGCCGTGTCCTTGTCGAGGAAGTACTCCCACGACTGCGTCCGCGGGTTCTCGACAAGGATGTGCATCGGGCTGCCGAGGCGCCGCACGACGTCCGCCATGCCGAGCAACAACCACTGCTGACGCGTCACACTCGTGCCAGCCTTGGTGTCGTTCTCGAGGGAGTCCCAGAGCGCCCTGGCTCGCGCCAGGTCCGGCATGGGGTTCTGCCGCTGCGCCTCGAGGACCTCCTGGACACCCGCGACGGGAGTCGCTGGCATGGCGGCAACCGCCAGCAGGAGTTCGTCGAGCTTGCGTTCGATGCCGGCGAACGCATCCCCAGCGACGGCCTGGCGGCGTGGCTCGCCGGATTCAGGGTGCATGGTCCAACGCGCCGTCGCCGCGGCCAGCTCACCCCGCAGAGCGGCGATTTCCCGGGCCAGGGCGGCTGCTTCGCCGGTAGCGGGCAGCAGGTCTGTCGGTGCCACGAGCGCTCCAGCGGGCGCCGACGAGCTCACCAAGGTGAACCCGACGCACGCGACACCGCCGCCGACCGAGCCGGCGAGGAGTGCGGACAGGAGTAGGAAGGCTCTCGACAAGGGCAAGCTCCTCGATCGCACGCTCCTCGCCTTACCGTCGACCGGCCGGTGACGTGAGCGGCGCCAGCCCCGATCTGACCCTTGGACGGGTAGATTGCAATGCCGACACGATCCCGACTCGACAAGAGGTCGACGCCGAGCCGCGGTGGTCGGTCTGGACTGGGTACCTGCCCGCCCCCTGCGGGCATGACCACCCAGACAACGCGCCCCGAAAAAGTCCGCGCAACCGACTAGGATCCGCGCATGGCCTACCGCGATCTCGACCCCGAAGACGCCCAGCGAGAACTCGCCCAGAACGTCGCGCTGCGCATCCTCGACGTGCGCACCCACCCTGAGCACCAGAGCCACCGGCTGCCCGGGGCGCTGCTGGTGCCGCTGCAGGAACTGCACCTGCGCGTCGCCGAACTCGACCCCGGCGTGCCGTGGCTCGTGCACTGCGAGCATGGCGTGCGCAGCCTGCACGCGTGCGAGTTCCTTGCCCAGCAGGGTTTCAGGAACCTGACCAACCTGCGCGGCGGCCTGGCGCACTGGATCGGCAAGGGCCTGCCGTTCGAACGCTGACGGCCGCAGGCGCACCCGCGCCAGCGCAGCTACCGCGGCCAGACCTTCGCGGCGGCCTGGCACTCGGCCAAGGTCGGCACGAGGGCGGCGCGCACGAAGCGTTCCTGGCCCTTGCCGAAGAAGCTGCCCGGTGCCACGACGATGCCGTTCTCGCGGCACAGTGCCGCATAGTCGACGTCGTTGGTGCCGGCCGGCACCTCGATCCAGACGTACAGACCGGCCGTGCTGCCGTGCACCCGCAGACCGCGCTGCTGGCACAGTTCGAGCAGCACCTGGCGCTTCGCGCCGAACACCTGCCGGCGTGCGGCGACGTGCGCGTCGTCGCGCCACGCCACCGCCGCGGCCGCTTGCACGAACTCCTGCGGCACCGTGCCCATGCTGGCACGGAAGCGTTTGCAGGTGGCGATCAGCTGCGGGTCGCCGGCCAGGAAACCGGACCGGTACCCCGTCATGCCCGAGCGTTTGCTGAGCGAATGCAGCACCAGACAGCCCTTCTGACCGAATTCGAGCAGGCTGCGCGGCGGCGGACCCTCGTACCACAGGTCGGCGTAGCATTCGTCGCCGACCAGCACGAAGCCGTACTCGGCGCGCGCTTCCACCCACCGCCGCAGCAGCGTCTCGGACAGCTGGAAGCCGGTCGGGTTGTGCGGGTAGTTCAAGAACACCACCGCGGCGCGCTTGAGCACCGATTCGGGCAGCGCGTCGGGATCCATCGCGTAGCCGTTGTGCACGCCGAGCGGCACCGCGTAGGTCCAGGCTTCGGCGAACAACGCCCCGATCTCGTAGACCGGGTACGCCGGTTCGCCGTACAGCACCAGGTCCTTGTCGCTCGGCACCTGCACGAACGTCTGCGGCAGATGGAACAGCGCCTCCTTGCTGCCGAGCGTCGGCAGGATCTGGCGGTCGGCGTCGACGGCGACGCCAAAACGCCGCTGCAGGTAGCCGGCCACCGCCTGGCGGAACGCGGGCAGGCCGTCGTTGCTCGGGTACTGGCTGACCTCGCCGAGGTTCTCGACCAGGGCCTCGCGCAGGATCGCCGGCGTCGGTTCGCGCGGGTCGCCGGTGCCGAAGTCGTACAGCGGAATGCGCCGCGCGGCGATCTGCTGGCACCAGCCGGCCAGTTGCAGCATCGGGTACGGCGGCAGCTTGGCGAGGCGCTCGTTCACTTGCCGCCCTCGCCGGGAGCCAGTTGCCGCGTCAAGCGTTCGCGCTCGCGTTCGAGCAGGCGCTTGGTCAGCAGGATGCCGTCGTCCTCGCTGTGCTTGCCGCCTTCGTATTCGATGCCGATGTAGCCGCGCCAGCGGTGCTTGCCGACCACGATGTCGAGCATCTTGCGGTAGTCGGTGTGGATCTCCTCGCCCTGCTCGTCGAAGTCGTGCGACTTCGCCGACACCCCGCGCGCGAACGGCATCAGCTGGTCGGTGCCGAAGTAGCGGTCGTACATCTCGTCGTGGCGGATCCGGAAGTTGCCGAAGTCGGGCAGCGCCCCGCAGCGCGGGTGGTCGGCGAGCTTGAGCGTCTCGGCCAGCCAGCGGCCGTTCGACGAGTAGCCGCCGTGGTTCTCGACGATCACGTCGATACCGAACGTGTCGCCGTACTCGCACAGCCGGTGCAGCCCGTCGGCGGCGAGCTTCTGCTGCTCTTCCCAGCTGCCGCGGCTCTGCGCGTTGACGCGGATGCTGCCGCAGCCGAGGAACTTCGCCGCCTCGATCCACTGGTGGTGGTTCTCGACCGCCTTGCCGCGCTGTTGCGCGTCGGGGTCGCCGAGTGCACCCTCGCCGTCGCACATGATCAGCACGCTGCGCACACCTTCGCCGTCGCAGCGCTGCTTGAGTTCCTGCAGGTAGGCCTGGTCGCGGGCCTTGTCCTTCCAGAAGCTGTTGACGTACTCGACGCCCGTGATGCCGAACTTGCGGGCCTGCTTCGGGAAGCCGAGGTTGTCGAGCTGACCGCTGCGCAGCGTGCGGTGCAGCGACCACTGCGCCAGGCTGATCTCGAACAGCGGGGCGGCGGGCGACCGCCGGAAGCCGGGGGCGGCAGCCGGCAGCACGGCGGTGCCGGCCAGCGCCGCCGCAGCGGTGCCGAGGAAGTGACGACGGTCGAGTCCGGACGAGGGCGTGGCCATGCCAGCATTGGAGCGCCTGCGGCGGGAGAGGCAACCCTCGCGGCCGGCGGTTGCCGGCGCTATCCTGTTCGGCCGGTTCGGGCCCATCCCGAACCACCCCCAACCCGCACACCCCGCCAATACACACCGCC
>DAIMFJ010000111.1:0-249 GCA_036724695.1 Planctomycetota bacterium
CATCAGGTCTCCTTGTGGTTTCAAAGAACTGCCACGGCCTTGTCGCGCGCCTACTGGCCCATGCAAACATCGCGCAGGCTCAGCACCGCTTGCCGGGACTAGTCAGCAGCAGGCACTCCCCGTGCCAGGCGCTCGCACTCCTACGGCCGCCGTGCGGCGTACCGTCGTGCGCCACAATAACGCGGCGCACCCACAAAGAGGCGCGCGCCGCGCGGTTACGCCAATTTTTTTTAAGTTTAACACCAGAGC
>DAIMFJ010000111.1:393-6873 GCA_036724695.1 Planctomycetota bacterium
GTTGGGAAACTCGACTCTCGCCGCGGCCTGGTCGGCCGAAGTCTTGCGAATTGAGGACGAAGACCTCGACGCGTTCGAGGAGCCCCCAAGGCCTGATGCGCGACCCTCTCGGATCGCTCCGACCAACGATCAGCTCAGTGCACCCCAAGCGCCTTGAACACCGCATCCTTCGGATCCGCGTAGAAGCTGGTCTGGAACTTGGCGAACAGCTCACCCGGAATCGTCGGGATGTCGCCGACACTCGCCATCGGCAGCAGTAGCCGCTTCGCGCCGGCCTCCGCTGCAACCTGGAGCGACTCCGCGAGGTTCTCGACCGGCACGATGTTGCCGCCCAGACTCATGCTGCCGAGCACCACCATCTGCGACTCCAGCGACTTACCGACCAGCGCAGAGCAGAGCGCAACGAAAGCCGCCATGGTCAACGTTGTCGACGGCCCCGTGTTGTGAGCCTCGACCACGTGCAGGTGGTAGTCGTGGTCGCCCGCCTTGACCGAAGCCTGGATCTGCGTGGCGTTGGCGCGGAAGTAGTCGAAGCCGACCTTGACCGACTCCTTGGCCGCGGTGTTCGAGCCGAACCCCGACAGCTTCAACTGTCCGTTGCCGGCGGTGACCTGCGTCTCGAGACGGTAGAGCCCGAGATGGCCGCCGCTACCACGTGACACCGTGTAGAGCGAGCCCGGGTTGAGTGGGTCGTCCGGGATCAACGAGTCGCCGCCCTGCTCCTTGACGCGCACGACCTTCTCCTCGTTGGTCTCGAGGTCGATGTAGCTCAGGTGCACGTCGAAGAACTCCATGCCGCCGATGCGCTTGAGCTGCTCCTTGACGCGACGCCGCACCTCGAGCGCGTACTCCAGACACTGCCGCACGGCCTCCTTGTCGTAGACTTCGTGAGGGTACAGCAGCTTCAACAGTCCTGACACCGTGTGCTTCACGGCGATGGTGTCGCGCTGGTTGAGGTCGCGGCCGAGCCGGAAGTACTTGTTGATCGCGTCGCCGAAGTTCTGCTTCCGCATCTCCCGGAAGAACTCGGCCAGGTAGTCGACGATGAAGCCGTACTGGTTCGTGAAGAACTCCGGCCGCATCTTGGGGATCTCCCAGCCCGGAATGTAGGCGTGGAAGCGATCGAAGAAGGCGGCGTCGATCATCGCCTCGGGGAACGGCGACAGCAGGTGGCTCGTCTTGAGCAGAGCCTTGACGTTGTCGATGTTGCCGACGAACACCATCGAGGCCGATGCGTTCACGGAGCCGCGCCCACGCACAAAGGACCCGGACGCCATGTAGTCCTTCATGATCTGGACGCCGTCGTGATCCTTGAAGTGGATCCCTGCCACCTCGTCGAACGCGACGACGTCCCACACCCCGACGAGGCCGATCTGCCGGCGCGCCAGGTTGTAGAAGAGGTTGGCGACCGTGGTTTGCCCGCCCGAGACCAGGATGCTGTTCGGACTGACTTCCTTGTAGATGTGGCTCTTGCCCGTGCCGCGCGGCCCGAGCTCACACATGTTGTAGTTGCTCTCGACGAACGGCAGCATCCGAGCGAGCAGATGCCACTTGACCCGCTTGTCCAGCGTGGTCGGCTCCATACCCGACGAACGCGTCAGCACGTCGCGCCACTGCTCCGCGGTGAACTCCTTCCGGCGTTCCCGCAGCTCCGCCATGTCCATGTTCGGCATCTGGATCGGCTTCAGCTGCCGGATCGAGAACGGCGACCCCTTCTGCCCTTCTTCGAAGAAGTACTCGAGGGTCACCAGCGCCCAGATGCCACCCACCAGCAGCTTCTCGTACTCCTTGACCGTGGAGGTCGGGACGACGACGCCCTTGATGCCCAGACTGAAGAGGTTGGCCTCGTAGACGTCGCGCTTCTCGTTGAGCTCGACGGAGACCTTGTCGATGACCTTGTAGGTGCCCTTCTCGCGGATCAGGGACTTCACCTTCTCCGCCTCGTCGGGCCGAACGAAGTTCTCGGCCAGGATCCGCTTGACGGTCTGCAGCCCTTCCGCGACCACCTCTTCGTCCTGCGACGCGCAGTAGTTGCCGAGCAGGTACTCGAGGACAAAGACCGGGACGTTCGCCCCCTCCTTGACCAGCTTGGTGAGGTCCTTGCGGACGATCTTGCCGGCGAAGTGCTGGTTCAGCAACGCATCCAGGTCGCCACTTGCGGCTGCCTGCTTCTCAGAAGTCATCGTCAAAGCTCCTGTCGATCACCACCGGCACGGACTGCACTTCGACATCGCTCTCGACGTCGCGCAGGATCAGGCGGTAGGGAGTTGCCTTGTTGAAGGTACCGGTGCGCAGCTCGAGTCGGATCGACTTCTTGCGCTCTTCGATGCTGTCGGACGCGCTGTCGAACGTCACCGTCTCGACCGACGTCACCGGCTGCTCCCCCTCGTAGACCGCTGCACGCAGGGTGATCGGCTTGCGCCGTTCGCTGACTGCCTCGGTCTGGATCAGCTCGAAGCGGTACTTCGGAGTCGTGATCTTGTGGTTGGTGCCGAGCACCTGCACCGCGACCTTCTCGATCCGCGTGCCCTCTTTCTGCTTGCCCCGAACGTTGGTGACAATCACCAGAGGTACTACGATCTCCTGCGGCATCGCCCCCCCGTGGACGAACCGCGCGCCGCCAGCGAAGTGGAACCGGTTGGCAGCCCGCGGCACCCAGAACTCCATGCCCCCCTCCGCCACCGCCGTCGCGTGTGTTGAGCCATGGTGCGCCTCGGGGACGGCGCCCAGCTCGTAGCCGAGCACGTAGCGCTTCTTGACCACGACCGCCCCCTTGGGCTTGTGGCTGAGCTTGCTCTTGTCGGTGTCGTCAAGCGCCTCGTGCTGGTAGAGGAAACCGTGGTCTGCGGTGACCCACACCTTGGCTGCGTTGAGCTTGTTGACGCAGTACTGCACCAGCTCCTCGAGCTCGTCGATGCACTCGGCGACCGCCTCGAAGGTCTCTGACTCGGTCGAAGCGCTGTCACCCCGCGCGTCGATGACGTTGTGGTAGATGTAGACCACGCGAGCGTCCTGGATCATCTCCCGCGCCTCTTCCCGCGGCATGGCTCGCAAGTCCTTGGCCTGGCAGGCAATGCCGTCGACGGTAGCGAGATGCTTGCTCCGGGCCGCGGTGCCCTCGGTTGACTTGCCATCGACGAGCACCTCGCCCTTCTCGTTGTAGGCGAGGGTCTTGTGCGGCAAGAGGCTAGCCATGCCCAGCTTGGTGTAGGAGGGCAGCACGCCGAGCATGGCCTTCAGCTCGGCATCCATGCGGTACTTGCCGTTGAGCTGCTCCACCAGCTCGGTTGCGGCCTCGTAGCGGAACGCATCACTGATGATCACGAATGCTCGCCGTCGATCGCCCTCACGGACATACGGACCGATGTTCCTTGCGTAGAACTCCTGCTGGGGCGGCAGAGCCTCCAACGACCACGTGCCGAGGAAGCCCTGATCGAGCAAGCGGCTCCACTCCACTCCCAGCCGCTGCAAGTAGCCCTGGTCGTAGACCCGCTCCACCTCTACTGCGAGCGCCTTCAGCACATCCCAACCCTGGCCCACGGCAGGCTTGGCGTGCCAGCAGAAGCGACGATAGAGGCGGTCGAGCTGGAAGAGACTCGCTTGGTATGCCTCCAGGAGGTCTGCCGGCGACTCGAACCGCAGCTCCTGCGGCAGCGCCGCCTGCAGGCGGAACAGTTCTGCAGCCGCCACCATCGCGTCGTACGCATGGGACATTGCATGCCGTTCCGCGGCATCCCTGCCCGGTCCCGACAGCCAATGCCCCGCCTTACGTTGTGAGGCTAGCTCCGCGACGAACTCCACGTCGACGGCTCCTCCCTCGTGGAGGATCTGGTCGCGCAGCTGCTTGATGACGAGCCGCTCCGCATCGAAGAACGTGTAGACGTCCTTCAGCGCCGTCAGGTCCAAAGTCCCCAGCGTCTCGCCGATCTTCTGCTCGGCACCAACCGCAGCAGCTGCAGCGTCGTAGCTGGCTGCGTTGCCGGTGGAGTCCCGCCACTGAGTCAGGAAGACGACGGCGTTCCGCTGCCCCGCGGCCGGCAGCCGGTAGTGCGCGATAGAGGCCAGCCGGTCACCTCCGGCCTGGTGCAACACTTCGGAGACGAACAGGCGCCGCAGCAGCCCGGCCACACTCGGCTCCTCTGCCGAATAGGCGAACTCGCTCCGCATCAGGTCCCAGAACCTGGGCAGCAACCCCATCTTCTCGATCGTGCCGAGCACCTCCGGCGGCCGGTCGAGGTCGAAGCGCTCGTCGCTGCGGTGGCTGTGGCACATGTAGCGCAGCACGTCGAAGGTGCTGGCCACCGGCGTGTTCAGCAGCACCGCCAGCATCTTGAGGTCGATCGCCGTTTCGTCGTCCGCCTCGGTCAGCTGCCGCTTGAGCTTGCGGCGCCGCTCCTGATTCGCCAAGAACGCCGCGCGCTCATTCAGGTGCCCACGCAGCGACAAGCGACTGAGCCCAAGTTCTTGCAGCCAGAGGCTCGCTACGTCGGCGTGGAACTGGGCACTGTAGAGTCGGATGTCGAGCAGCCAGTCCTCGTCAGGTGGCGGCGCCTCGCCGGCGCTGTAGACAAGGTACTTGCTGTTCGGATCTTCACGCTCCAGCAGCAGCTTCGCCGACAGGCCGCCGACTTGCGCAACATCGAGCACCTTCACGTTGGCCAGGTCGCCGGACAGCCCGTCGGCGACGTAGTGTGCAAAGTCCGCCTTCTCGTCGTGCCAGAAGACGATCCGCTCGCCATCCACGACGAACCGCTGGTGAAGCGCCTGGTCTACCTGTTCGGTCCTCATGCTTCGATCGCCTCGTTTCGTTCGACTGCTCCAAGAGCAGGGCCACGCGCCACTCCCGATCGCCCGCTCACCCACAACCCATGAGCCGAAGGCACCGGGCTCCACGGGCAATCGGCATCCGGATCTAACCTGCTACTTGGCTTATACTTACGGACTCTTCCGCGGCCACGAATTGCCCGCAGAATGCCCGCAACTTCGAAGGAGCGGGCAATTCTCATCGTGCCGCCCCCCCGCTCGGACCAGCCCCCGGAAACCACCGGGCCCCCCGGGTCTTGCCACGGGAGTGCGCCCGAGCCTCGTCGTCGAGCTCCGCCAACAAGCGCTGGACCTGCTTCCTGGACAGCGCCGGCAACACGTCGGCCAGATCCCGCAGAGGGCTGCCCTCGGCGGCGTTGCGCTCGATGTGGTCGACCAACAAGGCCTTGTTCGTCTCCCGATCGAGGCCCTTGCGGCGCGTGTAGGCGCCGCGGTCATCCGCAAACTTGTGGAAACGCTCGGACAGCAGGTAGCGGGTCCCGCGCCCCCTCCCTCGGACCTCGATCACACCCAGTTTGACCAGCCGAGGAAGTGACGCACGCAGCCGCTCGGGGATCTCGGCCTCCGCATGCGCGGCATGCACCAGCAAGAAGTCCTCCGTCGTGAAGGTCGCGAGCGTCGCCTGCCCCACGCGCTCCAAGAACCGCAGGAAGTTCTCGTCCTGCACCTCTCCGCGCAGCACCAGGCTGACCTGATGCGCGTCGCTGTCGCTGTAGTCGGGCAACGCCTTGCCCTCCTGCACACAGGCTTCGAACATCCGGTTGGCACCCTGCCCCGAACGTTCGACGAGGTCGCACTTGGCCATCACCTCGGCTATCCGCCGGTTGCGAGGCGCCTGTCGCCACAACAAGTTCTCGGCAGTGATCCCCGGCGGGAAGCCGCCCGGGCTGACGATCTCCAGGCGCTTAGGGAACTGGCGCACGAAGATCGATCCCCCCAAGCGGTAGTCGCGATGCGCCAGCGCGTTGAGCAACCCCTCGCGCACGGCCGCCTCGTTGAACGTCGGCACCTCATGCCGGAAGAGGCCGTGCTGGTAAAGGTGCACCTCGTTGCGAACCGCGATCCGCGCCCAGAGCTCGTCGAGATACAGCAGGAACCCGGACCGGAACTCCTCCCGCTGCTGGTAGGCCACGGAGCTGTCGGAGGACCGGTACTCGAAGATCGTCTCTGCCTGGGCTAGGTGCCGACCGAGCCCCTTCTTCGTGCCCAGCAGGATCAGTGCGGCGTAGCTGACCCGTCCCTCGACGGTCAGCTCCGCGTCCTCCAGGAGCTGAGCGGCACTCAGCGCACTCAGCGACTGCTTGCCGGACGCATCGATCCAGAGCGCTCGCAGCTTCTCGATCGCCGCGGGGTCAAGATCCTCCATCGTGGCGGCCGCACAGACCTCGGCCGAGAAGTCGGGCTGCGCCTCGTCGAAGATGCGCTTGAGGACCTCCGGGCTCATCGGCACGAGGTCTTCTCCGCGCCGCATCCAGTAGGCCCCCTCGTACTGCATCGGCGTGCCGATCGGCCGCGCAGGAACGGAGATCACGAGAACACGACCGTCCTCGTGCTGCAGCTCGGTGACGTCGATGCGCAGCCGCACTCTCTGGCCCTGGTCACGCTTGAGGCCCGACAGGTCCTGGAATGCCTCGGTGCCCACGACCCGGCGCGGTG
>DAIMFJ010000111.1:6883-13900 GCA_036724695.1 Planctomycetota bacterium
GCCTTGTTGGTGACCCCGAGCACCAGGTGGCCGCCCCCCTCATTCGCGAGCGCGATGCAGTACCGGGTCAGCTTGTCGGGATCGAAGGTAGCTTTCGCCTCCTTGAACTCGAGCCGCTCGTGCTCGTGGCCTGCCAGCCACCGGGTGAGCAGGTCCAGGGATGGAGCCTCGTGGCTCACTCAGTCTTCCTCCTTGCCGCCGGTCACCTTGCTCACCTCGTCGAGCAGATCGCCGAACTTGCCATAGTTGACCTTGACGCCGTCGTCGAGGTCGAGCGCGATGCGCTTGTCGGCGTAGTGCCGGAGCTTCTCGTCGAAAGCGAGCAGTTCGACCTGCTGCTTCTGCAGGCGGACGAGCTCCTTCTCCAAACGCTTCTGGTGGGCGGTCGAGGTCGCAGCCTGGATGTCGCCTTGGAGCTGGTCGAGGCGGGCGGCGAACTTGCCCTGCAGTGGGATTACGTACTCGGACCGCATCCGGGACAGAGTCCCCGGGTTGTAGCGGTGCAGGTACACCAAGCACTGGAAGGCCTGCTGCTTGCCGCTGGAGAACAGCCAGTAGATCGGGCGCCGCTTGTAGGTCTGCAGGTGGTCCTTGAAGAAGCTGTCGCAGAGGTAGCGGCGGATGGTGTCGCGGCTGGACTCACCCTTCTTGGGGTCTAGGTTGTCGGCAAGGAACTGCAGGTTGGCTTCGAGGTGCTGCTTGTCCCAGGCGACCGAGACGAACTCGACGACGCGGTTGGCAGCGTCGTCATCGAACCACTCCGCGTCGGTGATCGGGACGATGCCGTCCTCGTCCGCCGGGAAGGTGGGGTAGCGGCTCGGGTCGAAGCCCTCGTTGCCGCTGTGGGCGTAGATGAGGCCCGGCGCGTCCAGGCTGTAGCGGCCCATCATGCAGCCGATGGCGTAAGACACGAGCTCCTGCATGGTGTCCTGGCGGAAGCGGGTCCACTGCTCCTCTTCGGTGAGCTTGCCGCCGTAGCGGTAGGCGGGGTTCACCGTTAGGGTGATCTGCTCGATGGGGACGTCGGGAGTGAGCTCGTCGGCCAAGCCATAGGCGTCGATGAAGAGGCGGTTGTTCTCCTCTTCGAGACGCTTCATCTCGGCGATGGTGCACTTGTTCTGGGTAATCCAGGCGGCGTAGCTGGATTCGAGCGTGGGGCTGCGCTCGCGAGAGGCCGTCAGGAGCGGAAGGGTTCGGAAGTCCCAGGACCGCTCATAGGCGTTCCAGTCACTAGTCGCAACGCTGACCGCTTGCTGAACCGACGTAGACACATCCAGCCCCTCATCGATCGGCAGGTCACCGAAGTTGCCAGACTTGAAATGGAGAGTTGGATTGAGAATCTGGGCGAACATTGTCCCGAGGTGCGAGTTGCCCAGAGCTGCCGCTCGCTCGACCGAGCCCGCCTGGGCGCCGTTTTTGGCAAATGCACATAGGCCTGTGGCGTCAAAGAGGAAGCCCGCGGGGTAGAGGCGAACCGAGAGCCCCTTCGACGTTATGTCAGACCAAGTAAGAAAAGGGCGGAATATAAACTCCAGATTGAAATTGTGGGCCCAAACTCGTGTTCCGGATGGATGAAGCTTCGTTTGAAGCTCGCGGCCATCGTCTAGCCAGTCAACTAGAAACCATGTATTGCCAGCCCACTTTCGTAGCTCCCCTCCCTTGTTGTAGGGAAACCAGCGCTTGCCGGTTTCCTTTGCAACAGCACGGTTTCCGCAGTCAAGTCCGACTTCTTCGATCGAGACTTCTGGCCAGCACCGGACGTATCGGTCATTGTTGCCGGTGGCAAGGCCTTCCCTTGGTTCAAGTGACGCTGAAGCCAGGGGGAATGCTACGAAGGACTCACGTACGTTTGCGCTCACCCAGTAGGCAACTGGGCTGCCAGGGATTTTCTGGAACTCGCTCTGGGCTGCCTCTGCGAAGCGGTTCTCGCCGAGACGAAGAGCTGTCCGCTTCCTCTCCTCACGCCCCTCTAGCAGCCTGAAGAAAACTGGTCGATAAGCCTCCGGCGGCACATTCCTCAGCACAAAAGTCGCGGCCTGCACGACCTCACCAGAGATGCTTCCAAAAGCCCCGGCACCGAGATGAGCCATCGTGCTGATCGTCTTCAACTTCAGCAAACGATCCCGCAGCTTCTGGAATGACGACAGGAACATCCAGTTGTGCATCGTCACCAGAGCGCTCTGCCCTACCTCTTTCGCCAGCAGACAACAGCGCTCGATGAAGCAAGCGAACAGGTTCTCCTTCGCGTCAGGGTAGTTGTCCTTGACATGTTTCTTCAGAGGGGCGTTCATCCCACTGCTGCCCATGTACGGCGGGTTCATCACGACCGCGTCGTACTGCGCCGCCAGCAACTCGGCCTGCCGCTCCAGCGGCCCCAAGCGCTTAAGCGCCTCAGACACGAAGAGGTCGTGGCTGGTCGCCTCGCTTAGCGCCTTTAGCTTGGGCAACTTCTTCGCCAGCTCCTCGGGCACCTGAATCAACGACCCAAACGTCGTCGCGTGCTCGAACAACCGCTTGAGCTCCGTGAGGCCCCCCGGCTTCAGCCCGTAGTCCGAGAGCTCCACGCCCTTCGCCAGCCCCTCCGCATCAAACCCCGCGCTATCCACCAGCGCCATTACGTTGAGCTTCACCCCGCGCTCAAAGAGCCGCCGATCATCCGCCCGCCCCTTCATCATCAGCGCAAAGCCCGTTAGCTGTGCCGCGCGCTCGTCGATGTCGATGATCAGGCGCGGGATGTCGCGCAGGCGGTAGCCGCGTTCCAGGTAGATGGCCTTGAAGAGCTCATAGGCCTCCACCAGGATGTGCCCGGAGCCACTGGCGGGGTCGATGAGGGTCAGTTCCTCGGGGTTGAGTGCCTTCGGCGTGATCGCTGCGAGCTGCGCCTTCACCTCGTCGGCCTGCTCGGCGGGCTCGATGTAGTAATCCATCCGCCCCTTGAGCGGCGAGTGCGGATACGTGGCCAGCCACTGCGCCCCCAGCGAGTTCTGGACCATGTACTTCACGATCCAGTTAGGCGTGAAGAGCTGAGTCGCAGCCGGAATGTCCTCCGACTTCACGACCTTGCCGATGACCTCGTCCTTCTTCTCCGAGATGTAGAACTGGTAGAGCCAACCGATGATCTCGATCTCCCGCCACAGCGCCTCATCGACCTGCTCAACCAACTGACGGATCAGCGAGTCGGTGTGCAGCAGATTGGCTGGCAGAAGCAACTCCGTCTCGTCGCCGATCTTCTCAAACAGAAACGGCATCGCTTTGTGCAGCGCATTGCACTGCGCCAACAGAAGCAGCCGGTAGAGCTCCTCGTCCTTGTTGCCCGCCAGCTTCAACTCAACAACGCGATCCCGGTCGAGGCCAGGCAAGTCGACATCCGCCGCGTGATCCAGGATCTCCGGCCGCCCATGCCCCTCAGGGTGGCTCAACACCCGGTAGCCGTGCTCCAGGTAGCCATGCAGCTCCATGTAGCGGATAGCCACGAAGCGGTTGAACCACGTGTAGGCGATCGCCTCCATCGTGCGGTCGAACCCAACGGCCTTCACCCGCTCCACGAGCTTCTGCCGCCCGTCCGCGAAGCCACGAGGGAAGGCCTGCCCTCCAACCAGTAACACGTCGCCCTGCACCTTGGCCTCGGCCACCCCCTTGGCTGTGATACCGAAGCGGGCAGCCTGCGCACTGACGGCCTTGATGAACTCGGTGCGGGCCTTGGGGGCGTAGTCCTTGAGCTGCGAGGTGTTCATCTGGCTTCGGTCACTTGATATGCACGCGTTCGCCGGCATCAACCGCCGAACGCAGGGCCCCTTCGAGCTTGCCCAAGAAGGCCGTCACGTCCTCCGCCGTCTCGAGGAAGCCATCGGGGCACAGCCCCTTTACCTCCACGACCCGACGCTTCTTCACCACCGGCCGCGGTGTCGCCGGAGCAGGTGCGCCCGGCTTGGCCGGCGGCGGCGCCTGTGCCTTCTCGATCGCACTCAGCGACCGGTCGAACGCACCCTCCGCCTGCTGCACCGCCTGGGCGATGTGCGCGATGCTGCTGTCCTCGGTCGCGGTGAAGAGCAGCTTCTGCAGTTCCTCGACCCCCAGCTTTCGCAGCGGGCCATCCGCCGACACCTTGTCCAGTTCCACCTTGACCCGGTCGATCAAGCGCTGGATCGCCAGCACCGCGGGCCCCCTTGCCTCGGCGACCAACTCGCCGTTGACCTTGCGTGCGGTGTCGACGAGCGCGGCAACTTGCGGCAACTGCCCATAGGGTCGGGGTGCCGCCAGGATCTCCTCCATGCGCGCGAGCGCGGGGCCGGCCGCCGCGTGCGCTTCGAGCTGCAGACGGTTCTGCCCCAACTCCTCGACGGCCGCGCGCAGCCCTTCCCAGCTGTGCTTCTGGTTCTTGTAGAACTCGCTCAGCTCGTGGAAGTCCTCGGCAAACTCGACCAACTCCGACTTCTCACTGACGAAGCGCTTCAAGAACGACAGCGAGTCACGCTCCTCGACGAACCTGCGCAGGAGCCCCTGCCCGGCCTCAACCTGGGCGAGGCCAGGGTACTTGCCGGTCTTGGCCAACGGCTCGAACGATCCGAGCGCTGCGTTCCACGCCGTCAGCTTCTGCTTCAAGAAGGCGAAGAGCGCCTCTTCGGTGTTGGGGCCCTTCTGGGCGAAGAGCTCGTGCCCGAGATTCTGCGCCTGCTTGATGAGTTCTCCAGCAGCCGACTCCCGCAGCGTGATGATCACCTTGCGCTGCTTGCTGCTCGAGGTCAGCGGGTCGTAGGCCTGATCCAACGGGATCGGCGACTTGCTCGTGTCGAGCAGGTTGATCTCCTTGAGTACGGCCAGACGCGCAACCAGCAGCACGACCTCGAGCTCTGGCCAGCCGTAGGGTCGGCCGCCGTAGCGCTTCTCGATCAGCTCGCTCAAGATGATCTGGTTGCTCCGCATTGCGCACAGACGGACGTACTCGCGGAGATCCTCGAGCGCTTCGGGGTTGGCCTCAGGCGTGTCCAGGCCCAGCCGCACCTTGTCGAGGTCATCGGCACGCAGCAGGCTTTGGATCTCCCGCCGCGCGTCGCCTTGCTGGTGCTTGATGTACGCCATCTTGGGGTAGGCGTTCTGGATCAGGTACTCGAGCGCGTCGCCGATCGCAGCCTTTGGGTCCGTGCGCGAGATGTCGAGCTTCTTGCCGCTTGCGAAGTAGCTGGCATCGCCGAGCATCGCCTTGAGCATCGTCAGGATGCGCGTGCGGCGACCACGGTTGTCGTCGCTGCGATCGCGCAGGATGCGCTTGGCAGTGTCGGGCAGCGAGCCGGTGTGCTTGGTCTTGACGTAGTTCTCGGTCTGGAGGTAGGCGCGCAGCTCACGGCCGAGTTGCGGGTGGTCGGGCAGCCGGATGAGCAGTCGGCCCTGCTCTCCCCCCGTCGCCAGGATGCACCCTTCGTTGGAGGCGAACTGCCTGTAGCTGTCCCCCAACGGACTCACGAACACGACCTCGAGGCTGCCCTCGAGCTTCTGCCCGACCACGTGGTCGTCGCAGATACGCGTGAAGGCGAAGTCCCGCCCGGTCACGCTGTAGCTGTGCTTTCGCACGTCGCCGAGGATGTCCTCGAACAGCAGCTTGCCGAGTTCGCGCACCTCGGCACCGGATGCCAACGTGACGTTCTTGATCTCGCGACCGATGTCGCGCTCTTCGTTGGTCAGGAAGAAGTACAGATCGCCGTTCCTGGCGACCAGGGTCTCCTTCTCGAGACGCTCCAGCGACACTTCGATGCGCTTGCGGAGCGCCAGCTTGTCGGCGTCGATCTCGTCCACACAGAGGGTGACGAGGTTGTCGACGTTGCCGGGCACTTCCTCGATGTAGCGGATCAGGAAGAGCACCTTCAGCACCGTGATGTCGAACGGCTCGAGCGTGTGTTTGTCCGCCGCCTGGTCGATCGTGCGCTTGACCGTCGTGTCGAGGAATCCCTCAACCGCAGGGTAGAACGCGTAGAAGGGAACCAGCGCCCCGATGGACTGGGAGCCGAACTGCTTGGCCGCGCTCTGGAAGGCGTCGAGCGTTGAGCGCTCACCCTGCGACAGGTGCAGGCCCGTCGCGCCGGCCTTGCGGATCGACTCGAAGACCTTCTGCACCAGGCTGAACTGGTAGGCCGCGAACGGGTAGCACTCGGCGAAGTCCGAGGCGTCGGCGTAGGTGCGGAAGGTCGTGCCGGCGTTGAGGAACGACAGCTGGTGGCGAAGGATGTCGTGCTTGCCGTCGTAGGCCGCCGCGAGCGGCTTGCTCGCAGCCTCCTTCTTGCGCAGCAGGCGCTCCTTGATGACCTCGTCGACGTTGGCACTCGACAGCGACAGGCGCGTCTTGAAGCGGCCCTGGATCTTCGAGAAGTCGTGCTGCCGCGACTGGTTGACCTCCCCCAGCACGGAGTCGAGGTCTTCTTGGGAGGTCACGACCACCCATGCGCGCCCCTTACAGACCGTGCCGAGCTGTTCGGTGATGGTCTGCAGACTCAGCATCAGATGCGTGTCGCTGCCGATGAACTGCCCGACTTCGTCGACCAAGAACATCAGCCGGTGCTCCGGCCCCTGGGTGTCCAGGTAGCGCTTCACCCACCGCGCGAAGTTCTCGACGGTCAGGGTGAAGTTGTCGGCGCCGGTATCGACCCACTTCTCGACCGACTCCTTGCTCTGCTGCAACACCTCGGCGAGCGCCGCGATGACCTCATCGCGGTGGAACTCCCAAGCGTCGCGCTGCGAAAGCCACGAGTCACCGCTCTCGCGCTCGAAGGCCGCATGGAAGGCCTCGAGGCGGCCTTGCTCGGCTAGGTGCCGCTCCATGTGGGCGATGTGCGGATGATCGCCGCTGAAGCCCTGCTTCTCGTTGAGGACCCGGAGGAAGACCTGCAGCAGTGCGTCACGGCCCGTGCGGTGGTCCGCCTTGCTGTCGATGTTGAAGAGGATCGTGTCGGTGGACGCGGCGACGACCTTGCGCAGGTCGCCGAGCAACATCGCGACCTCGAGCTTGTTGGCGAAGAAGTCGACCGC
>DAIMFJ010000112.1:0-804 GCA_036724695.1 Planctomycetota bacterium
CCGCCGCCAGTGCACGACGTTCTCGCCGACCACGATCGCGTCGTCGACGACGATGCCGAGCACCAGCAGGAACGCGAACAGCGAGATCATGTTCAACGACACGTCGAACACCGGCATCGCCGCGACGGCCCCGAGGAACGCCACCGGGATGCCGATCGCGACCCAGATCGCGACCCGCAACTGCAGGAACAGCGTCAGGATCACGAACACCAGCAACAACCCCTGCGCGGCGTTGCCGAGCAGCAGGTCGATGCGGCCCTTCAGGATCACCGACTCGTCGCGCCAGGTGGCGATGTCGACGCCGGGCGGCATCAGCGCCTTGCCGCGCGTCGCCACCCAGTCGCGCACCGCGGCGGTGACCGCGATCGCGTCCTGGTCGCCGACCCGGAACACCTTCAGCAGCGCCGCCGGCTTGCCGTCGAAGCGGGCCACCAGGTCGTCGTCGGCGAAGCCGTCGCGGATCGTCGCCACGTCGGCGAGCCGCACGCGGCTGCCGTCGGGTCGCGTCAGCACGACCAGTTCGCCGAACTCCTCGCCGCGGTAGCGCTGGCCCTCGACCCGCAGCAGCGTCTGGCTGTCGCTCGACTTGATCGTGCCGGCCGGCAGGTCGAGGCTGCCGCGCCGCACCGCGTCGGCGATCGCCTCGAAGCCGAGCCCGAAGCGCTGCATCGCGGTCTCGCTCAGTTCGACGGCGATCTCGTACGGGCGCACCGCCGCCAGGTCGACCTGGGTGATCGCCGGCAGTCCGGTCAGCTCGTCGAAGAGCGCGCGCGCTTCCTCGCGCCGGCCCATTGCCGCGAGCGC
>DAIMFJ010000112.1:814-4247 GCA_036724695.1 Planctomycetota bacterium
GTCGCGCGCCTGTTCGGCGAGTTCCTTCAGCGTGCGCTCGTCGGCGTCGCCGAAGATCGACACGTTGATCACCTCCTTGCGCACGACCAGCCGCGAGACGATCGGCTCCTCGGCTTCGTCGGGCAGGTTGGTGATGCCGTCGACCCGGTTCTTCACGTCGTCGAACACGCGCGACAGGTCGGCGTCCTGCAGCGCCTCGACGACCACGGTGCCGCTGCCTTCGCTCGCCGTCGAGGTCACCTTGTCGACGCCGGTCACACCTTCGACGACTTCCTCGATGCGCTGGCAGATGCCGAGCTCGACCTCGGTCGGCGTGGCTCCCGGGTAGGTCACCTGCACGGTGACGATCTGCGGTGCGATCTCCGGGAACACCTCGCGGCGGACCTTGCCGGTCAGCAACATCGCGATGCCGGCCACCGCGAACGTCGCGGCGACCAGCGTCGCGGCGACGTGGTTCTGCGTGAAACCGGCGAAGAAGCCGCGCTTGTCGTCGGCTGGGATGTTCGGATCGTCCTGCATCGCTCAGCGCTCCTGTGCGGTCGGTTCGACGGCACGCACCGGCATGCCTTCCTGCGGCGCGTCCAGGCGGCTGCTCAGGACCCGTTCGCCGGCCGCGAGGCCGCTTTGCACCAAGGCCCGCTCGCGTTCGAGGCGCAGCACTGCGACGGTGCGGCGGCGCAGGCGCAGCTCCTGGTCGACCACCCACACCTCGCCGTCGGCCGACACCGCACTGCGCGGCACCGCGACGACGTCCGCGAACGTGCGGCCGGTGATCGTCGCCTGCACGAACATGCCGACCGTCAGCGGTGGACGGTCGCCGTCGCCGTGGCGCGCGTACGGCTCGTCGACCCTCGCCACCAGCGTCAGCTGGCGCGTGCGGCGGTCGAGTTCGCCTTCGGTGCGGACGATGCGGCCTTGCCAGGTGTGGCTGCGGCCGGCGAACTCGACGCTCACCTCGACGGTGGGCAGTGTGCCCGCGTCGCCGGTGCCGAGCATCGGCAGGTCGAGGAACGCCGCGTCGGACGACGCGATCGGCAGGCGGATCTCGACCGCGGCGACGTCGTACAGCTCGGCGACGGCGGCCCCGACGGCGACGAACTGGCCGACCTCGGCGTTGGCGCTGCGCACCCGCGCCGCGAACGGGGCGGTGACCTGCGTGCGTTCGAGGTCGAGCCGGGCGCGCGCCAACTGGGCCTCGGCGGCGGCCAGCGACTGCTCGGCGTCGCGGATCTGCGGTTCGCGGGTCACCAGCGGTTCGGGCGCCCGCTCGCCTTCGAGCTCGCGCCAGGCCCGCAACGCGGCGGCCGCTTCGGCGCGTTCCTGGACCAGCCGCAGCGTCGCCCGGGCGACGTCGGCCTGCCGTTGCACGATCTGCAGTTCGAAGTCGGCCGGCTCGATGCAGAGCAGGGTGGCACCGGCCGCGACGAACGCTCCGGCGCGCAGCTCGTCGGCGACGCGCAGCACGCGGCCGGCGACCTGCGGGGCGACGGTCACGGCGCGGAACGGTTCGACCGTGCCCTGCGCGGTGACGTCGATGCGCAGCGTCGTCGGGGCGACCGCGGCCACGCGCACCAGCGGCCCTTCGAACACCGGCGCCGTGACCTTGGGCTGCACCTTGTTGGCGAGGATGCGTTGGGCCATGAACGCGCCGCCGGCGAGCACCAGCAGCGGCAGCAGGATCTGCAGGACGATTCGCAAGTACTTCATGGCTGGTCTCCAGCGCCGGTGGCGGCATAGCCACCGCCGAGGGCGAGCACGAGGTCGATGTGGTTGTCGAGGCGTTGCCGGGCGACGGCGATGCGGTTGGCTTCGGCGGTGAACGCCTGCCGTTGGCCGTCGGCGACGGCCAGGAAGTCGGTGAGGCCTTGCTGCCAGCGGTCGCGGGCCAGGTCGCGCGCGGCCGCGGCACTGCGCGCGGCGCGCGCGAGGTCGAGCTGTCGACGGTCGAGTTCGAGCGTCGCGCCGAGCGCGTTCTCGACCTCGGCGAAGGCCACCAACACGGCCTGCTGGTAGTCGGCGATCGCCGCCCGCTGCCTGGCCTGCTGCTGGGCCACCTCGGCGCGCAGGGCACCGCCGGCGAACAGCGGCTGCAGCAGGTTGGCGCCGAGCGAGAAGACCCGGAAGTCCTCGTCGACGAGATCCCCGAACTCGGTGCTGTTGGTCCCTGCCGAGGCGGTCAGCGACAGCCGCGGGTACAGCGCCGCGCGGGCGGTGTCGACGCGGCAGCCGGCCGCGGCCAGCGTGCGCTCGGCGGCGGCGAGGTCGGGGCGACGCTGCAGCAGTTCGGCCGGCAGCCGGGTCGGCACCGGCGGCAGCCGATCCGGCAGCACCGCGGCGCCGTTCGCCGCGGCGGCCGGGTAGCGGCCGCACAGCAGATCGAGTTGGCGCAGGGCCCGTTGCAGTTGCTCGCGCCGCAGCGCGACGCTGGCCTCGGCGTTCGCCAGGTTGGTCTCGGCGAGGTGCGCGTCGAGGGCCGGCCGCAGGCCGCGCCGGTAGCGGTCGCGGACGTCGTCGGTGGTGCCGCGGATGCTGTCCGTGCTGGCGATCGCCAGGGCCAGCTGCTGGCGGGCCTCGACGGTGGCGAAGTAGGCCTTCGCGGTCTGGCCGGCCAGGCTGAGCCGCGCGGCGTCGTGGCGGTTCGCGGCGGCTTCGGCTTCGGCGATCGCCGCCTGTTCGCCGCTGCGCACCCGGCCCCAGAGGTCGAGTTCCCAACGCACGTTGAGCGCGGCGCCGAAGGTCGTCGTCGTGCTGCTCGGCACGCCGCCGCCGCCGAACGGGAAGCCGAGGAACAGCCGCCGCGCGCGCGCTGCGTCGAGGCTGGCGTCGACCTGCCGCAGGGCAGCCGCACCGGCGAGCGTGGCGTTGGCGAGGGCGGCCTCGAGGCGCGCGGCCGAGCCCTGCAGGTCGCGGTTCTCGGCCAGCGCGGCGGCGATCGCCGCGTCGAGGTCCGGATCGCCGAACTGCCGCCACCAGTCGGTGGTCAGTGCGCCGTCGGCGTCGGGCGGTGCGGCCAGGTAGTGCGGGGGCAGGGCGACCGACGGCTGCGCGTCGGTGGCCCGCGGCGGCGGGGGCGTGCTGCAGCTGGCGGCCAGCAGCAGCGCGACGGGGAGCAGGACACGCTTCACGGTTGCCTCGGGAGGGTGGTTTCGCGGGGGCGTGGGGCGCCGAAACCGGCGTCGAGGAAGGTCAGCAGCTGCGCTTCCAGGGTGTCGGCGTCCAGCGGGTCGCAGAGGCCCTTCGTCACGGCGCGGATCGTGGTTGCGTTCGGCAGCAGGTGCGCGATCGCGCCGATCGCGAAGTGCAGCCGCCACGCGATCGTCGCGTGGTCGAGGTGCGGCAGCGCCTGCTGCAGGGCGGTGGAGAAATGGTGGACGACCGCGCCGAATTGCTCGGCCAGGAAGTTCAGTTCGCAAAATCTGGTGGTTCTAACGGA
>DAIMFJ010000112.1:4257-9017 GCA_036724695.1 Planctomycetota bacterium
GCTCGGCCAGGAAGTCGCGCAGGAACGGCAGCTCCTCGCCGAGCACGCGGCAGAACATGCGCATCGCCGCCGGCGGCATGTCCATCGTCGCGGTCGCATGCAGCAGCGGCTGGAGGAACGCGGCCAGTACCGGCGAGGCGGCAGGGGGCTGGTCGCCGAGGTTGCGCAGCCGCCGCAACCGTTCGCGGTTGATCGGCTCGATGCGCCGCTGCAGGGCCGCTCGCACGATCTGCTCCTTGCCGCCGAAGTGGTAGCTGACGGCCGCCAGGTTGGCGCCGGCGCGGGCCGTCAGCTGGCGCAGCGTGGTCGCTGCATAGCCTTGTTCGGCGAGCATCTGCTCGGTGGCGTCCAACAGGGTCTGGCGGGTCGCTTCGGTCGACATCGGCTCCTCAGCCTAGGTGGTCGAACGAAGGTTTCAAACGAAAGTTTCAATCGGGCGTTTTTCCTGAGCGAGCGCCCGAAGAATCTGCTGAGACTGATCGCAATATATTGAATGGAAGTTACTTACGAATCACCCGCGGGCCTTCCCGAGTCGCCAAGCAACTTCGCCAGCTGGTCCGCAAGGTATCGCACCTGGGCCTCGCTGTTGTAGATCTGGCAGGCGATGCGCACCAGCCGCAGCGGCGGTCGCGACCAGCGGAACACTGGCACTTCGATGCGGTGTTGCTCGAACAGTTGGATCTGCAGCGGGTCGAGCCCGAGCGGCCCGACCGGGGGCGCGGCGGTCGGCGGCAGCGGCACCGCGGCGAGCGAACCGAGCATCGTCGCTGGCGCGGGCGGTGCAACGCCCAGCCGCTGGCACAACAGGTCGCGGCCGATCCGGGTCAGTCCGTGGTTGTGGGCGCGCACCTGGTCGAGTCCGCCGATCTTGGCGAAGAAGCGCAGGGCCGCCGGCAACGTCAGGAACGGCGTGTAGTCGGCCGTGCCGGTGAAGTCGAACTCGAGGCGGAAGCGCGAGCGGTCGGTGCGCGGCGAGTTGGCGCCGTGGCTGATCGTCAGTGGTCGGATCCCGGCCTGGCGATCGCGCCGCACGTGCAGGAACGCGCACCCCTTGGGCGTGCACAGCCACTTGTGGCAGTTGCCGGTGTAGTACGCCGCACCGAGCGCGTCGAGCCGCAGCGGCAGCATGCCTGGGCCGTGCGCGCCGTCGACCAACGTGTCGATGCCGCGCTCTGCGAGGGCCGGCACCAGCCGTTCGACCGGCAACACCAGGCCGGTCGGGCTGGTGACGTGGTCGATCATGCACAGCTTCGTGCGTGGCGTGACCGCCGCGAGCACCCGCTCGACGACCTCGTCGGGGCCCGTGATCGGGAACGGCAGGTCGGCGGTGCAGAGGCGGGCGCCGTGCCGTTCGACCGCCAGCTGGGCGGCGTTGCGGCACGAGTTGTAGCCGTGGCTGGTGACCAGGATCTCGTCGCCGGCGCGCCACGGCAGCGACGCGAGCACCGTGCTGACGCCGGTGCTCGCGTTCGGCACGAACGCGAGGTCGTCGGCATCGCACGCCAACAGGGCGGCGAGTTCGGCGCGCGCGGCGTCGAGCAGCGGTTCGATCTCCCGGTGCAAGAACAGCACCGGCTCGCGCTCGGTGCGGTCCTGCCAGTCGCGCTGCGCCGCGAGCACTTCGCGCGGGCAGGCGCCGAAACTGCCGTGGTTCAAGAACACCACGCCGGGATCGAGGCCCCAGTGGCAGGCGTAGGACGCTGGTTGCGGCAGGTCGCTCACGCACGGCCCCGGCGTTGCAGCTGGCTCTGTTCGTGGTCGAGCAGCCACTGCTTCTTCGCGAGCCCGGCCGAGAAGCCGCCCAGGCTGCCATCGGCGGCGATCACGCGGTGGCACGGGATCACGATCGGCAGCGGGTTCTTGCCGTTGGCGCCGCCGACGGCGCGGTAGGCCGTCGGCCGGCCCAGGCGCGCGGCCTCCTCGGCGTAGCTGATCGTGCTGCCGTACGGAATGCGCTGCAGCTGCTGCCACGCGGCTTGCTGGAAGCTGGTGCCTTGCGGGCGCAGCGGCAGGTCGAAGTCGCGGCGCGCGCCGGCGAAGTACTCGCCGAGCTGGGTGATCGCCGCGCGGCAGCGTTCGGTGGCCGGTCGTCCGCTCGCGGCGGATTGGCTCGGCGGCGCGTCGGCGTCGCACAGGTCGATGCGGACCAGGCTGCCGGTCGAGTCGACGTAGACGTCGACCCGGCCCAGCGGACAGGACAGGGAATCGCGGTACAGGCTCATCGGATCGGCGTTCGGAGGCGCGCGGTGGTGGCTCACTGCGGCGCCAAGGCGACGCTGCAGCGGACCACGGGGGCGGTGAGTTTCGCGGCGGTGGGTTCGCCGTCCTGCAGGTGCAGGAACGGTTGTACGACGATCGGCCCGGCGGCGCGGCGGCCGGTGCTGGCCAGCGCGTCGCGCAGTTGCCGCACGCCTTCGTCGCGCCGCGCGGCGAAGTCGCCTTCGGGTGGGTAGACGACCAGCAGCTCCTGGTCGGGCCAGGCGCGGACTTCCCAGCCGGTCGGTGGCGTGAAGGAGGGGCCGCCGGGGCGCTGGCGGAACGGCGCCGCCAGCAACGGTCGCTCGCCGTCGGCGAACAGCATCGGGAAGCCAGCGCTGCGCTGGTTCTGCCGCTCGAGTTCGGCATACAGCGGCGCGAACGCCGCAGCCCGCGCCGCCCAACCACCGGGAGCGTCGCCACCGGGATCGTCGACGACCAGCAGTTGCAGGGCCGCCGCGCGTCCAGCGACCGGCACCGGCGAGCGCGTTTCCCCGCCGGCCTGGCCGGGCAGCACGATGCGCGGGGTTGCGTCGCCCGGGCTGGTTTCGCTGGGCCGGGCAGCGGGCCGGGCGAAGAACTCCGGCGACCAGATCACGCCGCAGCGTTCGAACGTGACGGCGGCGCGGCCGAGCGACGGATGGGTGGCGCTGGACACCATCCAGGTCGCGCTGGTGCGCAGGAAGGCCTGGCAGTCGATCGTGTGCTCGCCGACCGTCAGGGCCCGCGGCCGCGCTTCGCCGGGCCGCAGGAACAGGCGGCTCTGCCGGCCCGCGGCGTCGACCAGCCCGTAACCGGCGTCGCCGCCGTCCCCCGACACCGACACGGCGCGGTACAGCGGGCCGAGAGCGACCGCGTCGACGAAGTTGCGCATGCCGACCAGCCAATCGCGCGCCGTCGGCTCGGCGTCGCGCGCGGCTTCGCCGTCCAGCCGCCACGCCTCGGCGCCGAGCAGCAGGTAGGCCCCGTTCGGGCCGGCCGTGCGCAGGCGGTCCGGCAGGCTCGCCGAGACCGTGTACCGGGCGCCGCTGGCTTCGATCGTCAATGCCAGGTCGGCCATCTGCCCGCGCAGTGGGCCATGGCACGTCTCGAGCACTTCGGCGACGACGCGCGCGCCATCGCCTGGGGGCTCCTTCAGGCCGGTCTGCCGGGCGGTGTCACCGGTCGGCGCTGGCGTTCGTGAGCACGCGGGCGACAGCAGCAGCAGCAGCAGCGCCACCGCCGACCGCGTGCGGCCACGCCGCGCGTTCGTCAGCGGATCGGTTCGCCCAGGCTGCGGTCGAACGCCTTGCGCCATGCCGACAGATCGTAGCCGAAGTCCTGGCCACCGGCGAGGTCGGACAGGGCCTTGCGGGCGTGCAACCGCACGTTCTGCACCGTTTCCCGCGGGCCGATCAGCTCGATCAGCTCGTTGGCGAACTGCTGCGCGTTCATGCGGGCGAGTGCGATGCAGGCGGTCATGCGCAGGCGCGGCACCGGGCTGCGCAGGAACTCGGCCGCCAGCGGCGCGTCCTTGACGTCGCGCGCAAAACCCAGCCCGCGGATCGCCGAGACCTGCACGCCGGCCGGCAACTTGTCGCGGCCGTCGGTCAAGAAGCGGCGCCAGATCGCCAGGATCGGCTCCTGGTCGGAGACGGCGCCTTGCAGCTGGTAGAGCGCCCACGCGGCTTGCACACGGCCGTCCTCGGGATGTTTGTCGTTTTCGACGATGCGCGCCAGCACGCCTGGCGGGGTGTCCGGCGCCTTCAGCACGGCGAGGCCGAGCACCGCCCGGTCGACCAGGAACGGATCGCCGGACTGGGCCCCGGACAGCAGCGTCGGCATCACCGAGTGCGTCCCCGAGAATCCCAGCGCCGCCAGCGCGATGCCCTGGTCGGCTGGCACCGACGCGTCGATCGCGGCGGCTTGCAGCAGGCCGTAGTTCTCGCCCGGGTCGCTGGTACTGCGGCCCTTCGCGGCCGGACCGACCATCGACGGGCCCTGGTCGAGCACCATCGAGCGGATCGTGCGCTCGAGGCGCTCGGCCTGTGCGTCGGCGCGTGGCTCGCCCTTGGCGGCCAGTGCGCGCACGTAGCTGTCCATCGCCTGGTCGAGGCGCAGCAGCACGGTGCGGAAGTCGCGGCGCTTCTGTTCGGCGGCATCGATCTCGCGTTCGCGTTGTTCGATCGTCGGGTCGCTGTCGCGACGCAGGTCCTTGGGGTCCGGGCTGCTCGAGCAGGCAGCCAGCAACAGGCCGAGCAGCAGAGGGGCGCGCTTCATGGTGGGTTTGGACGGCGGACGCCTTCCATCCTTCCCTGCGGGCGGCCGCGACGCCAGAATCCGGTCGTGAACGACTGGCAGGCTGTCGCGGCGGCGGACCTCGAACTGCTGCAGATCGTGCGCGACCGGCGCGCTGGTGCCGGGGCGGGGGGGGCCGTGCACGACACCTCGCTCGGGCCGGCCCACGGCGGGATCCGCCGGCGGTCCTACGCCGGGCTCGGCGCTGCGGTGGCCGACGCGGTGGC
>DAIMFJ010000112.1:9027-13753 GCA_036724695.1 Planctomycetota bacterium
GGCCGGGTTGCCGTCGGGTGGCGGCAAGGTCGTCCTGCTCGACCATCCTGACCTCGACCGCGCCGCGGCCTACCGCCTGGTGGGGCAGGTCGTGGCCAGCCTCGGCGGTCGGTTCCGGACTGGACCCGATGTCGGCACCACTTCCGAAGACCTGGCGCAAGTGGCTGGAGAGACTTCCTTTGTGTCGACTGGTACGAGTGGCGAGGGCGACCTCGGACTGGCCACCGCGCGCGGCGTCGAAGCGGCGATGCAAGCGCTGGTCGCCCACCTCGGGACTGGCTGGGAGGGGCTGCGGGTCGCCGTGCAGGGCCTCGGCTCGGTCGGTCTGGCGTTGGCTGGGCTGCTGGCGCAACGTGGGGTCCGGCTGCTGGTTGCGGACGTCGACGCGAACCGCGCCGCGGCCGCCCGGCAGCGGTTTGGGGCGACGGTGGTGGACCCCGACACGATCGCCACCGCGGCGTGCGACGTGTTCGCCCCCTGTGCGCTCGGCGGCGGCTTGACGACGGAGCTGGCTGGCCGCATGCGCGCGCGCGGCGTCTGCGGGGCGGCCAACAACCAGTTCGCCGAGCCAACGGCGGCCGCCGCGTTCGCTGCCCAGGGAATTACGGTGGTGCCGGACTTCGTCGCCAACGCCGGCGCGGTGATCGCCGGCCTGACGTTCGCCCAGGACGGCATCCCGGCGCGTCCCGAACGGCTGGCGCAGATCGCGGCCACCACCGCCGCCGTGCTGGCGCGGGCCACCGCGGCGGGCGTGCCGCCGGATCAGGTTGCGCTGGCGATGGCCAAGGAACGGGTGGCGCAAGCGCGTTCGCCGCGGCATAGGTGAAGCCATGGACGAGTTCGGCGAGCCGGTGCACCGCGTGCGGGTGCGGTACTGCGAAACCGACCGCATGGCGGTCGCCCACCACGGCAGCTACGTGGCGTGGTTCGAGGAAGCGCGCACCGAGTGGATGCGCAACCGCGGCAAGACCTACCGGCAGATCGAGGACGAAGGCGACCTGCTGCAGGTGGTCGAGTTCGTCTGCAACTACCACAAACCGGTCGACTACGACGAAGTCGTGGCGATCGCCGTGCGCATCGAGGAGGTCGGCAAGGTGGCGGTCGTGCTCGGCTATCGCTGCGTGCGCGAACGCGACGGTGCGGTCTGCGCGACCGGCCGCACCAGGCTCGCTTGCGTCGGTCGCGACGGCAAGCTGCGGCGCCTGCCGGCGATCCTGACCGGCTGACGCCGGTGCCGCCGGTGCGCCGCCGCGTTGGTGACGCGGCGATGGCACCGGACTAAGGGGTTTGCCGGATGCCGCGCACGCAGGTTCGTCGCCTCGCCCCTCGCAGGCTTGCAACGCTTGCGCTAGATTCACGCTCTACGCGGCAATTTTTCCGGTTCCCGTCGTAGATCTCCCCGGAATGGCCCTCTCCCCCGAAGTCGCCTTCGAGCAGCATCGCGAGCGACTCCTGTCCGTGATCTATCTGCGGATGGGGCCGAACCTTCGTGTCCGCATGGATCCGGAGGACATCCTGCAGGAGGTCGCCATCGAGGCGGTGAACTCGTGGCAGACCCTTGCGGACGAGCAGAATGCCGGCGCCTGGTTGGTCACGTTGGCGCGTCGCAAGGTGGCCCGCATCGTGCGCGACCAGCTCGGGGTCGCGGCGCGCGATCCACGCCGTGAGCACGCGATCCCGACCGAGTTCCCGCTCGCCGATCGCTGCTCGGGTCCGGTCACGCAAGCCGACCGCAAGGACCGGCTGGCGCTGCTCGAGCAGGCGATGGAGCGGCTGTCGCCGGACCACCGCGAGGTGATCCTGCTGATGAAGATCGAGGGGCTGTCCGGCAAGGAGGTCGCCGAGCGCATGGGGCGCACCGAGAACGCGACGCACCTGTAGCTGAGTCGCGCCCTGAAGCGGCTCGCCGAAGAACTGAAGCTGAGAACGGGTCGCCGGAGCCGAAGGGGCCGCCCGCGCCGCCGGTGCCGCCCGCGCCGCCGGTGCCACCCGACGCCACCGAGGTCGCCGACCGCCGCATGGCGGAGTTCCTGCAGCAGGGCGGTTCGCGCAACGACCTGCGCCAGGAACTCGGCGGCGACGAGGCCGAGTCGTCGTCGGACCTGCTGTCGCGGCTCGATGCGCTGGACTTCGTCGAGCAGGTCGTCGCGCCGACCGTCGGAGTGCCCGAACAGCTCGGCAGCTACCTGATCAAGGGGCTGCTCGGCAAGGGTGGCATGGGCACGGTCTACCTCGGCTACCAGCCCGAGCTCGAGCGCGAGGTCGCCCTCAAGGTGCTGTCGCCGCACTACTCCGCCGACCTGACGATGCGCAAACGCTTCCGCGCCGAAGCGCGCGCGACGGCGGCGCTGCACCATCGGCACATCGTGCCGATCTACGACTACGGCGAAGCGCGGGGCATGCTGTTCTTCGCGATGGAACGGGTCGACGGCATGAGCCTCGACAAGCACATCGCCGCGGCGCGCCGCCGCGAGTCGCCGGCCCTCGACCCGCTCGAAGCCTGCCGTCGCTTCGCGGGCGTCGCCGACGCGCTCGGTCTCGCGCACCGCCGCCGCCTGCTGCACCGCGACGTCAAGCCCGGCAACATCCTGGTCGCCGGCGACGGCACCATGGCGCTGACCGACTTCGGGCTGGCCAAGGCGCTCGACCAGGCGTCGGCGCGGTTGACCTCGAAGGGCGGCGGCTTCCTCGGCACGCTGCACTACACGGCCCCCGAACAGGCGGTCGGCGGCGACCTGTCGCCGGCCAGCGACCTGTACTCGCTGGGCGTGACGATCTTCGAGGCGGTCACCGGCCAGCTGCCGCTCGCCGGGACCACGACCGAAGCGTTGCTGCAATCGCTGCTGCACGGCACGCCCAAGCGGCTGCGCGAGGTGCTGCCCAAGGCGCCGCGCGACCTCGACATCGTGCTCGAGAAGCTGCTCGCGCGCGAGCCGCAGGACCGGTACCAGGACGGCGAAGCGCTGGCGCGCGACTTGCTGCGCATCGCCGACGGGGAGCCGGTGCACATCCGCCGCCTGCCGCTGCACGTGCGGCTGTGGCGCCGCGCGCGCAAGAACCCGGTGCTGGCCGGTGCGATGCTGGCCACCGCGGTGCTGCTGCTGCTGACCCTGACGCTGGCGACGGTGTTGCGGCGCGAGAAGGGGCAGAGCCTGGTCTCGCGGCACCAGAACAACCTCGTCGCGATCGCCAAGGAGATTGGCAACGAGGTCGGGCCGGCGTGGGGCGGCGGAGCGTTCCTCGAGGCGTTGGTCGGGGCGCCGCAGCCCGCGGCCGGACCGAATCCGGCGATCCTGCGCAGCCTCGACACAGCGGGCAAGGAGGTCGGCGGCGACCCGGTGGTGGTGGCGATGCGCGAGGCGTACGCGACCGACCCCTTGCCGACCGCGACGGCGCTGCTGCGCGAAGGGCGCGGCTACGTGGCCCTGCTGCTGTACGACGTGGCGATCGCCGCGGCGATCGCCGCCCGCGCCGAACGCGGCTTGCCGGTCGAACTGCGGCTGTACGGGTTGTACGTCGGGCGCGGTATCGCCAACCTGACCGCGGCGGTGTCGCGGCCCTACGAAGCGCGCGCCGACCTGACCCTGGCGGCGTACCTGCGGCCCGGCGCGGTGTTTCCGCGCATGGTGCTGGCCGTGCTCGACGTCGTGCAGAACACCGACGTCGTCGCCGCGGCCCAGCGGCTCGAACGCGACCACGCGACTGCCTCCGCCGAACGCTTGCGCGTGCTCGGCCTGTTGCTGTGGACGGCCGCCGGTCTGCAGCCGCCGCAGGCCGCCAACCTGATGGAGTTCGTGCTCGGCTACGAGAAGCGACGCGCACTCCACCTGCTGGCGGCGCGGTGGGTCGGCGTGCCGCCCGATCGTGTCGAGGTGCCGGGCACCGCGACCGGCTTCGGCGCCCTCCTGGCCAGCAGTGCCCGCGAGGCCCTCGATCGGCGCGGCGAGCCCGATCGCTTCCGCGCCTTGATCGACCGTTCGCGCGAACTGGTCGATCGCTGCGTGCACCCCGAGTCGCCGCTGCAGGGGTGGCGTTCGGTGCAGCAGCTGCTCGAGAGTCCCGGGGCGCGCGGGGCCTTGGTCGACCGCGATGGCCGATCGTTGTCGCCGCAGCTGCAGCTGGCCGCCTGGGAGGACCTGCTGCGCATCGCGCCGCCGCGGCAGATGGCGTCGCTGTGGTTGCAGCGCTTCGACGAACTGCGGCGCAGCTACCCGAACCTGTCCGGCATGCCGCGGTTGGCCGCGCAGATGCACGTGCTGGCGCAGTCGCCCGAGGCCGAACGCCTGCTCGACGGCTGGGTCGCCGACGCCGAGGGCGATCCCGAGGCCCACCTGCTGCGCAGGCGCTGGCGGCTGCGCGCCGGTCGCCTCGAGCCGGCGCGCGACGACGCGATGCTGGCCGCGCAGCTGGCGGTGCTGCGCGACGAGACGCTGCTCGCGATCGTCGCGATCTGCGACGAGGTGGCCCAGGAACTCGGCACCGGCGTGCGCGAGAGCGTGATCGCGCTCGGGCAGTCGTTCCGCGGCCTGCAAGGGCTGCAAGGAGTGCGGCGATGACGACGGCGTCGCGGGCCTACCGGGTCCCGTTGTGGTTCTCGGCACTGCTGGTGCTGCTGGCGGCCGGCGGGGCCGCGGTGGTCGGTCTCTACCTGTTCGGAGCGGGCACCGAGCCGCCGCTGGCGCGGCTCGGGGCGCCGCCCGCCGGCGCGCCGACCGTCGCCGCCCCG
>DAIMFJ010000113.1:0-13736 GCA_036724695.1 Planctomycetota bacterium
TCGGCCCACGGCACGCGCACTTGCTTCACGCCGTGCTCGGGGCACTCGACCCGGGACACGTCGGCTTCGAGGATGGTCTGGAACTGGCATGTGTCGAGGTGGCGCCAGCGGCGCAGTCGGGTGTCGTAGCGAGGACGCGCCTTCATGCACTCGGGGCAGGCGAGCTCGGCGTCGTTGGCCAAGCCGATGGTCAGGGTCACCTGGCCTGCTTTGGCGTCGAGGTCGACATCGAGGACCGACCAGGGTTTGCGGAGGCCGAGGATCTGGTTGTAGAGGTCGCGGTCTTGCACGCAGCCAATCTACAAACCGCCGCAGCCGACGCGACTATCGGCAGGAACGAAGACGTGGCCATGCCGAGACTTCGGCATGAGGTAGCGCCCGCACCCTGTATCGGAGTAGGGTGCGGGCGCGCGGGACCGCCAACCTGCGGCCAGCGAGCGACGACGAGCGGACGGCCAGCAAGGCGCGTGCCGCGCCGACGGGAAGACCAGATCGATGGGCAGCCGCGCGGCGCGAGCCTTGCCAGCCGGACGCCGGCGGCGCGGAACCGGAGCGGATGGCCGCCACCCCCTTCTCAACCGGCGCCGGCCAACGTAGACTGGCCAGGGGCGCCCGAACTCGCGGGTGACCCACACGAAACCCTGAAGACCCCCGTTGGGCAGGTGAGAGCCAATGGCGGTTGTTGACGAGATCCAGGCCTTCGTAGGAGAGCAAGCAGGCTACTGGCGGCCGCTCCCTGAGGATGCAAGCCTCCAGGAGGATGTCGGTCTGTTCGCCGACGACCTGGGCGAGTTCATGGACGAGTTCGCCAAGCGCTTCCACGTCGACGTGTCCAGTTACCTGTGGTACTTCCACACCGGCGAGGAGGGGCCGAGCCCGGGGGGCTTTGTTCTTCGCGCCGCCCCAGGATCGAGTGCCGAGAATCCCGATCACACTCCGACTCCTCCGAGAGGCTGTCGAGCTTGGAAGATGGCCTCTCACGTACCCGCCGCACTCGCTGCCGGCGCGACGCTACGACCTCCTCATCAACCAAGTTCTTGTCGGGGGCTTTGCCGTGGCCCTTCTCTACTGGCTTGCCCACGTGCTGTTCTGACGTGTATTCTTCGACACGGCCCAACTCGACGCAGGAGCCAGCGAGCGCCGCAGCGGCGATCGCGGCTCAAAGCCAAAGACGTTGGATGGGCCAGGTTGGCGATGTGGAAAGATCTCAAGCAGGCAGAACTGCGCGGGGTGCGCGAGCGTCGATCCGGACGCCTCTCATCCAAGACCGTCGCCAAGCTTCGTGACCTGCTGGAGGCAGTTCGCGGTGAGCCCGATGCTGACGTGGGGATCTGCTTTCATGGTGCCTCTGCGTTGTTGAGTGAGGCCGATGGACTTCTCGAGGATGCCGTTCGGCACCGCGAGATCGAGATCGCCTTGATCCTGAGGCTGCACGAGCTCATGCGCGGCGAGCCGGCGCGATCTGTTGCGTTCGCGCTGCAGGACTACGGTGCGGATGATCTCGCGATCAGGCGTGAGCTTTTGTCCTTCGTGCGGCAGGCGATGATCGACTCCGGTGGATAGAATGTCCGTCCAACTCGGCTCAGCGCCCCAAGCGTTGTGCGGGCCGAACTTTCTCCGCCGAGTCTACCCTATGATGCCCATCCCCTACTGGTGGCTTGCCTCGCTTCTGTGCTGTGCATGCGTCTGTCAAGCGCCCAACGAGAGCGGCAAGGATGAAGACCTGCAGCCGATTCAGAGCGCGCTAACCTATCACACTCCCGGCTACCACCTGAAGCTGCGCGAAGTCCTCATGACCAAAGCTCCTCATGGCCCGCCGGTGCAGTTGTTGATACTTCCTTCGTTCCATCCCGAGACGCTGGTTACTTTGTATGCAACCACGGAGCGCGTGGGACCGTGGAAGCAGGTCGAGCGGACCGGATTCGAAGCACAGGTGGTGCGACCTTCCGAGAGCATCTGGGAGCATCGTGGCGCTGCGGATGAGGTCAAGTGCACCGTGGCAAAGCGGCAAGTCTCAGGCGAGATCGCCGAGCGCCTAACCGACCTCTGGCGGGGCATGCTCTTGCGCACGCGGCATTCGTCAGATCGGAAGGTTCACCTGGATGGAGTCTCCTACTACTTCACCAGCTGGAAGGAGAACCACGGGACCTGGAGTGGGATGGCCGACAACCCAGCAGAAGGGTCACGTCCCTACGTCTTGGCTGAAATCGGCAAGTCCCTGATCGAGTACGTAGAGGCGGATTCCGCGGCTGAAAAGGAGGCTCTGTCGCTTCTCACCAAGCAGATGGATGCCCTGGAGGCGCTGCTGGCGGCTCCCGAAGACAGGCCCCAGAAGGCGAGACCGCAGGGAGGGGACGGCGACGTCGGTCGCAAACCAGATCTTCCTGCCGTACAACTAGGCCCAGCAACTGGCGCGTCCCAGAAGGCGCGCAGCTGAGCGTCAGAGACGTTGGGCAGGCAGCACCATGGATTCCCGCATCATGTTCATCGAGATCAAGGATGGCCTGACTGGTCCAGCACGGATCGGGCGCGCCACCTTCTCGAAGACCGGGCGCACCGTTCGATACGGCCCATGGGTGCTCCAGTCGCTCAAGGGCCACGGCTTCAAGGCCAATTACTTCGATGTCGACACCGGCCGGCACTTCTGGGTGTCCGGCCCCCGCCGAGACGGGATGGACTGCCTCTACCCAGGCGTGGTCGAGATCGATGAGGACGTTCGCGAGGAGTACTGGCGAGACATGCGCCGGCTGCCGGAGTCTGCCCACCTCACCTCGTTTCGTTCGCCGGGCAAGTACTCGCGACGTCGGCCGCAGCCCTCGCTTGTAGTGCGTGGTTCCGCATCCGTCGGCTGCTCGCGTCGGAAATGACGCATCGATCCGCTACAATGCCGTAAACTAGCTGCAGGAGCCGGCGGGCGCCGTAGCGGCGATCGCGGCTGAGTGCCATAGACGTCAGACGGACATCCCCTTGACGGAATCCAAGAACAATGCGGCGCGTACGGTGTCGTGGTGGGCCTCATGGGGATGCATCCCAGTGTCCATCATGACCCTGCTGCCCTATTGGATCTTCACGGTCATGGCGTCCCCCTCCGTCACAACAACCTACGAAGATCGGGTAGGTGGTGTCCGGGCTGCGATGGGCTACGCTGGCGTTGCCGCTGTGCTGGCCCTTGTGATCTGGGGTCGGGCTTCGACCATCAGTCGCCTCATCCTCGGCGTGTGCGTGCCCGCAAATCTCTACACCTTGTTCGTGGCGAGCTGGCAGGTACTCTACGATGCGATTCGGTGATAAGATGCCATCCAACAAGCTCATGCGAGCGACGCTCGGCGCATTCAAGCAGTCGAGGCGGGAGAGCCGCCGAGGTTCGGAAGAAGCAAGGCATTGCAAGTTCTCGACCACGCCGCTCGCGCCTGATGGGCAAAGACGTCGGACGGGCTGCTTCTGTGCGACCTCATGACGAAGACCTACTTGGCCTCTCTCCTGCTCTCGCTTGCCGGCTGTGCTGCGCCCGCGGGGCGAGCGTTCGCTGGGTTACTTGACCAAGCCCATGGGCCGGGGATCGAACTCGGTGTCGTTCTGGTTGGGGAGCGAGTTCAGAGTGGCACGTTCTCGCTCCTCGCTCCGGCAGGGATGGAGGACATGGACGAACCGAGTCGCATCGACTACCCGATGCTCGAGATCGTCCAGATCGGCCCTGATGCGTCGTTTCGTGTGGATCTTCAGGTCGGTACCGGCATCCAGCCCTTCCACTTCTCTGCGCGGTTCAAGCCGCAGGACGATGGGACGATTCACGTGATTCTGGATCAGCCCGACTCCTCCGGCCGACCCGCTGAGTTCAGCGGCCCACCGATTGTGCTCAGGCCTGTAGACTCCAAGCCGTCCGACCCGACGAAGCAGCCGACCGGCGCCCCAAGCGGCGCCGGTGGCTGATGGGCGAAGACGTTGGCCAGACCATGCGCTTCCTATTGAGGGTCGAGGCCGCCTTTCAGATCCGTGGCGATGTTCTCGTCGCTCCCGGTTTGCCGATCACGTCGATGAGGGCTCTGACGGACGATGCGGCGGAGTTGCGTTACCCGGATGGCTCGACTCGATCGGTCAAGCTCGTGGTCTGCCCGACGCACCTGAATCGGGATTTGGATGCCCCACCAGGTGCCAAGTGCTACGAGTACTCATGCTTGCTCGAGGCACTCGCAGTCGATCTGGTGCCCGTGGGCAGCGAGGTATGGTCGGCGGACGTCGTCGTGGCTCAGGTGCTCGACCGACACCCGTTGCTGTAGGATGTTGGCCAGCAAGCTGCAGGAGCCGGCGCGCGCCGTAGCGGCGCTCGCAGCTGAGCGGCAGAGACGTTGGCCGAGCAACCGTGAGAACCTTCGACAAGCACCAGAGGCGGGCGCCTTGGTACGGCCCATCGGGCTTGATCCCAGAGATCCTCCTCTTCCTGGCCTTAATGTCGTCTCAGGCGACCTACACGACCCGCGATGCAGAGGTTGAGGCCGCAGTCGCGGGGATCGGTTGCGCCGCGTTGGCGGCTGTGCTCTTGGTTCTCAGCTGGGAGCGCAGCACATTCCACGAGCGCCTCTGGTCGCTCATACTCGCCATTGCCTGCGTCGTGGCGATACAACTTGCTGTGGACAATCTCTGTCGGTAGCCTGCTATCTCAACCATCTGCATGAGACCGACGAGCGCTGCAGCGGCGCTCGCGGTTGAGCGGCAAGAGTGGTCAGGCCCCACAACCACCGGTCAGCGAGCGCGTCATGCCTCTGGATCCTGAGCAAACCTACTTGCATCTGGCCGAGAACGGGCAAGGCACGGAAGTGCCAGGAGGTCCCGCGTTCTGGCAACTGCCTCCTGAGGAAATGGCCCGCTTCGACCAAGGCTGGCTGGTCAGCGAGTTCGTCTGCAACGTGGACTGGGGCAACTGGGAAGTGCACCCGCAGGGCGATGAACTCGTGTACTTGCTCAGCGGAGATGTCGAGCTTCATCTCGAACTGCCAGAGGGCCTGCGCACGGTGCGAATCACCGGTCGCGGGGCAAAACTCATCCCCCGCGGGGTCTGGCACACAGCCAGAGTCTTCGCGCCGAGTCGCATGCTCTTCGTCACCCGGGGCGAGGGAACTCAGCACAGGCCCACGAGTGGGGCCTGACCCGGCTGAAGCCAAGCACTGTGCGCAACCTCATGCGCCGCCGTTTCCGCGCAGGGCGTGGCTTCCTGGGTCCGCGGCTTCCACGATCTGGTCGCGGGCTTGGGGCCATGGTGGCAGGGATGGGGGCTGTTCTTCTGGTGTCCCCACCCAATCCTGGTGCTCGACGCCCTGACTGCCAGATTCGAGCACCTTGGGGTGCTCCTCGCGCACCAAGGGCCCAGCGGCTCGGTCGCCACCAGTCTGCTGAGGATCGATTGGCTGGGCATACTTCTCGCGTTCGCCTCCGCAGCCTTCGATGGTCGGGTTGCCCCACGGCTGTGCATTCTTGTCTTGGCGTCCATTGCCATCGTGATGCCGTTAACCTGCGGGCGGCGACCAGGCTACGCTGGGCCAGCCGAGCCAGTCGACGAAGGCGCCGCCAGACATGTTCCATGCACCGGCGGACGCCCAGGATCACTCTCCGGCACTGCGTCACCTGGTTCCACTGGAGACCCTCTCATGCTCTGCAACGTCAGCTTCGGCATCCTGGCATTCAGCCCACTTGGCTGGGTCCTCATGCTGATCGTCATCCTGCTGGAAGGCTTCCTGCTTGCCCTGTTCTTGCCGAATGCATCGGGGAAGTCTCATTATGTCACGTCGCTCGTCGCAAATGCGGTCAGTGGTGCTGCGGGCTTCGCTGTCTCCATGAGTGTCACCGGTGGCTGGTGGCTCGTCATCTGGGTTCCCTGGGTGACTTCGGCAGAAGCATCGCTGGAACAATGGCCGTACTTAGCGGGGTTCATGATGGTGGCCTACTTCGGCTCAGTGGCGATCGAGTGCCTCGTGGCGGCCACGCTCCTCCGCGGCGTCACGTTCTCCCGGATCCTCGGGACCCAGGCACTGGTCAACTTGACCAGCTCGCTCCTGCTGCTTGGCGTGTTCTGGAGCGTCGGTGGTGTCCCTGGCTACGGACCAGGCTGATCAGACCTGGGAGCCTGCGGAAGGCACTACAGCGCTCGCGGCGCAATGTCCGATGGCGGCAGGAGCCGCCCGCGACCCCGCTCCACGTGCCGACGCCGCCCCCGCCCCACTCACCTTCCCGGCGTGATCGGTCCACTGCGCAGGTACAGCCACACATAGCTCGTCCGCGCCTGCTTGCCCGCTTCGCCCGTGCCGTAGTCGCCGACCAGCAGATCGACGCGCCCGTCCCCGTCGTAGTCCGCGACACAGATCTGCGCGCGGGTGCCGGGCTGCGGGCGACCTTGCTCGTCGAACGAGCGCTTCACCTGGTCCGTGGTCGACTTCGGGGCGACGAGTTCTTGCCGCGCGCCGAACTGCGGGGCCTCTACCGTGCCAACGTTGCGGTACCAGCCGACGCTGCCATCGCCGGCACCGACGACCAGATCCCAGCGCCCGTCGCCGTCCCAGTCGGCCGCGAACGGGTCGGCGTGCGAGTGCACCTGCAGCGGCACGCCGTCGGCCACGAGCGGCACCGCGGTCGGCGCGAAGCCAGGGACCGGCGTGCGTTTGCCCTTCGCCCGGTGCGGCACGGTCTCGCGCAGATACACGCCGCCGCCGAGGCTGCCGATCAGCATGTCGAGATCGCCGTCGCCATCGAAGTCGATCGGCATCGGAAAGCTGCCGTAGTTGGCGACCTTCGCAGTGGTCGTGGCGGGATCGGCCTCGCCGACCTCCTTCCGCAGCCGGGCGTACTCACGCCACTGGTCGGTATGGTGCACGAGCGGCATGCCCTCCACGTCGAAGAGCATCGCCGCAGCTTCGAAGCGCACGTTGCCCCCCGAGGCCTTGCCGAGATTGCGGAACCAGAAGACCTCGCCCAAATCGTAGGACCCGCTGACGAAGTCCAGGCGACCATCCTTGTCGTAGTCCACGAACCGTGGACTGGCGGCGACGCATCACTGCGTTCGCACCCGCAGGGTTTCCCCTCGGGGTTTGCCCTGCACGCGCAACGGCCCGCGGTTGGTGAAGTCCGGCTTGCGATTGTCGCCGCGGTTCTCGAAGTACCAGAACTCGCCGCGGAACAGGCCGACCAGCAGGTCGGAGTCGCCGTCCCCGTCGACGTCGCCAAGGGCTGGCCCCGCGTGCGCCAGCGGGTCGAGCGTGCCCGTCTCGATCGGCAGGCCGTCGGCCTCGATCGGCACCGGCGCACGCAGCGGCGCGTCTTGTTGCGCAGGCAGCGTGGGCACCGCGCAGAGTGCGAGCAGCCAGAGGCACGCGGCACCGGTTTGCATCTGGAGATCGTCCCTGGAAGCCGCCGCGGTGGCAAGCTCCCCCCCGCGGCCTGCGGCGGCAGGGCAGCGCCCTGGGCAGATCCGTGCCGGCGCGATAGAATCGTCGACTCGAGCCCACCGACCGAACAGGACGACCACATGCCCATCTCTCATCTGCGACTGCCGTTCGCGCTGGCGTTCGCCGTGATGATCCTCCCTGCGCAGGAGGAAGTGGCGGCCCTGACCAAGCGCCTCTCGGCGAAGGACAGCGTCGAACGGCTGCGCGCGGCCAACGAACTCGGCAAGCTCGGCGCCAAGGCCGAACCTGCCGGCAAGGCCCTGGCTCGCGCGCTCGAGGACGAGGTCGCCGAGGTGCGCAATGCGGCCGCCGATGCGCTCGGCAAGATCGGCGCGCCGGCCGCGCCACTGATCAAGAAGGCCATCACCAACCGCAAGAGCCACCTCGCCGGCCTGCGTGCCGCCAAGCAGATGGGGCCCGACGCAGTCGAACTGCTGCCGGCGATCACCGGTTGCTTTCGCCACGAGACGCTCGAGACCGTCGATGCGATCGAACAGTGCCTCGTCGCGATCGGTGAGCCGGCGATGCCGCACCTGATCAAGTGCCTCGAGGACAACGCGATCAACTACCAGGTCGCCCAGGCGTTCCGCAAGATGGGCCCGAAGGCCAAAGCGGCCGTGCCGACCTTGTGCAAGCTGGTCGGCGTGCGCGGCCTGCGCGTTCCCGAAGCGGCGGCGGAAGCGCTCGGCTTCCTCGGCGATCCGGCGGCGACCCTGCCGCTGCTCGCCGGTGCCGAAGCCGTGTTGAAGCAGCGGGATTTCACCACCTATGGCGTCGCACACAACGCCGTGCAGTCGCTCGGCAAGCTGCGTGGCGAGCCCGACAAGGTGGTGCCCGTGCTGCTGAAGCTGCTCGCCGCTCCCTACCGCGACTTCCAGTTCGTCGGCATCCAAGGCAAAGCCTTGGATGCGCTGGAGAGCTACAACGTGCGTACGCCCGAGGTGCTGACGACGCTGCGTGAGTTCTTGGCTGCGCAACCCGGCGAGAACGAGGCGGCAGCCAAACGGCTGTTGACCAAGTTCGGCGGTTGAGGTCGGCGCAGGTGCATGGCGGGCATGGATGGCAACGCGGGTTGTGGAAGTTCCGGGGGCACCTTAGGCTGATCGGCAGGACGGCCGCGCCGGGGTTCGGCGGGCCATGAACCGCAGTTGCCACGACAGGACTTCACCTATGGGAGCATGGGGACACGGATCGTTCGACAACGATGACGCCGGGGACTGGGTCTGGGAGTTGGAAGAGGCTGCCGATTTCGAGGTCGTCGAGACCGCGTTGGCTGCCGTGGTGTCGGAGCGCGACTACCTCGAGGCTCCGACCTGCTCCGAGGCCCTCGCGGCCGCCGAGATCGTCGCTGCTGCGCTCGGCCGCCCGGTCGACGGCCTCCCGGAAGAGGCAGCGGCGTGGGTCGCGCAACATCGCGACGTTCCGCCGGCTGTGATCGCCCTGGCCCAGCAAGCAGTCACCCGGATCGCGGACCAGTCCGAGCTGCGTGAGCTGTGGGAGGAGTCCGAGCACTTCGCCGACTGGCAGGGTGCGTTGGCGGACCTGGCGGCCAGGATCCGGACGAACTGACGGCAGCCTGCTGCCGGCGCCTCGCGCCGCAGCAGGGTCGCCGAAGGCGTTGCGTGAAGGAATGGCGGAACCTGGACGTGCTGCAGCACTTGCGGGATCGTCAGGACAAGGCATCCTCGGGGTCGTGTCCGTGGGCATCTGGGCGCTGGGCTTGCTCCTCCACCTCGCGTTTGCGTTGGCCGTCCACGCCAACGCACACGGCAGGGAAACCACCTTCGTGGGCCCCGGGCTGTGGGCCCTCGCAACCCTGGTCGGGGGGCCGATGGTGGCCTTGGCCTGCTGGCTGATCGACGACTCAACCCGCGCGGCAACCCCGATGCGGTAGCATCCTGCACCACACGTGTCGCTGGTTCCCGAGCAGGCCTCGGCACCTGAGACGCTGGCACCGCAGAACGGACTTCCGTGCATCCTCACGACCAGGACAGAGTCGACGGCCTGCTGAAGCTTGCGGAGGCGCTCGGTTCGGACGAGAGGCTCGCATCGCTGGCCGAATACTGCCGCTGTCGCGAACGCGGCCTGCGTCGCGAGGCATTCGCTGCACTCGAGCGGTTCCTCGCGATTGCGCGCCGCTGGAGCAGTGCCGATCGTCGGCGCATCTGCATCACGGTCCTCGATCTGCATGCCCGCACTCCCAGCGCTCATCGGATCCTGACACAACCCCTCTGCACGCGCTTCGTGTTCCCAGTTCTGGAGACTTGGACAGCGGAAGAACCCGACAACCCGACACCGCTTCGTTGGTTGGGACTCTTGCGCTACGACGAGAACCTGCTGCAGCGCGCGCTTTGGTTCTGCCCTGGCGACGCACCCGTCCGGCGGCAACTTGCGAGCCTGCATCTTGCCACGGCGGAACATGCGACCCACCACCTCGGCGAGAGCCGCCTGCTCGGCGATCTCGACGCGACCAGGGGAGCCCTGGCACGAGCCCGCGCGATCCTCGACGACGCTCCCGACCCGGCGCCGTTGGCCGACATCGTCACGGAGATTGCCCAGCTCGAAGCCTTGCTCGACGACTGGGAGTCCTACTGCAGGATGCCCGAGGGCACCTTCCCCGAGTGGTGCGCCCGCCGCAAACGAGGCTACGCATGGCCGACGACCCGGTACTACACCAAGTAGCGAATCAACCCACCAACATGCTCCAGACCCGGCAAAGCGGCGATTCCCGAACGGTGACCCAATGACCCACCTGCCCCCCCGGCTGCTGCTCGTCGGCCTGACTCTGCTGGGCTGTTCGGCTGGCGATCACCACAGAACCGACGCGGCGACCTTCGTGCGTTTGGCTCATTCGAGCCCGGAGTCCGTGTCCGATTCTGCCTACATCGGGTCGGTCAACGGGCGCGCGTACCTCGTCAGATGGTCCGGCATGCCCTGGCTTCTTGGTGGCGGCGAGGACGTCTACAGCGTCGCGATCGACGATTTGCCGCCTGATCTGGCCGATCGAATTCGTGCCGGCAAGAATCCCTGGGGGCGATGAGTCGAGGCCGACTCGACGCAAGTGCCGACGAACCTCGGTCCGGCGATCGCGGCTCGGCGTCGACGAGGATGCTGCCGACAACGTCGTGGTAGCTGCCCGCCAAGAGTTCAACTAAGCCGGTGACCGCATCTCGCAATGGCAGACGACCACGGCTGCGGTCGCGTCCTTCCTGCGGCATGATGGCACCATCTGACGACAGGCAGCGACGAACCCCCGCACTGCACCAGGCCCCTGGACCACTCGAGCCCCCCATGCCCATCGAAGTCCGCCAGGACGACCTCTCGTCACCGCAGGTCCAGGAACTCGTCGCCGAACATCTCGCCGGCATGCAGGCCCACTCACCGCCCGACCGCGTCCACGCACTGGCCATCGACGGCCTGCGCGCACCCTCGATCACGTTCTGGTCGGCTTGGCTGGACGGGCAGCTGTGCGGCTGCGGCGCCCTGCGGCAACTGAGCGCCACCGCGGGCGAGGTCAAGTCGATGCGCACGCGCCAGGCGTTCCGCGGGCGTGGCGTTGGTCAGGCGGTCCTCGACGAGATCGTGCGCACCGCGCGCCAGCGCGGCTGTTCGCACCTCTACCTCGAGACCGGCACCGGCGAGGCGTTTGCGGCCGCGCACGCGCTCTACCTGCGCAATGGCTTCGTCCGCTGCGGGCCGTTCGGCGACTACACGGCCACCGACTTCAACGTCTTCCTGAGGAAGGAACTGGCAGCGGAAGGCAATCCGGCCTGACCGGGCTTACCGACCACTTACGCAAGTGGTCTTGGCGCGCACCGTTCCGCGCGTGATGCTCCTGGTCGACCTGATCCGCCGCAGCGAGTGCCGGACCGCGCCGCACACTTCGGCGCGAACCAGGGCTCCGCTGCGGCCCGCGGCTCCGCTGGCGAGTCCTCGCCGATCTGGAGACTCCCCTGTGCAACCAACCACCGCAGCTTGCCTCTCCATTCTCTTCGCCGTCACCGCGGCATCTGGGTGCCGCGGGGAGCCGGCGAACGACCAGCATCGCGCCGCGGGCAAACCCACCTTGGTCGGGCAGTTGTTGCTACCGCCGGGAACAGGCAGCCGCGGCGTCGAAGTTCTGGTGCGCACGGCAGAAGGCAGTGGCGAGCCGCCCACCGTGTGGGTGCTCTTCGACGAGCAGGGGCGCTTCGCCCACACCTTCCGGGCGATGCCGACCCGCGTCACCGTGACCGCAGGCAGCGAGGTCCACCGCATCGACTCCAGCACCCTCGGCAAGGCCGGGCCATCGGGCCGGATCGACCTCGGTGCGATCGACTTGCGCGATCGACTGACCCGCCATCGCCTCCGCGTCCGCGAGGCCGCCGGCAAGCTGCCGGGCGAAGTCCGGGTGGGCATGTTCTTCGGCCCACCTCCGGTCGGGCCGCAGGGCGAACCTGTGTCCCTGGGCTCGAGGCAGTTTCCGCCGATCGAGCTGGGTAGTGAAATGGAGTGGCTGGTGCCGATCGCTGGACGAGATCTCTACTTCCTGGTCGAGCGCCCGCTCGGCTTCGGTAGCGGGACCGAATGGCGCAGCGGTGTGCAGCGCCTCTTTGGTCCATTCGCGGTGACGGGCTTGCCGAACGAGCTGGTCGTGGATTGAGCCGCGGCCCGTCGGCGGCCAGCGCAACCGCCCCCCACCGCCACCAGCGTCACCCTCGTTGCGCCACCAGCCGCCGATAGGCTGCATACCGATCGGCATCGAGTCCACCCAGTTCGACCGCACGACGTACAGCACAGCCCGGTTCGTGCAAGTGCCGGCAATCGCGGAACCGGCACCCTTCCGCCAGCTCCGCCAGGTCGGGGAACGCCGCCGCCGCGTCGTCCGCCGCCGCGACGAGCCCGAACATGCGAACCCCCGGCGTGTCGATCAGCTGGGTACCGTCGGACGGCCGCCGCAGGCTCGATGCCGACGTCGTATGACGACCTCGGCCGTCGCATTCGCGGACTGCGCCGGTCGCGCGCGGCAGCTCTGGATCGAGAACGTTCAGCAGCGTCGACTTGCCCACGCCACTGTGGCCGACGAAGACCGCCGTGCGACCGGCGATGGCCGCCCGCAAAGACTCGACCCCGACGCCGCCGGTCGCCGAGACCACACACCACGGCACGCCCTGCGTGACGTACGGCTGCAAGGCACGCTGCAGCGCCATTGCATCGTGCGGCAGGTCGCACTTGTTGACGACGACCAACAGCGCCACGCCACTGCCGTCGAGCGCCTGCCGAAGGCGATCGATCAAACCGGTGCGTGGCCGATCGGCGGTCAACACGAGCACGATCGCGGCGAGCACGTGCCGACCATCGTGAGCGCCGTCCGCCCTGGCCAACTCGCTGCGCCGCGGGGCCACCCGCACCACCAACGCCAGCGTCCCGTCGCGCTCGTGCACCACCACCTCGTCGCCAACCGTGATCGCCGAGCGCTGCGCTGCGGCGAGTTGCGGCGCCAGCACCGCCTCAACTTCGCCGAAGGTCGCCAACAGCCGTGCGCGACCCCGGCCGAGCCACACCACCGTCGCCGCGAACTCGGCCTGGTTCGGCTGCAACCGCGGCGGCTCGCTGCGTCCACTCGCCACCGGCGGTGTCGGGGCGCGCCGCCGCATCCTCTGAAACGTCGCCTCCGCGTCGTCGTCCGCAGCTTCCCAGCCACCCCGCTGGCGCTTGTGGGCCTTGCGCCGCAGTTCCTCCGCGTGGCTCAGGTGGTGCCGCTGCTGCCGGCGGAACCGTTCGAGCAATCGCCGCTTGTCTTCTTCGTCCATGTCTTCACCTCGTGTCGCGACCGGCCAGCTGCGGACGGATCCCGGGCGCCGATCGAACCCAGGGATCGTTCATGGATTCGCTCGCTCAGCGCGAGCGGGCGGCGGCAGCAGCGATCGTCGACACAGGCATCAGGGCCGCTCGATGGCGGCCGACAAGGACAAGGGAGAACTGTACCCGATGGGCGCACGAGGGCCAGCCAGAGACACCGGGTGCGATAGGTTGCAGGCGAGGACCGCGCAGCGGCTTGGCGACGAGCATCGGAGGACCGGCAGGCGAAGGCCGCGTGCCTGGGGCATTGACCCGGAATCGCCGGTTGCCGTGGGGCGAGGTGCAGCTCATGCTGTGTGGGCGGACGGACGAACCGGGAATCGATGGTACCGTCGGATCCGCCAAGCACATCCCATCTGACTCATGACCACGACCGCATCCGCACTTGGCGACTGAGGAAGTCCTGCCGGCGCTTCGGGAAGTCGTGTGGGTAACTTTGCAACGCCAAGTGGCGTCTCCTGG
>DAIMFJ010000114.1:0-4165 GCA_036724695.1 Planctomycetota bacterium
AGGCGCGCACCGAGGCCGCGGTCGCGTGGTCCCGTCACGATCGCGGCGGGATGGTCTTCTTGACCACGCACCTGCACGACCTGGCGATCGCTGGCGAACTCGTCCGCCGCCACGGCTTCGCCGGCCACCTCGTCGAGCCGATCGCCCGAGCGGATCTGCTGGCGACACTGCACCGCGCGGCCGCCGCCGATGCGGTCGCGGCAGCCGGCGTCCCGGCGGCCCAACCAGCCGCCGCCGACCGGACCCTGCGCATCCTCGTCGCCGAGGACGACCCGCTGAACCAACACCTGCTGACGCGCGTGCTGGGCAAGGACGGCCACCAGGTCCACGTCGTCGGCGACGGCGAACAAGCCTGCGCCACCGCGCTGCAGGCACCGTTCGACCTGATCCTGCTCGACATGGAGATGCCGGTGCTCGGCGGCGTCGCCGCCGCACGGCGCCTGCGGGCCGCAGCCGGCACCGCGCGCACGCCGATCGTCGCCCTGACCGCCAACGCCACGGCCGAGGATCGCGCCCGCTGCCTCGCCGCCGGCATGGACGAGGTCCTGCACAAGCCGCTGTCGCTGGCCCGCCTGCGCGCGACCTTGCAACGTTTCGGTAGCACCCGCCGCTGAGACGGTCGAGCACCGACGGCGGTTCGCCATCCGCCCCGCGCGGCGTATGCTGCGCGCCATGCCACGCGCCGTCCCCGCGTCGTTCGCGCTGTTCGTCGTCGCCCTGTTGCCGGCCCAGGAACCGCCCGCCAACGGGCCGCGGCGCGTCGACCCCGGCTGGATCGCCTGGACCGGCGGCACGGTGGTCCAGAAGCCGGGCGTGCGCATCGAGCAGGCGACGCTGGTGGCGCGCGACGGCCGCATCGTCAGTCTCGACACGTCGCCTCCACCGGCGGGTGCGACGATCGTCGACTGCCGCGGGCTGACGCTCTACGCCGGCCTGGTCGACCCGTTCGTGGTCGTCGACGTGCCGGCCCTCGAGCCCGGCCCCGGCGACGCGCACTGGCATGCGATGGTGATGCCACAACGCCGGGCCCTCGACGGTGCCGGCGTGGCCGAGGCCGAACGCAGCGCGCTGCGCAAGCTGGGCTACGCGGCGGTCGGCATCGCGCCGGCCGGCGGCATCGTCAAGGGCACCGGCGCCATCGTGCTGCTCGACGAACCGACCGAGACCACCCGCCCACGCGTGGTGCGCAACGGTGGCTTCGCGGTGGCGAGTCTGCAGACCGGGCGCGGCGGCCACCCGAGCAGCGAGATGGGCGCGATCTCGGTCCTGCGGCAGGCCCTCGCCGACGGTGCCTGGTATCGCCGGGCCGCGGTCACCGCAGCCGCGGCGCGCGGCTGGCCGAGCACCTTGCCGCCGGCCTCCCACTCGCTGGCGGCACTGGCCGGACAGCACGACCAACCGCTGTGGTTCGACGTCCGCGACGAACTGCAGGCGCTGCGCGTGCAACACATCGCGCGCGAGTTCGAACGCCGCGCCGTGGTGGTCGGCAGCGGCCTGGAATTCCGCCGCGTCGCCGCGCTGGCCGCGCTGGGCGCGCCGATCGTGGTGCCGCTGCACTTCCCCGACGCGCCGGACGTCGCCAGCCTCGATGCCGCCGAACGCACGACGCTGCGCCAGCTGTTGAGCTGGGAACAGGCCCCCACCAACGCCAGTCGCCTCGCGCAGGCCGGGCTGCGGATCGCGTTCACGACCGTGCGCAACACCGACCGCAGCACGGCGCGAGCCAACCTCGAGCGCACGATCGCCTGCGGCCTCGCGCCGGAGCAAGCGCTGGCAGCACTGACGACGACGCCCGCCGAACTGCTCGGCGTCGCCGACCAGCTCGGCACCCTCGAACCGGGCAAGCTCGCCAACGTCGTCGCCGTCGCCGGTGACCTGTTCGACGCCAAGGCGCCGATCCGCGCCGTCTGGGTCGGCGGCACAAAGCACACGATCGAAGCCGGGCTCGACGGCAGCTGGAGTTGGCAGAGCGGCTGGCCGGGCCAGGCGCAGAGCGCTCCGCCGGTCGTGGCCATCGACGGCGGCAAGCTCACCGTCGAACTGGCCGGCGAAGGCGATGCCAAGGTCCGCATCGAGGCCAAGGACGTGCAACGGCAGCCGGCGACCCTGACGGCACGCCTGCAGCACGACGCCCTCGGCAACGGCGGTGCGATCTGGCTGCGCTGCCATCTCGAGGACGGCGCCCTGGTCGGCCTCGGCACCCGCACCGACGGTTCGACGTTCGTGATGCGCGGGCTGCGCACCCAGAGCACCACTGGCGCGGAGCCGGACGGCCGCCGCGGCAACGGCAAGGAGCCACGCCGCTACGAACCACCGGATCCCGGGCCGTTGCCGACGCCCCTCGGGGGCTTCACGGCCGGCTACCCGGATCGACCCGAGGACGTGCTGATCCGCGGCGCCACGCTCTGGCCCTGCGACGGCCGCGCCCCGATCGTCGACGGCGCCGTGCTGTTGCGCGACGGCAAGATCGCGTTCGTCGGTCCGAGCACCGATCTCGGGCCGCTGCCGGCCGGCACCGCCGTGCTCGACGCCACCGGCAAGCACGTCACGCCGGGGCTGATCGACTGCCATTCGCACACCGGCATCTCGCGCGGTTTGAACGAAGGCGGTCAAGCCGTGACCGCCGAGGTCCGCATCCAGGACGTGATCGACCCCGACGACGTCAACTGGTACCGCCAACTGGCCGGCGGCGTCACCGCGGTCAACCAACTGCACGGCTCCGCGAACGCGATCGGCGGCCAGAGCGCCACCGTCAAGATCCGCTACGGCGTCGCCGACCCGGCGGCGATGCTGGTCGACGACGCGGCCCCCGGCATGAAATGGGCGCTCGGCGAGAACCCGCGCGGCGCCAACGGCAGCGGCGGGACCCGCTACCCGAGCACGCGCATGGGCGTCGAGGCGTTGATCCGCGACCGGCTGGCCGCTGCCGATGCGTACGCGCGGGAGCACCGGCGCTACACGGCCCTGGCCCCCGCGGCGCGCGCCCGCGAACTGCCGCCGCGCCGCGACCTCGAGCTCGAGGCGATCGCGGAGATCCTCGCCGGCACGCGCCGCATCCACTGCCACTCGTACCGCCAGGACGAGATCTTCATGCTGTGCACGATCGCCCAGGAACACGGGATCAGGATCGGCACGTTCCAGCACGTGCTCGAGGGCTACAAGGTCGCCGACGCGATCGCCGCCCATGCGATCGGCGCGTCGTCGTTCGCCGACTGGTGGGGCTACAAACTCGAGGTCCAGGACGCGATCCCGGACAACCCGGCGATCCTGTTCGAGGTCGGCGCCAACGTGTCGATCAACAGCGACAGCAACGAGCATGCGCGGCGGCTGAACACCGAGGCCGGCAAGGCCGTCAAGTACGGTGGCGTGCCGGCGGCCGAAGCGCTGCGCTTCGTCACCGCGAATCCGGCACTCCAACTCGGCATCCAGCATCGCACCGGCACGCTGACCGTCGGCAAGGACGCCGACGTCGTCCTGTGGTCGGCCGAACCGCTGTCGTACGCCGCCCGCTGTGAAGCGACCTGGGTCGACGGCCGGCGCCTGTTCGACCTCGCCACCGACCGCGCGATGCGGACCCGCATCGCCGCCGAACGGCAACGCCTGCTGCAGAAGGCGATCGACGAGCCAGCTGGCCGCCGCGCGTCCCGCGGCGATCCGCGCGACGCGTTCTGGGCCGCCGAAGACCTCACCGAAGACTACTGCTGCCGCAGCCATACGCTGGAGGAACGCCGATGAACGCTCCGCAACTGCTGTCGCTCGGTGCCGTGTTGCTCGCCGCCACGGCCCTGGTGCCCGCCCAGGACCTGACCCTCAAGGCCGCGCCCCAGCGCACGCCGGTCCTGCTGCGCGGCGCCGCACTGCACACGCTCGACCGCGGCGTCGTGCTCGGCGGCTCCTTGCTGCTGGTCGACGGCCGGATCGCCGCCGTGCACCCGGCCGATGCGAAGTTCGACGTCCCACCCGGCACGCGCGTGCTCGAGCTGGCCGGCAAGTCGGTGTTCCCGGGGTTGATCTCGGTGCACACGACGCTGGGCCTCGCCGAATGGAACTCCGTCCGGCAATCGGTCGATCTCGACGAGATCGGCGAGCTGTCGCCCGAAGCCGTGGCCGCGGTCGCCGTCAACCCCGACAGCACCGCGATCCCGATCGCGGTGCTGTCGGGGTT
>DAIMFJ010000114.1:4175-10465 GCA_036724695.1 Planctomycetota bacterium
GTGCCCGGCCGCGTGTCCGTGCTGCGCCGGGACGGCTGGACCAACCTGGATCTCGCCGTGCGCGCCGATGCGGGGGGCGTGGTGGCGTGGCCTGGTCTGGGCGGTGGCGGGGGGATGCGTCGCGGCCGCGGCGAGGCGGGTGGCAGCGGCGGCGACACCAGCCAGGCCGCGCGCGAACGCATCGAAGCGCTGTTCGCCGGGGCACGCGCCTGGCTCGACGCCCGCGCCGCCGACGCGACCGTACCACTCGACGTGCGCCACGCCGCCCTGGTGCCGGCCCTGCGCGGCGAAGTGCCGGTGTTCCTGCTCGCCGACGCGCCCGAACAGATCACCAGTGCCGTCCTGTGGGCAACCGGCCGCAACCTGCGCGCGGTGGTCGTCGGTGGCACCGGCGCGCTGCACTGCCGCGAACTGCTGGTCGCGCGCCGCGTGCCGGTGATCCTCGACGGTGTGCATCGGTTGCCGGGCCGCGAGGACGCCGACTACGACGAGGCGTTCACGCTGCCGGCCCGCCTGCACGCGGCCGGCATCGAGTTCTGCATCGCCACCGGTTCGGACTTCAGCAACGACCGCAACCTGCCCTACCACGCCGCCACGGCGGCTGCGTTCGGCCTCGACCGCGAACAGGCCCTCGCGGCGATCACCCGCGACGCCGCGCGCATCCTCGGCGTCGGCGACCAGCTCGGCACGTTGACGGTCGGCAAGGAAGCGACGCTGTTCGTCGCCGACGGCCACCCGTTCGAGCTGACCACGAAGGTGGTCGCCGCGTTCGTGCAGGGTCGACAGATCGACTTGCGCAACAAACACACCGACCTGGCCGACAAGTACCGCGAACGCTACCGCCAGCAGCGCGCGAAGTGAGCGGCGCCGGTCACTGCGAACCGAACCGCCACTCGACGCCGTTGCTGACGACGATGCCGAGCTGGTTCTGGCCGGGGGCGACCGCGTAGGCCTGCAGGTGCATGCGCTGGCCGAGCAGGGCCGGGATCAGCGGCAACCCGAACGTCGCCGCACCCGTCCCCGGTCCCGTCGGCGTGACGCCGATGCCGAGGAACTCCGCCGACTGCAGCAGGTCGCAGCTCGGCATGCCGAACGGGGTCAGGGAGTACGGCAGGGCCCCGCCGCCCCAGGCCGTGCGGCTCCACCCCGCCGCCAACGCGACGATCGGGCCGGGCACGTTGGCGAGCGCCACCTGGGCACTCTGACCGAGCACTGGCCGCAGGTTCGGCTCGGGGGTCAGGGCCAGGCTCGGCACGCCGCAACCCGTCCCGTAGACGTTCGCAGTGGCCAGCAGGTACGAGGTGTAGGTACTGCTCAGGTAGGCACCCGGCGCCAGGCTCGACGTGCCGCCGAAGAACAGCAGCGATTGGCGGGCGTCGTCGTAGACCATCGCCCCGGAAACGCGGTTGGCGAGCGCCCCGCCACTCGCGGCAAGGCGCCAGTCGCTGCCATCGAACTCCCAGGTGTCGTTCGCCGCCAGGGTGGCGGCACCACTGTGCAGCACCACGGCACCGCGCGACGCGTCGAACGCCATCTGCCCCCACGGGTAGCGGTTGCCGGGCGGCACCGTCGCGGTGACCACCTGGGTCCAGGCACTGCCGTCCCACTCCCATGTGTCGTTGGCATACGCGAAGTTGCTGCTGGGGCCCAGTTGTCCACCGTACAGCACGGTGCGCTGCCGCACGGCATCGTAGGCCAGCGCATTCTCGTTGCGGGGCGCGGGGGCCACCGCGGGCTGGAACGACACCCAGGTCGTGCCGTCCCACTCCCAGACCGGGTTCGCGAACACGTTGCCGCCGAACAACACGACCCGCTGCCTGGCCGCGTCGTAGGCCATGCCGTGTTTGGCCGCGACGCCGGGGTTGCTCGCCGTGGTCACGGCCGTCCACTGCGTGCCGTCCCACAAGAACGTCTGCGTCGGGTAGTTGCCGGCCGACTGGCCGCCGTACATCACCACGCGTTGCCGCGCCGCGTCGTAGGCCATCGCATGCCAGCGGCGACCCGGCAGCGTCGCCTGCGGTTGGTTGGTCCAGGTCGTGCCGTCCCACGTCCAGGTGTCGGTCGGCTCACCGCCGTGGTAGCCACCGAACATCACGACGTTCTGCCGCGCGCCGTCGTAGGCCATCGCGTGCCAGGCGCGGCCGCCGGGTGAACTCGACGGTTGTCGCAGCGACCAGAGCAGGCTCTGGGCCGGTACCGCGGCGCAGCTGCCGAGCGACACCGCGAGCAGCACCAAGGGACGCAACGAGGGAGTGTTCATGGGGTGCAAGCGGACAAGCGAACCCCACGTTGCCTGACCCGGCAAGCCCATGCGGTTGCGTCGTCCCGCATTGGCATCCCGCCCCGCCGTGCTGCCGCGCCAGGTGGGCGCGGTGCCATCGGCATCTTGCCCGCGCTCAGGTGCTGACCGGCCCGACCGGCTGCGGCAACAGGGTCGCAACCACGTCGAGATCCGGCACCAACCGGGCCACGCCCGCCTCCCGCAGAGCCGCCGCATGGCTCGCCGCGCCAAGGCCGTGTGGGGCGATCGCCAACGCCAACACGCCGGCCCCGCGCGCCGCCAACACGTCGCTCGGGTTGTCGCCGACCATCCAGGCGGTCGCCGCCCCGAGGCGTCGCATCGCCAGCCGCACCGGGGCCGGATCCGGCTTCGGCGCGGCGTCCTCGACCCCGACGACGGTCTGCACGAACGGCGCGAAGCCGTGGCGAGCCAGCACCGACTCGGCGAGGCGGCGCGGACAGGTCGTCACGACCCCGAGTGGCACCCGCTGCGCCAAGGCCGCGACCGCCGCGACCGGTGCCAGCGCGATGCGCCGTTCGATGTCGGCCAGCACACCATCGAGGTCCAGCAACACCGCGCCGGGCCGCAACGCGGTCGCCACCGCCGCCAACAGCGTCGGTCTGGCCACCGGCGCGATCCGCAGGCCACCGTCTGCTGCGACGGCACAGGCCACGCCGAGCGCTGGCAGCGCCTGCGCGAGCCAGGCCGCCGACGCCGCGGCCACACACAGCGCGCCGTCGGCTTGCACGGTCGCGACGAGACCGAACCGGGCCAACGCCGCGCCGACGTCGTTCGCTCCGTCGCGCGCCGGCATCAGCGGCTCCGGCTGCCGAGGAACTGCCAGATCGCCTCGAACTGCGCCTTCGCGTCGCCGCCGAGCACGTCGCCGAACGCGGTCTTGCCCTGGTCGTCGGCGTACTTCGGCATGCGTGCGTCGGGATCGATGCGCGGCGGATCGGCCAGCCAGCGCGTGTAGTACTCGTGGCGCAGGCGGCGCCGCGCGGTGAACAGTTCGATGCCCGCACGCTCGAACACCTGCACCGCCGGTTGGTCGCCGAGCGCATGGCAGGCCGTGCAGCCAAAGCCGGTGCCGACGCCGAGCAGGCGCTCGCCGTGGATCGCCATCTGCGCGTTGGCCGGCGGCCGCGGTTCGTCCTGTGTGTAGCCGTGCTCGCGCACCAGGCCCTGCACGATCGTGCCGCCGTGCTGGTGGAACGCCGGCATGCGCGCGTGCAGCCACGGCCGCGGCGACTTCTCCTCGCCGAGCACGAAACCGCGCAGCCACGACGGCTGCAACTTCTCGCCGCGCCACGACAGCGCCGGGATGCCTTGCGCGACCGGGTCCTGTTCGTGCGGCAGCGGCGTGGTGGCCGAGGCAGCACCTGCCCACCGCGCCCAGGTCGACGGTTCCCCGTCGAGCCCGTGGCAGGCCGTGCACCGTTCGGCGGTGCGATGCCGCGCCACGTAGTCGAGCGGCGCACGCCGGAACGGCGCCGCCTCGCCGAGTGGCAGGAAGCGCCGCAAGGCCGCGCGCTGTTCGTCCGACAAGCCGTGGTCGGGGGCCTTGCCCGCCTTGCCGGGCTCGTCGACCAGGCAGCCGGCCGCCGCGTCGAGGTGGCCGAGCCGCTTGGTGACGCGTTCCTGCGCCGCGGGCACGTCGAGGCTGTGGCAGACCAGGCAATCGCGCTGCTGCACCAGCTGTCGGCCCCGTTCGACGTCGCCGCGGCTGGCGGGCAGGGCGACCGCTTCGCCGGCGAGGAGCATGGCGGCCAACGCCGTCGCATCGGCCTGATTGAGGTGGAAGTCCGGCATGCGCACGTGCGCATGGTGGCGGCGCGGGTCCTGCAGGTAGGCGACGAGACCGCTCGGGTGCCACTTCTGCGGCACGAACGACAGGTCGATGCGCTCGCCGAGGCTGGCGTCGCCGTGGCCGTCGCCGACGCCGACGTGGCACGCCACGCAGCCGAGTTCGCGGAAGCGCCGCTGGCCGAGTTCGCGCTGCTCCGCGGTGAACGCGGGCATCGGCAGCGGTGCGCCGAGCGTGGCCAGGTACGCGGCCATGTCGTGCGCCTCCGCCGCCGACTGCAGGTGCATGCGCGGCATCGTCGCATCGGGGCGGAAACGCCGCGGATCCGCGATCCACGCCGCCAGCCAGTCGGCTTTGGCCCGCGCACCGACCTGGCGGAGATCCGGCCCGCGCTGGTCGAGCTCGACGTAGGCCGACTCACCGACCCGCTGCGCCTGCGGCTCGTGGCACAGCGCACAACGACGTTCGGCGAACAACTGCTGGCCGGCGCGCAACTGCTCGCCGGCCTGCACGTCGGCATCGGCGGCGTCCCACTGCAGCTGCTCGGGCGCGATCGGCTCGAACGCGAAGTTCGGGCCGGCCCACAGCAGGCGGAACGAGCCGTCGCCGAAGCCACCGCTCTCGAAGTCGACCTCGAGCAGGTTCTCGCCCTTCTTCAGCCGGATCGGCTGCTCGGTCTCGAGGCTCTTGCCGGCGCGCAAGGTGCCGCCGAACACCTTCTCGCCGTTGACGCGCAGTTCGAGCGAGCCGCGCCCGTCGGCGCGGAAGCGGTAGCGGTCGCGCATCGGCAGCACGATCTTCGCTTCATGGCGGGCCACGAACAGCCCCGGCGCCAGTGCGGGATGGGGCGTCTCGCCTCGTTCGACCGCCAGGGCCAGCAGACGCGAACGCACGCTGACCTTCGTCGCATCGCTGCCGGTCTTGACGAACGTCACCTTCGCACCGCGCACGAGGTCGGCGGCGGCGACGTCCGACACCGTCGCGGCACCTGTGCCGGATCCCGCCGTGCTGGAGTCCAACGTGCTGGAGTCCAACGTGCTGGATCCCAACGTGCTGGAGCCCGCCGCGCCGAGATCGACCGCCGCACCGACCGCCACCCACAGCGCCACGGGCGCCAACCAGAGACCCTTCATCGTGTCAGCGCTCCGTCGGGAAGCCGGGGTCGGCGGCCAGCTTGTGGATCGAGTTGTGCAGCTCGCCCTGCCACGTCGCACCGGCCTTGGTGTCGACGTTCCAGCCGACCTTCATCTGGTGCACCGGCCGCATGCCGTCGATCGCCAGGAAGACCGTGCGGCCGTCGGGCGACAGCTTCGCCGCGCTGACCCGCAGTGCGTCCCGGTTCGGCTTGCCCTGCTCGACCTTGCGGTCGGGCTGCAGCACCGACAACTCCGGCGAGCCGTAGTTCGGCGAGTACAGGTAGTTCCAGACCTCGACGCCGTAGCTGTCCGGGTCCTCGGCGGTCTCGGGATCGAGCGCTTCGGTGAAGGTCAGGTAGACGCCCTTGTCGCAGGTGCGCAGCGCGGTCGGCACGCTCAGCGGCGCCGCGGTGCGTCGCACGCGGTGGAAGCCACCTTCGCGCGCCGCACTGGTCTGCCAACCCTGCAAGCCGACGACGTACAACTGGCCGTCGGGCCCGAACCGCCCGCGCATGCAGCTCGACGAGAAGTTCGCCGGCAGCCGCACCACACCGCCCTGGATCTGGCCGTCGACGGTCTCCGGCAGCACCAGGTAGGTCGAGCAGGTGCCGTACGACAGGTGCAGCAGCCGCCCGTCGAGATCGCGCCACCCGGCCCCGGTGACCCACACCTGGCCGCCGCTGCTGTTGTCGACCTCCATCGGCATCCAGCACAGCGGCAGGTCCGGCTGTTCGGGGGCCGGCGAACGGTGCGCGGTGTCCTTGACGCCGGCGTAGAAGCCGGGCGCCGTGAACCAGTTCAGCCGGCAGCGCGGCATGAACGTGCCCTCGTTGTCGCCCGACGTGAACACGCCGCTGGCCGACACGCCGATGCCGTTCGGAGCGCGCAGCCCGGTGGCGATCGCCTCGATGCTGCTGCCGTCCTTGGCGACCTTCAGGATCGTGCCGTGGTGCGGCACGATCTTCATGAAGCCGCGCCCGCCCGGGTTCACCGGCGCACCCTTGCTGAGGTAGAAGTTGCCGTCGGGGTCGGTCGTGAGGAACGGCGTGTTGAACGCGAGCGACGT
>DAIMFJ010000114.1:10475-13720 GCA_036724695.1 Planctomycetota bacterium
CTCGTGGAACGCGTGGGTGATCTGCACCATGTTGTTGAAGCACTCGTACCAGTCGGCTTCGCCGTTGCCGTCGGTGTCGTGCAGCCGGGTGATGCCGTCGCGACCGTGCACGTACAGCACGTCGTCGACGATGCGCACGCCGAGCGGATCGAACAAGCCGGTCGCGAAGCGCCGCCATTCGAGGCGGTCGAGGTCCGCGTCGATGCCCGACACGATCCAGACGTCGCCGTTCCACGTCGACACCGCAGCGCGCCCGTCGCGGAAGAAGTCGAACGCACCGGTGCGCATGCGCGAACCGAAGCGGTTCTCGAACGGGATCGTGATCGTGTCGACCGCGAACGGTCCGTCGCCGGTACCGAGCGAACCCTGCGTGACGATCGGCTCGCCCCACTGCGCCGCGCGTGGCGCGGTCGGCAACGCCGCGACCGGGTCGTTCCTGGTCAACGCCGGCAGCACCGCTTCGAGATGGGCTTCGTCGCCGGCGGTCATCGCCAGCTGCAGGCGGAGCGGTTGCTCGTGCGGCGGCACCCGCAACAGGATGCGGCCACCCTGGACCTCGAGCGTCGCCGGGTGCTCGCCACGCAACGCGCAGGCCAGCATCCGGACCGGCCGCCCGTCGACGTCGACCGGCGCCTGCCGGTCCCCGGCGAACACGTCGACCTCGCTGAAGAACGCGCCGCCGCTGCGCACGGCGAACAGCAGGTGCCGGAAGCGACCCAGCGTGCTGCCGTTGCCGATCGAAGCCGCGTGCTTGTCGCCCTGGCCGAGCTCCCCGGTGTCGACGCTGGCGATCTTCTGCCAACCGGCCCGCTCCGGATCCCTGGCGAGCGCGTCGGGAGCGGCGTTCGCGTTGCTGCCGAACACCTCGTACTGCTGCACGCTGCGGTAGCCCTGGTGCCACGAGTACGTGCTGATCCGCCAGACGTCGACGACGTCCTTGAGGTCGACCAGCCAGCGGCCGGCATCGCTGTCGCGACCGTTCACCTTGTGCTTGTCGAACCAGGTGCTGCCGTTCCAGTCGTCGTCGTTGGCACTGCCGGCACCGTCGTGCAGCACCGGCAGCCGCAGCGCTTCGGGCGCATCGGCGACCCCTTCGGCCGGCGCCTTGCGCCCGTGCGCGCGCGCCAGACCGGGCACGAACGCGATCGTCGCGCCCTTGCCACTGCTCGCATCCAGGTAGTCCTTGCTCGACGGCCCACCCATCGGCAGCGTCGACCAGGCGGCGGTCGTCTGGGCGTACTCGACGCGATCGGCGGGTTCTTCGTTCCAGATCAGCAGACCCAGGCGGCTCTGTGGCGGCGGCGAGTCGCTGTCTTGCGGCCCGTCGGCGACCACCATCCGCTGTTCCTGCGTGCTCGGCCCGAGCTCGAGGGTGCGCAGGACGATGCGCGGCTGGCGGTCGATGCCGTAGCCTTCGCGGACCGCCATGTCGCCGACCCGGTACTCGACGACCACCTGGTCGCCGACCAGCCGCAAGCCCTGGTACTGGCCCCAGCTGCGCGGCAGCGGTCCGTGCGGGATCGCCCGCGGATCCGCGAACGAGCCAGCGTTCGCCCAGCCGGGCGCGTTGTTCGTCTCGGCGACCTTCTGGCCGCGCATGCGCACCATCGGGCCGTGCGCGCCGTCGTACGCGGTGCCACGCAGGTGCAGCCACCCGTCGGTCCAGGCCGCCGAGAGCCGCAGCAATTCGGTGTCGAACGCCACCGCACCGGCGTCGCCAAGCCCGACGACGACGCCCTTCATCGTGTCGCCGGTGCGCCCACCGCCCTCGAACGTCGTCATCAGGTAGGGACCGTAGTCCATCGAGTACGGCCACGGCCGGCTGCGCGCCGCGTCCTGCGCGAGCAACGCCTGGGCGCAAAGGGCAGCGCCAACGGCCAAGAACGGAACGAACGGTGCAGGGAATCGTCGCATGGCGGGGCGCGGATCTTACGCATCTTGGCGCAAGGCGGCAGGGATTCTTGTCCCGCCTTCGCGACGTTTTCCGCGTCAGCTCGCCTGCACCGACACACCCGCCGTCACGCAGAACCGCAACGCTTCCTCGACGGTCATCGGCAGGTCACGGAGGCGGTCCTTGGCGACCACCACCGTGAAACCGCCGAGCTGGTAGCTCATCGGCAAGTAGACCGCGACCTTGTCCGCACCGGACTCGGCGAGATCGCCACAGTCCTCGCGGGTCACGAAGCCGACCTGCTCGAGTCCGGAGTCGAGCCGAACCAGGACGACGCGACGGAACGGTCGATCCTCTTCGGTCGACACCAACCGCACCACGTCGACGAGCATGCCGTACACCGTCTTGACGACCGGGATGCGCTCGAGCAGCGCGGTGAGCACGCCGTAGAGACGCCGGACGACCCACGAGTACATCAACAGGCCGATCACCATCACCAGCGCGATCGACAGCAGGAAGCCCATGCCGGGCCAGTAGCTCGCTTCGGGCACGAACAGCAGCACGAGGTTCCGCAACAGTCGCTCGCCGGCGACCACCGCCAGGTACAGCGTGTAGCCGGTCAGCACCATCGGCAGCAGGGCAGCGAGGCCGCGGAAGAACAGCTTGGCCAGGAACTTCATCGGCCCACCATCGTCCGCCACGGCGGCGCGCGAACCTACCACGATCGGCTCGCTGCCACCGCAGGGTGTCTCGCCAGCACTACAACGCCGGCACCCCGGCGGCCTGCTGGGCCGCGCCGCCGGTGTGCCGAGAGCCTAAAGATATTGCCGCAAGTCATTTCGCAATAGTCGTTTGCGAACGCTGTCCAGCCGGCGGCCATTTCCGCGCAACGGCCAGCAGGAAACCCGCGCTGACGGTATTCTTGTTGCAGTCCGGGGCCCCGTACCTGCGCGAGCCGACCATGACCCCCAAGAAGCTGCCGTTGCCGTTCCTGCTCTGTCTGTTGGCAGGCTCCCCGCTGCTCGCCCAGCGGCCCGACGCGGGGGCGGTCCGCCCCAGTCCCGCGCCAAGCGTACGGCCGGCACCTGCTCCCAGCTCGCGGCCCGCACCTGCGCCGGCATCGCGCCCGCAGCCTGCACCCGTTTCGCGGCCGCAGCCTGCACCAGCATCGCGGCCCCAGCCCGCACCGGTGTCGCGCCCGCAGCCTGCGCCGGGGTCCCGGCCCCAGCCGGTGACTTCGCTGCCCCAGCCGGCAACTTCGCGGCCCCAGCCGGCCACTTCGCGGCCCCAGCCGGTGACCAACACCCCTGGCACGTCGCCGCGCGTCAACACGCGCGGTCTGCAGCCCGCGCAA
>DAIMFJ010000115.1:0-13695 GCA_036724695.1 Planctomycetota bacterium
GCCGATCCCGAAACCGCCGGCGTCCACGAGGGGGACGATCTGCCACCCCGCGCCCAGGGGCACGGTCGCCCGCAGGCCGAGCACGGGGTCGAGGAAGGTCTCGCCGACGCTCACGTTCAGCGTGTTGGTCTGCAGCCCCGACTCGAGATCGAGGATCCGCACCCCACCCAGGAAGTCGAGCACGACCTGTTCCTGGGCTTCGGGTCGCCACATCGCGCTGACCTGGCCGTGCAGCATCTCGGTCTCGCCGCGCACCGCGACGTTGCCGAGTGGCCCGGTGCCTTCTGCGGCAAGGTCCATCCAGGTGACATCGGCGAGCAATCCCCATTCCCGACCGAGCCACGCCTCGCCCGCGAGCATCACCCCACCCTCGAGGTTCTCGAGCAGATCGCCGAAGTCCGCTGCAACGGAGGATCCGGGGCCGGAACCCGCGCGCACGTCGCCGGCAAGCCCCGCGGCCCACAGGTAGGGCGCCACCGCGAACGACGCCGGCGCTGCCGGGTCGCGCGGCGCCAGCACGTCGGCGCGATGGCTCGGCGACGGCTGGGACACCGCGGAGGGGGTCGCGCAGGCCCCGAGACCGACGAGCCACAGCCAGCCGCACAGCATGCGCCACCTGGTCGAGTTCATGCCGGGAGGCTCGCGGCACTCGACGTGCCGGACAATGGAAATCCAGGACTTGGGGGCGCGGCCCCACGCCCGGCCTCGAGCTGCAGGGTATCCTGCCCGGCGCGCTGCAGCTGCGCCGCCCCCCCATGCCGCCTCCCGTCCCACCACCCGATGACAACGGCGACTTCGAGGACTTGCTCAGCGAGGCGCTGGAGCATTGGCAGTCGGGCGGGGAACCCGCTCTCGCCACGCTGCTCGCCAACCACCCGCCCGAGGCCGACAAAGTTCGCCAACACCTGACCTGGTTGCGCAGCATGGGGCTGCTCGGGTCGAACCCGACCGAAGGCACCGAAGCCCACCCGCAGCAGCTGGGCGACTTCCGTCTGCTCGAACCGATCGGCCACGGCGGCATGGGCATCGTCTACCGCGCCCGCCAGGAGTCGCTGCAGCGCGAGGTGGCACTCAAGCTGATTCGTCCGGACCAGCTGTACTTCCCCGGCGCGCGCGAACGCTTCCAGCGCGAGGTCGAGCTGGTGGCGCGCATGCAGCATCCCGGCATCGTGCCGGTCTACGCCGTCGGCAACGAAGGTGGCGTGCCGTACTTCGCGATGGAACTGGTGCGCGGCGCCACGCTGGCCGACGTGATCCAGCAACTCGCCGAGCGGCGGCCTCGCGAACTCACCGGCGCCGATTTCGATCGCGCCATCGCCGCGCACCTCGGCGAGGTGCCGGCGGCGGCGACGGTGCCACTGTTCCGTTCGACATGGACCGAGGTCGTGCTGCGGATCGGCCGCGAGATCGCCGAGGCTCTCGAACATGCCCACCGCCGCGGCGTGCTGCATCGCGACGTCAAGCCCTCGAACGTGTTGATCACCCGCGCAGGCCGCGTCCTGCTGCTCGATTTCGGTCTGGCCGGCGCCGACCAGGCCGAGCGCATCACGAAGACCGGTTCGGCACTCGGTTCGCTGCCGTACCTGCCACCCGAGGTCCTGGCCGGCGCGGACCATGCGCGCGACGCCCGCGGCGACGTCTACTCGCTCGGGGCGACGCTCTGGGAACTGCTGGCGCTGCGCCTCCCGTACCAACACAGCGATCCCCTGCGGCTGCGCGAACTGGCCGGCAGCGCCAGCCGGCCGAAACTGGCCAGCCTGAATCCCGCCGTCTCCTGGGACGTCGAGACCGTGATCGCCACCGCGCTCGAGCCCGAGCCGGCGCGGCGCTACGCCAGCGCCTCGCAGTTCGCGCACGACCTCGACAACCTGCTCGCGCACCGGCCGATCGAGGCCCGCAAGGCCAGCCCCTGGTTGCGGCTGCGCCGCTGGAGCCAGCGGCGCCCGGCCCTGGCCACCGCAGCCGTCGCCACGCTGCTGCTGTGCACCATCGCACCGTCGCTGTACGCCGTGCAGGAGTCGCGGGCGCGCGGCCGCATCGAAGCCCAGCGCGACCAGTTGCTGCAGCTCAACAAGGAGCTGGAGTCGGCCAGGTCCGCGGCCGATCGGGCTTCCACGCGCGCCCGCACGAACTTCGACCGGTTGCAGTCGGCCGTCGACACGATGCTGACCAAGGTCGGCGACGAATCGCTGCGCGACATTCCGCGCATGGAACCGGTGCGCCGCGAGCTGCTGAACGAGGCGCTGCGCTTCTACGAGGAATTCCTCGCCGAATCCCCGGACGATCCCGCCCTGCAACACGAAGCGGCGCGCGTGCGACTGCGCAGCGCCGAGGTGCACGCGCTGCTCGGCAACTACGCCGCGGCGAAGGAACAGGTCACCGTCGCACTGACCACCCTCCAGAGCCTGCAACCGGCCCCACCGACCCTCGCGGCCGAGGTCGCCCGGGCGACTGCGCGCCTCGCCACGGCCAACCGCCTGCTGGGCAACCTTCCGGAAGCCGCCAGTGCGGCGTCGGCAGCGATCGCCGCCTGGTTGCCGCTGGCCGGGCCGACGGCTACTGCCAACACCGCCGTCGGTCTGGGCACCGCGCGCATCGAAGCGAGCCTGATCGCGGCGGATCGCGGCGACTTGGCCGCGGCCCTGGAGTTGCTCGAGACCTCGCTGACCGAGCTCGGCGCGTGGCAGACGGCGAATCCCGATGCAACCGTGCTCGAGCCGGTGCACGCCCGCACCCTCGACCGCCACGCCATCTGGCTGATGCAATCGGCGCTCCAGACCCGCGATCGCGCCACCGGGATGGCCCTGCTCGAACGCGCGATCGCCGGACACACAGAAGCGCGCTCGCTGTGGGATCGGCTGTTGGCGCGCAGTCCCGAGCAGGCGCAACTTCGCGGCGACGCGGCACAGAACGCCGTCAGCCTGGCGCTGCCGTTGCAGTACACCGGCCGCATGGTCGAGTCGCGGGATTCGCTGGTGCGAGGTGTGGCCCTCGCGAGCGCCCTGGTCGCCGACTTCCCGCACTCCCAGCGACGCCGCAGCGAACTCGCCAACGCCCGCGCCAACCTGGCCGCCGCGAACGGCGTTCTCGAAGCCCCCGCCGAGAGCCTCGCGGAAGCAACCGCGGCCCGCGAGCTGTTCGCAGCCCTGCTTCGGGAGGCACCCGACAACGACGAGTTCGCACTGGGCTTGTGTCAGACGCAGCAAGGCGTCGCCCTCGGCCAGTGGAACAGCGGCACGCCCGCCGCCGAGGTCCTGCCGCTGCTGGACGAGGCGACGGTCGCCGTCGACCGCGCCCTGGCGAAGCGGCCCGACAATCCGACCTACCGACGGGTGCGGCGCAAGATGGCCGAGACCGTGGCGGTCGTGGCCCTCGCAGCCGCCGACCACGCTCGCGTCGCCGCCGCGGTGCAGGCCCTGCTCGACCCAGCCCTGGCGCCGACCGAACCTCTGCTGGCAGGTGCGCTGCTGATCCGCGCGGCCGCGGTCGCCGCCACCGCCGGAGCCACCGGCGATGCCGAGCGCTACCGCCAACAGGCGCGCACGCAGTTCACCGAGGCTCTGGCAGCCGGCGGCACGCTCGACGGGTTGCGCAAACACCGCACGATGGTCGTCCAACTGCAGAACGCCGAGGTCGCCGAGTTCTGGGAACGGTTCGCGGCCGAGCACAAGTAGCGACGCGCCGGCTGCCGCCGGCCAGCGCGCCAGGTGCTCCTGCTGTCCTCGCAGGCCCCGCCGGAATGGCGATTCGGGGCAATCATCGCGGGCTGCACACCCGTTGCGACAGCGATGCCTGCACCGAATCCTGGCAGCAGCCCGAAGCGGGAATCGGAAGTCGGAACGCCGCGCACGGTATCGCCCCGGGGCGGTGGGCCGGCGCCCAGGACCACCGGGAGCCGCCGACCTTGTCATACCACCGCTGTCGGCTACGCTGCGCACCATGCTTGGCAGATTGAAATGGGTGTTCGTAGGTCTGGTGGTCGGGGGCGGAGCTCTCGCCTGGTCAGGATGGCAATCCCAGCAGGTCTGGTCGCGCCTCGAAGCCAACGGCAAGACCACCAGCGGCGTCATCGAGGAAGGCTCGGTCAGTCGCGGCCGGCGCGGCCGGCAGACCTATGAATTCACCGTCGGCTTCACTCCCGAGGGCGGCACTCCTCGCCAACAGGCGTTCACGGTCACCAAGGACTTCGCCGAACGGGTGGTCAAAGACGACATGATCGTCATGGACCAGTGCACGGTCCGGTACGACCCGACCGACCCGTCGGTTGCGATCGTCGTCGACGGCTCCAAGGACGAGCGGTCGATGCTGCCGATCGGCGTCGGGATGAGCGTGGTCGGCGCGATCGGGGCGTTCTTCGCGTTGCGCCGCCGCAAGGTCGGCGACGCAGGCGATGCCCCGACCGGCTGATCCACCGGTTCCGCGTTGCTTCGTGTCGCGCGCCGACTCGCGGGTTGCGAAGCAGAAGAAGGGGATCCAGGCAAGGCGGCGCCCGGCGGCTCCTTCGGGGCTTCGCGTCGGCGGCGACGCAACCGTTGGTTGCGGCCGCAGGCAATGCCGAGAGGTCGCGGGAAGGTCGTCATATGGCCTCTCGGATTGCCGATTGCCGATTGCCGGCCGCCTTCGCGGCCGCACACAGCCTACGAGGGGATTCTCCCTCAGGCTCCGAGCGCTCGGCAAACACTCTCAGGTCGGGCATCAAAGCCGCCCGCTCCGCAGGACGCTCCCTGCAGCGCCTGACTTCGCGACGCCGCTGCCCTCCCAAGTCGCCGGCTGCCGCCGGCCGTGCGCCGCGGCGCTCAGCGCGGTCCCAGCAGCCGTGCCGCCCGGATCCCCAGCGACCCGTCGCGACCCGCCGGCGGCGTGCCGCTGCGATCGCTGCAGCGCGCCAGCGCCGCCGGATTGTCGAAGCTGCCGCCGCGGTTGACGCGATCGCCGTCGGCGCGCGCGTTGGCACCGTACGGACCGTAGACGTCGTCGCACCATTCGAACACGTTGCCGTGCATGTCGTACAGACCGAACGCGTTCGGCGCGAACGAACCGACCGGCGCGTGCACGATGTGGCCGTCGTCGAACGCCTCGCCCTGGCCCCAGTCGGGCACCGCGCGCGCACCCAGGGCATCGAGAACGTTGGCATGACCGTGCAAGTGTTCCGGGGCGTCGCCCATGCCCCACGGTGCATCACTGCCCGCCCGGCACGCGTATTCCCACCTCGCCTCGCTCGGCAACCCCATGCCGTGCTGCTGCAGCAGCCGCGCCGCAGCGTGCCAATCGACCTGCTCGACCGGATGCCCGTCGGTGATGCGTCGGCCGGCGACCTCGACACCGGCTGCGTAGCGGCTCGGTCGCTGGGCGGCCGGCTGTTCGCTGCACAGGCGCGCCCATTGGCCCTGGGTCAGTTCGTGGCGCGCCAGCAGGAACGGCAGCACCTGGACGCGATGCGGCGTCTCGTCGTCCTGCGCCAGGGGATCGAACCGCCGCGCCAGCTCGTCTTCGCGCTGGGCCCCGAGCTCGACGGATCCGCCCGGCAGCAACACGAACACGATGCCGGTGGCGCCGTCGACGGCGATGCTGCCGTCGGGACGGTGCGTCGGGATCGGCAAGTCCGCTGGATCGCCGTCGCCGGGCCACGCGCTGCGCAGGTCGTAGAACTCCCACAACTTCGTCACCGGATTCATGCCGATCGGCACCAGGCCCATCGCCGATTCGGCAGTGAACTCGATCGCGATCCCGGCATACGCCGCAGTTGCCGTGACCCCATCGGCCGCCGCGATCGCCGCGTTCGCCGCCCGCCAGCGCGCCGCGGCTGCCTCGCCATGCCAAGACGCCGCACCGACGGACGCTGCGAACCGCGCCCGCTGGGCGACCGCCGGCACGTCCTCGCGAGCGAAGCGCTCCAGGTCGTCGCGCAAACCACCCAGTGCGGTGGCCAGGAACTGCCGCGCCGCCGGCTCGAGGTCCGGACGTTCGGCGGCGAGGGACTGCAAGGTGGCCGCCAGCTGCGGTCGCATCGCCAACAGCGGCGCCGCCACGCGTTGCCGCCAGTGCTCGAGCGCTGCGAGCTGGGCGGGCCAACCTGGATGCAGCGCCGCCGCCGCCTCGCGAGCCTGCGCCAGCAGCACGACCCCGGCGAGCTGGTCGTAGTCGCCGACCTTGCTGCGCAGGGCGGCGGCCAGTTCGGTGGCCTGCCGTTCGTTGGCCTCGGCCGCGCCGCGGGCCAGCGACGCCTCTTGCGCCTGGTCGAGGGCCACGAAGGCACCGCCCACCGCCGTGACCAACACGGCCGAGATCGCCAACACGGGCCCACGATGCCGCCGCAACAGCTTGCGCAACCGGTAGACCGAACTCGGCGGCCCGGCGAGCAATGGCTCGTTGCGCAGGAACCGCCGCAGGTCGTCGGCGAACGCGCCGACCGTCGCGTAGCGGCGTGCGGGGTCGCGTTCGAGGGCCTTGTGGACCAGCCAGTCGAGATCCGAACGCAGCACCCGCAGCAGGTTCGTCGTCGACGTCGCGCGCGCCGCCGCCACCGCCGCCTGGTCGTCGAGCCGGCCGAACGCCGTGCTCGGCCGCGCCGGTTCGCGTTCGCGCAGCAACCGCGCCAACGCCGCGAGTCCGCCACCGCCGAGTTCGCGCGGCGCGAACGGCAGGGCCCCGACCAGCAGCTTGTAGAGCACGACCCCCAGAGCGTAGATGTCGGCGCGGGTGTCGACCGGCGCATCGATCGCGCCGGCCTGTTCGGGCGCCATGTAGCCGGGCGTGCCCAGCACCTGACCGACCTCGGTGTGCAGCTCGAGCCGGCCGTCGGCACCGGCGACCGACTTGGCGAGTCCGAAGTCGATGACCTTGACGCGGGCGTCCGGCCCATCGCCGGCGACCAACACGTTGCCGGGCTTCAGGTCGCGGTGCACGACACCCTTCTGGTGCGCGTGTTCGACCGCCGCGCAGACCTGCAGCAGCAACTCGATGCGCTGTCGCACGGAGAGGCGGCGCCGGTCGGCATGCCGGTCGAGCGGCTCGCCAGCGCACAGCTCCATGACGAAGTACGGCTGCCCACGTTCGGTGGTGCCGCAATCGTAGACGCGGGCGATGCCGTCGTGCTGCATCCAGGCCAATGCCTGCCGCTCCTGCTCGAAGCGCGCGACGATCGCCCGGCTGTCCATGCCGAGTTTGACCAGCTTCAGCGCCACCTGCCGCTGCACCGGCTCGTCCTGCTCGGCGAGGTACACGATGCCCATGCCACCCTCGCCGAGCGGCCGCAGCAACCGGTACGGCCCGATGCGCGCCGGGTGGTCCGGCTGGCGCGGGGCGGCGGCGGCGGTCGACTCGGTGTCCATCGTGATCCGGTCAGCCGGCGGGAGCCTCCGGCGTGACATGGCTCCCGATGATTCCATTCCGCCGAGTCGACCAACTCACAACGCGCCAATCACCAAGGTCAGCCCATTCGACCCGGCCAAACGCAACAGACCACCACCGGTGCCCAGTTCGCCGACCAGCACCTGCTGGTAGAAGTTCACGCCGACCAGCAGCGGTTCGCGCGGCAGCGTGAACGACGATTCGACGGCGCCATTGGTCGGCAAGCGCAAACTGATCGCGGTCGGCTGGGTCAGCAACAGGCAACCGGCGATCCCGGCTGGGTGCAGCGAGGCGAGCGACGTCTGCGCCGGCACCAATCCGTACAGTTCGAGGCCAATGCTCAGCGGGGGCAGTCCATAGCAGGTCGAGCGGTAGATGCCACCGATCCAGGGTTGCGCGGTGGCCTCGAGTTCGACGAGGCCCGCACTGCCTGGACACGCCACGCCGACCCGCTGGGCCGTGGCCGGACACGGCGTCGCCAGCCGCGCGAAGTGCGCCGAGTCGACGACCCCGACCGTGCCGAAGTCCCCGCCGACGTACACTTCGCCGCTGGCCGCCTGGGCGAGCGAGTGCACCGAACCGTCGACACCGCCGGCCACCGCCGACCATTGGCTGCCGTTCCAGCGCGCGAGGCCGCGCGCTGGTTGGCCACCAGCCGTCAGGAACGAGCCGCCGACCAACAGGTCGCCGTCCGGCAGGACCAGCAGCGCCCGCGCCGAAACCCCTGGATCGCCGGCGAGCCCGGTGCCGAGCATGTGCCAGGTCGTGCCGTCCCAACGAGCGACCAGGTTCAGTGGGTTCAGCCCATCGGTGATGAAGTCACCGGCGGCGACGAGGTCGCCGTTGGGCAGTTCGGCGAGCGCACGCACGGGCCCGTCGACACCGGTGCCGAGCGGCGACCAGGTGGTGCCGTCCCAGCGCGCGATGCGCGACATCGGGGTGGTCCCGGAATTGAGGAACTCGCCGCCGGCGATCAGGTCGCCGTTGCGGCGCAGCAGCAGCGTGCGGACCGGACCGTCGAGGCCATTGCCGATGCGTTGCCAGTTCACCCCGTTCCAACGCACGATCGAGTGGCCGTAGCCGGGGTAGGTTGCGCACCCGAGGATCGGCACCTGATCGGGTGGGAGGAGGATGGAGGTGATGCCACCGATCGCGATGCCGAACGTCTGCCAACCGGCACCGGTCCAGATGCCAAGGCTGCTCTGCGAGCCAGCACCTGTGCTGTTCGCATTGCCTGCCACCCAGAGGCGTCCCAGCGCGTCGAACGTGCTGCACGTCGCCACGCCGGTCCATGGCACGGGCGCCGCGGTGCTGTGCATCGACCACCAGCGCTGGCCGTTCCACCGCGCGATCCGGGAAATCGACTGCCCGCCGGCGGAGCCGAAAGGCCCCCAGACGACGACATCGCCTTGCGGCATCGCCGCGATGCCGGTCACCGCCGCGTCGAAGCCCTCGCCGAGGGCCTGCCAGGTCGAGCCGTCCCAGATCGCCGCGCTGCGCACGCGAGCGCCACCTTGCGTGTCGAGAGAACCAAGGGCGAACAGGCGCCCGTCGGGCAGCTGGCGGAGATGCGACGCCATGCCGATGCCCGGGGCGTGCGAAACCCACTGGCTGCCGGTCCAGCGCCCGATGCCGAGGACCGGCACCTGACTGGCCGTCATCACCGGCGTCAGCAGGTCGCCATTGGCAAGCACCAGCATGGCACTGCCCGGACCGTCGAACGCCAGATCCATCGCCGACCATGCGGTGCCGTTCCAGCGAGCGATGCGATTGCAGGCGACGCCACCGGCGAGATTGAAGAAACCGGATGCCACCACGTCGCCGTTCGGCAAGGCCGCCAAGGCCTGCGTGTAAGCATAATTGTTGCCGAGTCCCGATCCGTAGTGCCGCCACGCCGCGCCGTCGAACTCGGCGATGTTGGCGAAACCCGGCTGCCCGATCGCCGGGAACGCGCCGCCGACGACCAGGCCGCCACCGACCCGCCATGCCATCGCACGGACCTCGCCGGCGAACGCGCCGCACGCTTGCCAGGTGCTGCCGTCCCAGCGGGCGAGGCCGTTGGCGGCGACCCCGCCGAAGGTCGTGAACACGCCGCCGACGTACAGGTCGCCCTGGACGATCTGCATCGCCAGCACCCGGCCCCCCGCCGATGGCATGCCATTGGCGACGCTGCTCCAGGACTGTCCGTCGAAGCGGGCGAGTCCTGCCAACGGCAGGTTGCCGATCTGGGTGAAGTTCCCGCCGACCAGCAGGTCGCCCTGGGCGTCCACACAAAGGCTCTGGACGGTCTGGTCCGGCGCTGCCGGGAAAGCGTGCCAGCGTCGCGTGCCGAGGTCGTATTGGACAAGGTTCGTCGCGCCGACACTCGGCAGCGTGAACGATCCACCGAGCACCAGGACCTCACTGCGCGGCCCGTTGCCGTCGGGATCCCAGAGCACCGACGTGAAGAATCCGGTCGCATGGTTGGGGCCGGGCGCAACCGCACCGGCCGCCGCCTCGAGAGAACACTGTGCGCGCAGCACGGCGCCGGCGAACACGGACAACGCGAGCGCTACGATCGTGGTGGAATTGGTCATGACAGGTCTCAGAAGGCACCGAGGGACAGGGTGAGGGCATTCGAGGCGGACAAGGTCTGCAGGGCGCCGGCGCCGAACTCGGCGACCAGGGTCTGCGCGACGAACGTCACACCGACGAAGGCAGGATCGGCCGGCACCGCAAACCCCCACTGGGCAGAGCCGGCAGCCGGCAGCGCCAGCAACAGGACTTCGGGCGAGGGGTACAACGTGCAGGCCGGAGCGGCGGCCGGATCGAAGGCCGCAAGCGGCTGGGCGGTGACCGCGGTACCGACGACGAGCGCGGCCAACGCATGCATGGGGACATTGCCACAGGCCAATTCACACGGGCCGGCGAGCCACGGCAGGCTGGTCGCCGCGAACGGCAGGGCCCCACTGCTCGCCGGGCAGCCGGCGCCGGCGTTCGTGGCGGTGGCGGGCGCGGCGGCAACCGCGCGGGCCAGGCGCGCCGACACGCGATCTGCCACCATCGTGAACTCACCAGCGACGAACAGCTCGCCAGCCGCGGTCACGGCGAGCGCGCGGCCGGTTGCGTCGAGGTCGCCCAGGCTCGACCACGACGAGCCATTCCAGCGCGCCAGGCGATTGCCAGGGGCGGTGAACTCGCCGACCGCGACGAGGTCACCACCGGGCAGGTTCGCCAACCCGAGCACCGACGCATTGGCACCACTGCCGACCGCACTCCACGCGGTGCCGTCCCACCGCGCGAGGCGATCGGTCGGCGACGCGTGGTTGAGCCCGGTGCCACCGGCGACGAGGTCCCCGTTCGGCCGCTGCACCAGACTGCGCACCACGAAGCGCGTACCAGCGGCCAGGGCCGTCCAACCTTGCCCATCCCAGAGCGCCGCGTTGCGAGCCGGCACGCCACCGGCGGTCGCGAACTCGCCGCCGACGGCGACCGTGCCGTCGCGCAGCGGCAACACGGCCAGGACGCGGTGGTCGACGCCGCCGGCAAGCCCCAGGAACGTCACTCCGTTCCAGCGGGCGATACCGCGGCTGGCGACTCCGCCGATCGTCGCGAACTCGCCGCCGACCAGCAACTCGCCGTTCGGGAGGCTCGTCAAGGCCGTGACGGCAGCATCGCTGCCACTGCCGAGCGGGAGCCATGCGCTGCCGGTCCAACGCGCGATGCGGCGGGCGAGGGTGCCACCGGCATGCAGGAACTCGCCGCCGGCGACGATGTCGCCGTTCGGCCGCACCGCGAGGGCCCGCACCGGCCCATCGCAGCCGCTGCCGAGCGATTGCCATTGGCCGCCGGCGAAGATCGCGACATTGCGGCAAGCGGCGCCGCCGATCGTCGAGAACTCCCCGCCGACGACCCAACCGCCGCCTGGCAGGGGGACGACCGTGTGCAGGATGCCGTCGATGCCCGGCGCCAGGGGCTGCGCCGCCGAACCGGTCCACCGGGCGGCGTGATCGACGCGCCGGCCGTCGACGAACTCGAAGTCGCCGCCGAGGAAGAGGTCGCCGGCTGCGTCGGCGACGATGCTCCGGACCCCCGCCGACGGCCGCGGGCCGAACGGTGACCAACCTGCACCGTTCCAGACCATCAGGTTCTCGTCTGGCGCGGAGAAGAACGGCGCAAGGCGCCCACCTGCGAGCACATGCCCATTGGCACGTTCGAGGAACGAGTACACCGAACCGGACAATCCCGAGTTCAGGCTGGTCCACTGGGTACCGTCCCATTTGTGGGTCGAGTACTCGCGCGCGACGTACAGGTCGCCGCTCGAATGGCCGAGCATGGTCGTCACGCGGCTGTTGGCATCGCTGGGTAGCTGAGTCCATTGCGCACCGTCCCAACGATGCAGGTGGTAGGCGATGGAGACCACGACGTCGCCGTTGGCCATCCGGCAAAGGCCGCCGACCTCCCCGGTCGGCGCGCCCGGCACGGCATTCCAGGACGTACCGTCCCAGCGGACCAGTGGCGTCGACGAGGGGGTGGTCCGGCCGGCGAGGATGTCCCCGTTGGGCATCGCCAGCAGGCTGGTCACGCGCCCACTGAGGCCCGTGCCGAGCGGTGACCAGGCTGAGCCATCCCACCGGGCCACACCATTCACCGTCACGTTGCCGATCGCCGAGAAGGCCCCCCCGACGATCAGGTCGCCGTTCGGCAGCGGCAACAACGCGGCGACCGCGGCACCACCTCCCGGCACGCCACCACCCAACGGCGAGAACGTCCCGGTCGCCGGATCGTAGGCGACGATGCCAGCGGCCAGGAGGTTGCCGGCATGCTGGAACGCCCCTGCGAACACGATCCTCGGCGTCGCGGGGCCCGGACCGTCCGGATCCCACGCACAACCCCGCGTCGCGGCGGCACCGAGCCCCATCGTCGGCAGGCCCGGCTGCCAGACCGGAGCCGTCTGCGCGATCGCGGCAGCCGTGAAACTCCAGCCGAGCAAGGCCCAACCCAGCAAGTCGCCGAGACCACGAATCGCCACACGTTGCGGACTGTCCATCTCATTGCCTCCCGATCACACCGGTCGCGGCGTTCGACACGACCGCTCCGGCAGGATTCGCCGAGGGGTCGAGCACGATCGCCTGATTGTGGAACTGCACACCGAGCAACGCGAGATCGTTCGGCACGTGCATCCAGTTGACCGCATTGCCGTGCTGGCCGGTCAGCAGGACGGCCGCATCGACCTGCACGTGCTGCGTACAGCCCGGCATGCCATACGGGTCGAGCGGGATCGGCGCCGTGCGCTGCAGCCCGAACACCAGGATCGCCGCGTCGAGCGGCAGGTCGAACACGCGCACGCCATGGGTCTTGCCGACCCGCGGCGTCTCGGTCGGCACCAGGCGGCTGGCGGGGCGCGAGCCCGCGCAACCCGTCGCGAAGGCGATGTACGTGCAGGTCGGACCGACGCGCACGGTGCCATACCGATTGGTCTCGACCTGCACGAACGACTCGCCAGCCCCTGGCTGCGGCACGGCCAACACCGGTTCGGATGCCTGCGGAGCCGCAGCGACGATCGTGCCGTCGGATCGCCGAGCGACCAGTTCGTCGTAGCCGGCGTCGATCTCGAGGTAGTACACCCCGAACGGCAAGGCCGGCAGCGGTGCCTGGAAGGTGGCGCCCCAGAGATCGACCTGTCCGTCCGAACGCAGCGCCGCATTGTAATAGCGGGCGCGGGCGATCGCCGTGTACTGCACGCCGGCCGGCAACGCCGGCCGCTGCGTCGAGTTGCTGGTGCTGCCCTGCACGTACAGTTCGCCATCCGAGCGCAACAGCATCAAGCCCTGGTCGTGCGCCGAGGCCTGCACGAACCGCACGCCGGGTGGCGGCACCGGCAGGCCGGTCGCGAACTGCCCGCACCCGACGGCCATGCCATCCGACCGCAGCAGCACGGTCCCGGCGAACGACAACGATCCGTCCAGATACGTCATGCCCGGCGGCAGCGGCGGGATCGCACATTGGCCTTGGTTGTTGTCACCCCAAGCGACGGCGCGACCATCGGAGCGCAGCGCGACCTGGTGGTTCCCACCCTCCAACAGCGCCGTGTACGTGAATCCCAGCGGCAATGAGGGCACGATCGAAGCCCCCGCGAGGGCCAGGACCTGTCCACTGGACGACAGTGCGTGGGGCGTCCAGTTGACGGCGTGGTCGAGCCACTGGTTGCCGGACCCGGGCCCCGCCAATGGCAATGCCAGACTGCGATCCCCCCAGCCGACGACTTCACCATTGGCGAACCGGGCCAGGGTGTGCAGCTGGCCGGCGACCAACTGCACGCACGGCACCCCGACCGGCAACGTCGGCACCGCCAGTTGGCCAATG
>DAIMFJ010000116.1:0-13611 GCA_036724695.1 Planctomycetota bacterium
GCTGCTGGCCCTGCCGACCGTCGCCCTGCTCGCCCCCTGGCTCGGCGCGCCGCCGGCCGCCCACGCGGTGCTCTACCCGAGCTTGCCCAGCGCCCCGCCACCCTTGCTGACCGACCCCGGCGACCGCGTCGTGGCGACCTTCGTGGCCCCGGTCGCGCTGCGCGAACTGCGCCTGCGCCCGCGCGCCGGGCCGCCGCGCGGCGCGTTCGTACCGAGCGAACTGCAGCTCTCGGCCGACGGCCAGCCGTTCGCGACCGCCCGTTTCGAACAGGACCTGCAGTTGCTGGTTGTGCCCGCCCCGGGCACCCCCATGCGGACCCTCGAACTGCACCTGACCGCCGGCAGCGTGCCGCTGTGGTTGGATGCCGAGGCGGTCGTCGCCGTCGAGGCCACGCCGCGATCCGCACTCGCGAACGCTGCAGCGTATGTACTGCTGGCCACCGTGCCCCTGCTGCTGGCCCTGGCCCTGGCGATGCTGGCCGGGTCGGCCGCGGCGCTGCCGACCGTGGCATTGGTCGCCGGGGCCACCCTGTTCGTGACCACGATCGGCTCGATCGGCCCGTTCGATCCGGCCACCGACGACCTGCTGCGCGGTCGCTGGCTGCTGGACGAGCGCCGTTTCCGGGCCGCCGGCCCCTTCCTTGCGCTGGCCGCGGTGGCCATGATGCTGCGGATGCTGCTGTTGCGGAGGCCCGCCCGATGATGCTCGCGCCCGTGCGCGCGGCTCTGGGTGTCGCCGGCGTGCTGGCGGGGCTGGGCACGCTGGCTCCGCAGCCGGACGACGTGCGCGAAGTGGCCGCCTGGCTGGCGCGGCCCGCGGTGCTGCCGTTCGCGTGGCGCGCGATCGACGAAGCGCAGCGGCGCGGCGACCCCAACGAGGTGTTCGCCCGCGCCCAGCTGCTGCTGCACTGGCTGCCGACCTGGACCGACGGCCACACCGTGTTCGCGTACCGGTATGCGCTGGACGCCGACCGCACGCTGGCCGAGCCGGCGGCGCGTGCGGCGGCGGCGCGCCAGCGCCTGGACATCGCGCTTGCCTACCTGGACGGCTGCCGCCGCACCGCTGGGCGCCGCGAAGTCGGCCTCCTGCAGTCGATGTCGATGCTGCCGCTGGTCGCTGAAGGCCAGGAACCCGGCCTCGCCGCCGAACTGCGCGACCGCGGCGGCCCGGCCGCACTCGCCGACCAGTACCTGGCGATCGCCGAAGCCCTCGCCGGCAGCCGCGTGGTCCGCGAACAGCGGCTGTTCTTCGCGCCCGTACTGGCCGCCGGCCTGCTCGACGCCGGCCGCAGCGCGGCCGCGCGCGCGGTGCTGGCGACCGCGCTGCAACGCAGCGACTCGCTCGACGAGCCCGAACTCGCCGCCGAATGGCGGGCACGACTCGCCGAAGCGCTGCGACGCCTCGACGGCGACCTGACCGTCGACCTCACCGCACTCGCCGCCGACGAGCGCTTCCACCCCCTGCTCCCCCACCTGCGCTGAGGCCGGACGATGTTCGAACAGATCGTCGCCGCCATCGCCCAGTACCCCTACCTCGGGGTCGCGCTGGTCTTCCTCCTGTGCGGCATGGGGTTCCCGCTGCCTGAGGAGATCGTGCTGCTGGCGGCGGGCTACGTCTGCGCGAAGTTCCCCGACCACACCAGCCTGCCGCTGATGATGGCCTGGTGCGGCGGTGCGATCCTGGTCGGGGACCTCCTGCCGTTCGTGCTCGGGCGGGTCTTCGGGGTGCGCCTGCTACGCCTCAAGTGGCTGCGCTATTACGTTACCAAGCAACGACTTGCGTCGTTCGACCGGTGGTTCCGCAAACGCGGGGACATGGTCATCTTCATCGCCCGATTCCTGGCCGGGCTGCGCGTCGTGGCGTTCTTCACGGCCGGCTCGATGAAGATGCCGTGGCGGCGTTTCTTGTTCTACGACGGCCTGGGCATCGTACTGATCGTGCCGACGCTGACCTGGCTCGGCTACCACTCGGCCAGCTACATCGAGCGCATGGTCGCGACCGTGCAGCGGGTCGAACGTGGCCTGCTGTGGGGTTCGATCGGCGGCCTGGTGGTCGTGGCGCTGTGGATCTGGCTGTGGCGCCGCCGCCGGCGCCAGGCCCAGCAGAAGGCCCCGCGCGACACGTTCGTCGAGCCGCAACAGCCGATCGCGCCGAGCGATCCGGTCGCGGTACCCGGTCGCAGCGAGGCACCCGGTACGACCGGACCGTCGGCCGCAAACGGTGACGCACCGAACGGCAGCGGCCCCGCCGGCTGAGCGGGCGGCAGCACAACCGACCGATCCGCACGCATCCGCCTGGTTGCGCTTGCCCCCCCGCGACCCTGGCGGCTATCCTGCCGCCCCCCTTTTCGGAGCCGACCCCGAAACACCCGTCATGTCCTACTACTTCTGGCTCTCCCTGACCCTGGTCATCGCCGCATTCGGCCTCGTCTACGCCGTGACTGCCTTCAAGCAGATCATGGCGAAGGACGCCGGCGACGCGAAGATGCAGGAGATCGCTCGCGCCGTCCAAGAAGGCGGTCGCGCCTTCCTGCACGCGGAATACAAGTGGCTCGCGATCTTCGTCGCAGTCGTGTTCGTGCTGCTCGCCATGTCGTCCGGTGACGGCCTCGGCATGAAGACCGCCATCGCGTTCCTGCTCGGCGCCGTCGCGTCCGGCGGCGCTGGCTACTTCGGCATGCACTGTGCCACCCGCGCGGCGGTGCGCACCACCCAGGCGGCGAAGACCAGCCTCGGCGGCGCGCTCGACATCGCCTTCAAGTCGGGCACGGTGATGGGCATGACCGTCGTCGGCCTCGGCCTGATCGGCATCTGCGTGCTGATGATGGTCTACAAGGAGACCGACTACAACTTCGTCAACTACGTGCTGGGCTTCAGCTTCGGCGCGAGCTCGATCGCGCTGTTCGCGCGCGTCGGCGGCGGCATCTACACCAAGGCCGCCGACGTCGGCGGCGACCTGGTCGGCAAGGTCGAAGCGGGCATCCCCGAGGACGATCCGCGCAACCCGGCGGTGATCGCCGACAACGTCGGCGACAACGTCGGCGACGTGGCCGGCATGGGTGCCGACCTGTTCGAGAGCTACGTCGGCGCGATCATCTCGACCGCGGTGATCGGCTTCTCGCTGGTTCCGCTCGGCGCCGACGGCGCGAGGGACCAGGCCCTGCTCGCCAACCTGCTCGCCTACCCGATCGTGCTGTCGGGCACCGGCGTGCTGGCCAGCTACCTCGGCATGTTCAAGGTCAAGGCGGAGGACGAGAGCAAGCTGTCGTCCGCGTTGTTCAGTGGCCTGGTCGCCGCGTCGTTCGCGCTGCTGATCGGGGCTGCGCTGATCACCGTGCTCATGCAGCCGACGCCGCTGCGCTCGATCGGCGCGGCCGCCGCCGACGTCGTGCCGTACTGGAACGTCTACTTCTCGGTGGTCATCGGCCTCGTGGTCGGTGTCGTGATCGGCAAGGTCACCGAGTACTACACGTCGGAGAAGATGGCGCCGGCCCAGATGATCGCCGAGCAGTCGAAGACCGGCGCGGCGACCAACATCATCTACGGCCTGGCGACCGGCATGGCGTCGACCTGGATCCCGACCGTGCTGCTGGCGATCGCGATCTGGAGCTGCAACGAACTGGCCGGCATGTACGGCATCTGCGTCGCGGCGGTCGGCATGCTGAGCACGCTCGGCATCTCGCTCGGCGTCGACGCCTACGGCCCGGTCGCCGACAACGCCGGCGGTCTCGCCGAGATGAGCCACCAGCCGCCGGAAGTGCGCAAGCGCACCGACTCGCTGGACGCGACCGGCAACACCACCGCCGCGATCGGCAAGGGCTTCGCGATCGGTTCGGCGGCGCTGACCGCGCTGGCGCTGTTCAGCGCCTACAAGGTCGAGTCGATGCGCATCGCCGCGGCGAACAACGAGACCGGCTTCTCGCTGACGCTCGACAGCGCCGAGGTCGTGATGGGCCTGTTGCTCGGCGCGATGCTGCCGTTCGTGTTCTCGTCGATGGCGATGAAGGCGGTCGGCAAGGCCGCCAACGCGATGGTCGAGGAAGTGCGCCGCCAGTTCCGCGAGATCCCCGGCCTCAAGGACGGCACCGGCGGCAAGGCCGACTACGCCCGCTGCGTCGAGATCTCGACCAAGGGTGCCCTGCGCGAGATGATCGCCCCGGGTGTGCTGGCGGTCGCGGCCCCGATCGTCGTCGGCATGCTGTTCGGCAAGGCGGCCGTCGGCGGCCTGCTGGCCGGCTCGACCGCTGCCGGCGTGATGATGGCCTTGTTCATGGCCAACGCCGGCGGTGCCTGGGACAACGCCAAGAAGTACATCGAAGCCGGCCACCTCGGTGGCAAGGGCAGCGACACCCACAAGGCGGCGGTCACCGGCGACACGGTCGGCGACCCGTTCAAGGACACCGCCGGCCCGTCGATCAACATCCTGATGAAGTTGATGACGATCGCGTCGCTGATCGCGCTGCCGCTGTTCAAGTGAGCCGAACGTCGTCCCCGACGACGTGAAGAATCGTCGCCCCCGCCCGGGAAACCGTGCGGGGGCGCGTCGTTTTCGGGCCGAACGCCGGCCCCCCCCTCTACAAATCGCCGCCGCGAGGTATCGTTGCCGGCATGCGGGCGTCCTGCCGACGCGCCGCCGAGAGACCTTTGAGCACACCGCTTCCCGAACGCCGTCCCGCCCCCGCCGCTGGTTCCAACCCTGCCGCCGCTGCCTCGGTGCAGCTGGCGTTGCAGATCGCGCAACGCCTCGACGAGCAGGAGGCCGAGGACATCACGATCCTCGACGTCTCCGGCCCGCTGGTGATCGCCGAGGTCTTCGTCGTCGCCACGGTGCGCAGCACGCGCCAGGCGCAGGCGATCGCGCGCACCATCGACCAGGAGGTCAAGGACCTGCGCGGCCGTCGCCGCCGCAACACCGGCGGCCTGGAGACCGAGGCCTCGAACTGGGTCCTGCTCGACTTCGACGACGTCGTCGTGCACCTGTTCCAGCCGGAGGCGCGCAGCTACTACGGCCTCGAGGAGTTGTGGGCGGACGTGCCGCGCGTGCCGTTCACGCCGGCTCCGAAGTCGGCGACGGCCCCCGCCGAACGGCGCCAGCCGACGCTCGGCGTCGGCCTCAGCGACCTGCAACTCGGCGCCTTCGGCGCGATCCTGCCGACGGCCGTGCCCGACGCGGCGCCAGCCGACGACGGCGACGACGAGCCGACGCGCTGACCGGCGGGTGCGACGGGCGCATCCACCGTCGCCGCCGCGACGATACGCTTGCGGGTCGCAGCGCCGCTGCCCCACCACCCCTCTGGCGTCATGAGCGACACGATCCGCTGGCAACACTTCGACCCCGCGACGCTTCGGCAAGCGGCCGAAAGCGATCGGCCGATCCTGCTGCTGCTGGTCGCACCCTGGTGCCAGCACTGCCGCACGCTGCAGCAGACCACCTTCGCCGACCCGCAGGTGGTCGCGCTGGTGCGGGACGGCTTCGTGCCGGTGCTGGTCGACGCCGAACGGCGTCCGGACGTCAACCAGCGCTTCGGCACCGGCGCCTGGCCGACGATCGCCTGGCTGACCCCGGACGGCGAATTGCTGGCCCACGACGGCTTCCTGACCGCCGACGCCCTGCGCACGCGGCTCGAACGGGTGCGCACCGCGTGGCGCCACGAGAAGGAGCAGATCCGCGCCGGCCTGCGCGACCTCTGGGCCCAGCACGACGACCACGGCGACCCGGCGGCGGGCCGCCGCGCCCCGACCGGACGCTTGCGCCGCGACATGGTCGACGAGATCGCGCTGGCGATCTACGAGAAGCTCGACCACCGCCACGGCGGGTTCGGCGAAGGCAGCAAGTTCCCGCACCCGGAGGCGATCGACTTCGCACTCGTGCAGGTCAGCAAACGCCGCGACGAACGCATGCGCGAAGTCGTCGTGCGCACGCTCGACGCGATGCTGCACAGCCCGATGCAGGACCGCGTCGAGGGCGGCTTCTTCCGGTTCAGCAAGACCGCCGACTGGCACACCCCCAACCACGAGAAGCTGCTCGACCAGAATGCGCTGGTCCTGCGTGCCTACCTCGAGGCCTACCAGGTGTTCGGCGAACCGCTGTACCGGCGCGCCGCCGCCGGCATCGTCGACTGGCTGCTCGGCCGCATGCTCGATCCGGCGACCGGCGCGTTCGCCGGCAGCCAGGACGCCGACAGCGACTACTACCAGGGCGATCGCGCCGCGCGTGCGCAACGGCAGGCGCCGTCGCTCGACCGCACGGTGTACTGCCATGCCAACGCGATCGCCGCGTCGTCGCTGTGGAAGGCCGCCGCGGTGCTCGAGCGCCCCGAGCTGGCGGCCGTCGCGAGCCGCACGCTGCAGTTCCTGGTCGACCACCTGTACGACGGCCGCGACGTGTTCCACTACTGGGACGGCACCTACCACCTGCCCGGGCTGCTCGTCGACCAGGCCTACCTGATCCGGGCCTTGATCGACGCGTCGCAGAACACCGGCGACGCGGACCTGCTGCTGCCGGCCGAAGCGATCGCTGAACGGGCGATCGAGCGGCACAAGGCCCCGCACGGCGGCTTCTACGACATCCTTCCTAACACCAGCCAGCCCGGGCCGATGGCGCGCCGCAACCGTTCGATCCTCGACAACGCGACGATGGCAGAGTCGTTGGTGCGGCTCGGCTACCTGTCGCGGCGCCCCGAGTTCCACGCCGAGGCGGTCAAGGCCCTCGATGCGTTCGCGGATGGCTACAAGGAGTACGGTTACTACGTGGCCAGCTACGGCCGCGCGGTCGACCTGATCTTCTACGAGCCCCTGTTCGTGACGATCGTCGGCGACCGCGACGCGGCGGCGACGACCGCCCTGCGGCGGGCCGCCCTGTCGGTGTACGTGCCATCGCGGATCGTGCAGACGCTGGACCCGCGCCGCGACCCGGTCCTGCTCGGCCGCAGCGGCCTGCCGGCCGAAGCCGAGCCGGTCGTGTACTTCCACGTCGGCCGGCGGCAGGAAGCGATCGCACGCAGCCCCGCCGAAGTGCTCGCCGCGATCGAACGCATCGAGCTGGCGCGGCGGGCGACCGCGTAGGGCGGTCGGGGGTGCGGGCCGTAGCGGTCGGCCCGCAGTGGTTGGCCAGCAGAGGTCGGCCCGCAGTGGTTGGCCCGCAGCTGGGCCTGGACTCAGACCTCGAGCTTGCCTCAGATCTCGAGCTTCGCCGGGCCGGCTTCTTCGTCCGGCACCAGTTCGATCAGCCCGCGCCGCAATTCCTCGCTGGCGATCTTGATGTAGTTACGTTCGCGGGTCTCGAACAACGGCTTCTGGCCGCGGACCAACTCGCGCACGCGCTTCTGCAGGAGTGCCGTGAGGCGGAACGAACCGCCGACTTGCTTGACCAACTCCTGGGGGAGGCTCTGTTCCATGAGGTGTGGCGCGATCGGGGTAGGGTCGCCGATCGAGGGGCGAAAACCATACGCGGCCGCGGCCGCCAACGCAACCCTTGCCGCTAGATCCGCTCGACCGCAAACAACCTCTAGAGGTCGCGCACGTCGAGCACCACCTGCTGGTCGGCGAAGGCCGTCAAGCCGCGCCGATTGGTCGTCGCAACCACAATGTGGATAAGTACTTGCCGAGCCGAGCTCGGGCCGACGACCTGCACTTCGAAGCCGTGCGGGAAGCCAGTGCCGGCGGTGGTCGCGAGGCCGAACTGCGAGGCGCGATGGGTCGTCGAATGTTCGGTCACCACCGAATGGTGGCGGTAGGACAACAGACCCTGCACGTCCTGGGTGCGCCGGAGCACGGCCCAAGGACTCGGCCGGCTGGTCGGCGCGTCGCTCATCGTGCCGTCGTCGGGATCGATCTCGCGCAGCGTGCCGGTCGCGCCAGGCAACCCGTCGCGCAGCCACACCACCGTCGCCGGGTCGCGCACGGCCCCGGTCACGTCGGCGGTGCCCTGGGCGAGATGCTCGAGGACTTCCTCCTGATCGGCCGCCACCGTGATGCGGTCGATGGCGATGCCGTCGACCAGCGGTTCGCTCTCGATGCGCACGAGGTTCAAGCCGATCGCACGCCCTGGCTGCGGCCCACCATCCTCGGGGGTCAGGTAGTAGTAGACCCAGCGGTAGACGTCGACGAGGTACTCCTCGCCACTCGTGCACCGGAACCGGTCGGTCCAGGCCAGCCGCGCGAAGAACAGGCTGTTGCCCGTCAACATGCGCGTCGCGGTGTCGACGTCGATCGTGTCGACGGCCGAGACCGTCGGCAGCAGCGAACCGCCGAGGACCGGTGGCGCACCGTCGAGCTCGAGCAGTGCCAACGTGTCGGTACCGATCGTGTCGGTGCCGTAGACACGCACGCTGGTCAGCAGCTCGAGGCGCATCTTGTCGACCAGATCCTGGGTGATCTCGGTCGAACGATTCAGGCGGCGCGCATACTCCTGCGCTTCGCCGCCGTTGATGGCCAGGCTGGTGACGACCAGCACCATCGTCGCCAACAGCGTGGCGGCGATGATGCCCTCGATCATGCTGAACCCGGCCTCGGCGGACCGGCCGCGCAGCGTCGGTTTGGCGTTCATCGTTGGATGTAGATCTTGGTCCGGTGCCAGGCGAAGTGCTGCTCGGCACCTTGCCGGTAGCAGTCCACGTTGATCAGGTAGCCGCCGCTCGGGAACGTCGCCGCCGGCACCGGCCAGACGAACGTCTCGTCGCCCGCACCGCTGTCGCTGCGCAGCAACGCCGCGTTGTCGGGACGCTGCGACGGCACGGCCGGCGAGTCGTCCTCCATGTGCCGCCAGGTCGTGCCGTTGTCGATCGAGTAGCTGAGCACGTACTCGAGCTCGGCCTCGTCCTCGCCGAACGAACCGGTCGAGGTGTACGGCAAGCCGTCCCAGCGCACCCAGTCGACGCCGAACTGCACGTCGATCGTCGCCGGGTCCAACAGTTCGGTGATCTCGGTCGGCGACTGGATCTCGACGCGCGGCAGTTGCTGGATGCGCAGCGTGTTGGTCGTGCGACCGGCGTCGAAGAACGTGTGCACCAGCGACAGCGCCGCGAACCGGGCGATGAACGACGTGCCGTTCTCGATCGTGCGGTCGAGGCCGTTGACGACCACGTACGCGGCATCCGTGCCACCCGGGTCGACGAGCTTGACGACGCCCGAGCCGGTGCCACCCGAAGCGGTGTAGTAGGTGTTGTACAGGCTGGCGGTGTAGCGCGTCGTGTTGTACGGCGCGTAGTTCCAGTGTTCGGCCGACATGCTGCCGCCGGTCAGCGTGAACGGTCGGCTGACCGTCGCCGAGGTCGGCATCGGCATGTTGTAGTTGGCGGCGATCTCGCTGCCGACGGTGGTCAGCGCCCCGGTCGAGGTCGTGCTCGAGTGCCGGAACGTCGACGACGTCGAGCCGATGTTGAAGAACGTCGTGCAGCCGCTGTCCGAGCAGCGCTGGTGGTGGTTCAGCATCGACGTGCCGTAGGCCTGGCGGGCGGTGTTGCCGGCGTACACGGTGTTGACCGGGTTCTGGTAGAATTGCCCAGTCGAGATGCCGGCGACCAGGTTGCCACGCAACGCGCCGTAGGCGTCGAGCCCCATGAAGTCGGCGTAGGCCGTGTCGGGGTAGAGCTCACCGAGCCACGGCTTGCCCCACCAGTAGGCGGCACCGGCGGCGCGCACCAATCGGCGCGAGTCCGTGATCGAGTTCAGGTAGCCCGTCCCACCCGGCACGCCGTGCGGCGTCAGCTCGCTCGGGATCGAGTTCGGGTAGCCGTTCGCCGAGTCGTAGCCGATGTCGTTGCCGACGCCGAGGTAGTAGTACGAGAACCCGGTCAGGGTCGTGTAGACGGCGTTGCTGCGCACCAGGCCCTTGCGCAACAACTCCATGTAGCGCGGCACGTCGCAGGACATCTGCCCGGTCCAGCGGTTGCGCAACAGCGCGCCGTTGATGCTCGGGAAGTCCGTGGTCGCCAGCTCGCCGCCGTTGTTCAACGCATCGTGGTACCAGTTGTAGCCGTCCGGGAAGTCCGCATCGCCGGCGAACAGGTCCTTGTACGGCACGTGGCGCGGATCGCCCTGGAACTGCGAACGTTCGGTGATCGGCACGTCTTCGAGGCTGTCGGCCCACCAGGCGTAGGTCGTCGACAGGTTGCGGGTGCGCACCTCGACGACGACGTCGTCGTTCGGCAGGTAGCTGCTGTTGTCGACGTCGACGAACGAACCGTTGGTGAACACCACCGGATCGATCGTGAGCGTCCAACGCGCGGTGTTCTTCGGACCGACGCCCATCGAGTACAGGTTGGTCGAGAAGTCGCGTGCCGCTTCGACCGGACTCGGGATGTACGGCATCCAGTACAGCTGCGCGCGTTCGGTGTTCTCGAGACCGCGACCACCGACGGGCGGTGCCACCACCGGCGTGTTCCACAGGTAGATGCGGGTGAACGGCGCCTGCCCACCGCCCGGGACGTTGTAGGTCGCCCAGTAGCGCATCTCGTTGGTCTCGACCAACGGGTCGAAGTAGTACTTCGCGTTCGCGAACGGGTAGTACGCGGTGTCGCCGAGCAGACCGACCGGCACGCCGCCGCGCAGGCACTGCAGACGCGCCCAGCTGGCCAGCTGGTTGGGGGCGACCGGGTCGAGCAGGTTCAGGCCGACCACGTCGACGAACAGGATCGGCGCGTATTGCGAGCCGGTGTAGGTCGGGGTGTGGTCGTTGTACGCGTAGATGCGGAACTGCAGCGGGTCGCTCGACCCGGGCGAACCCGCGTCGCGACGGGTTCGCAACTCGGCGGCGTGGGTGACGACGCGCAGGTTCGGGTAGCTCTGCGGATCGCGCGCCGCGTCGCTGTAGTTGCGCAGGGCCGGCATCGGCAACAGCTCGCCGTGCAGGTTGATCACCATCGCGTTGCGGTAGCTCTCGGGGTCGCTGTACAGGCCCTCCAGCAGCAACCGCAGGGTCGGTGCCTTGGACATGTCGGTCAGCGGCTCCGGCGCCGGCGTCGCGTTGCGGATCGCGTCGGCGATCTCCTCCTCGCGCTCCTCGATCGCGGCGACCCGCTGCTGCCAGAGGCGCAGTTCGTCCGGATAGCGCATCGCGTGGTTGAAGAAGTCGGCGAGCGCGTACGGGTGCGGGTTCTGGTCGGCGTCGTAGCCGTTGCGTTCGACGCCGTCGACCGAGATGCGGGCCGCGACGTTGTCGGGCATGTAGTAGAACGTCGACGCATTGCCGGCCGGCATCAGGCCGGGGTAGTGGTAGACGTCCGGGATCGTCGCCAGGCTGTCGACCTCCTCGTTGAAGTACGGACGATAGGCCTGGTTGCGGCCGTAGCTGGCCTTGGTGATCCAGTGGGTACGGAAGCTGAGCCCGGGATTGCGCGTCTCGAGGTCGGTGATCATCGACTCGACGAACGGCTTCATCGAGTCCATGTGCACCCACCAGCCCGGGATGTTCTCGACGGCGATCAGGTAGAGGTCGTAGACCTGCGTGGTCGGGAACGCGCCGCTCGCCGAGTTGACCACCGCCGACAGGTCGGCCATCGGTTGCTCGACGCCTTCGCCGTTGCGGCGGAACACGCGCACGGTCACGTAGCGCATGTTGCGGTTGTCGATGCCGGCGAACGGCTGCACGCTGATGCGCCGCGACCAGACCCACTGCGAACCACGCTGGAAATTGCCCGAGATCGCATGGTCGGGCGCGATCGGCAACGTGCCGTCGACGGTCTGGATCGACAGCGTCGGCCGCGTGACGATGCCGTCGTCGAGCGTGTCGAGGTCGACCGTGGCGTCGTCGCCGCTCTGGTCGACGAGGCTCTGGATCTCGGACAGGATCGCCTGGGCCTTGGTGTACGCGAACACGCGGTCGCGTTCGTTGCGCGTCGCCAGGTAGTTGACCATCAGGTGGTTGATGAGCACCGCGGCGCCGACCACCAGGATCATCATCCCGAACGCCAGTTCGAGAAAGGTGAAGCCCGACTGCTGAGAATGGCGTGCTTGGTTCATCGTGGTTCCTTCCCGGCCATCGCTGGACGTGGACAGATCGTCGTCGCTATCGGCAGCCGACCGCCCCGAGGTGGTGTCGATCCGCGGCCGCCGTCCCGTTCCTGGACAGCGGGCGGACGCACCGCTGCCACCGGCGTCGCCCGGCGGGATCCGGCGCCGCACGTGTCGAGGTTTGCAACACCTGCCGCGCTGGCCCATGCTGTGGCCACGTGTCCCGTCTCAGCGCGAAGCTCGCGGCCCTGCGTCGCCCCTGGCAGTTGTTGGCCCGCCGCCGCGCGCTGGTGCTGACCGGGGTGCTGTTCGTGCCGGTGCATGCCGCGGTGACGCTGTGGATGCCGCGCCTGCTCGGCGACACGCTCGACCTGTTGCAGGAACGGCGCGCCGGCGGCGACGTCGCCGCGCAGCTGGCGCAGGCCTGCTGGCTGCTGCTCGGGCTGGCGATCCTCTAAGCCGGCGCGCGCTACGTGTCCCGCAAGACCCTGATCGACGCGTCGCGCCACGTCGAACGCGACCTCAAGGACGAGCTGGTCGCCCACCTGCAGCGCCTGCCGATCCCGTGGTTCGACAAGGTGCGCACCGGCGACGTCACCAGCCGGTTGACGCAGGACGTCGAGCTGGTGCGGTTCGTGATGGGGCCGCTGCTGCTGCACGGCGGCAGCGCCCTGTGCCTGTTGCCGGCCGGCATCTGGCTGATGGCCGGCATGAACGTGCCGGTGACGCTGAGTGCTTGCGCGGCGTTCGCGGTGCTGTTCGTCGCGATGCGGGTCCTGCTGCCGCGCCTGCACCGCTGGAGCAAGGCCGCCCAGGAGGCGATCGGCGAACTGACGCAGCAGGCGCAGGAGGACTTCGCCGGGATCCGCGTCGTGCAGCAGTTCGACCGCGTCGAACGCGAACGGGCGGCGATGGCGCCCCGCAACCGCCGCTACCTGCTCGCCAACCTGCGGCTGGTGCGGCTGCGGTCGCTGGTCAACGCGCTGTCGCATTCGACCAGCGGGCTGGTCTTGTTCGGCGTGCTGTTGGTCGGCGGCCTCGAGGTGATCGACGGCGCGCTGTCGGTCGGCGAGCTGTTCCAGTTCACCGGCTACCTGGCGCTGATGACGTTCCCGCTGGAGATCCTCGGCTGGACCCTGGCGACGATGCCGCGCGCGCTGGCCGCTGCCGAGCGCATCCAGGAACTGCTGGCGACGCCACCGGAGCGGGCGAGCGGCGCCAATCCGCCGCTGCGCGGACACCTCGAGGCGCGTGGGCTGACGTTCACGTATCCGGGCGCCGCTGCACCCGCACTGCGCGACGTGTCGTTCGTGCTGGCCCCGGGGCAGAAGCTCGGGCTGATCGGTCCGGTCGGCGGCGGCAAGTCGACGCTGCTGGCGCTGCTGCTCGGCTTCTACGAGCCCGAGCGCGGCCAGCTGTTCGTCGACGGCCACGACGTCGTCGACCTGCAGCCGACGGCGCTGCGCGGTCTGTTCGCGTACGCAGCGCAGGAGCCGTTCCTGTTCAGCGACACGGTCGCCGCGAACGTCGCCTTCGGCCGACCCGATGCGAGCGCCCCCGACCTCGGTGCCGCGGTCGCCGCGGCCGCTCTCGACCAGGACCTGCCGCAGCTGGCGCAGGGCCTCGTCCTTGTCCCCACCGCCTGCGGCTGGCGCCAGG
>DAIMFJ010000117.1:0-13605 GCA_036724695.1 Planctomycetota bacterium
CGATCACCGAGGCGCTGCAGGCCATGATGAACAGCCCGGTCACCAGCGGCAGGCGGAACAGGGTCGCCAGGTGCTGCAACTGCTCGAGGTACTGACCGATCACCAACACGCGGTCGGCGGCGTGGCGGCGCAGCAACGCCCCGACCACGTCGTCCTTGCGCTCGTTGTCGGCGGCGATGCGGATCTGGCTGCGGGCACTGGCGGCGGCGTAGCGGGCGGCGCGCTCCTCGCCCATCGGCACGCGCACCTCGTGGCATTGGGCTTCGGCCAGGAACCCGCGCGCCTCGAGGTGCTTCCACGGCACCTCGTAGCGTTTGGGACCGATCAACGAGAACACCTCGTCGGCGCGCCCGTCCTCGCGCACCAGGGTCGCCGTCAGTCCCAACCGCCGCCGCGCCTGGATGCCCGCCGTGGCGCGGAACACCGGTGCTGGCAGCAGGTGGACCTCGTCGTAGACGACCAGGCCGAAGTCGCCGCGGTCGAACAGGTCGAGGTGGGTGAAGCCTTCGAGTTTGCCCTTCTTGTGGGTGAGCACCTGGTAGGTCGCGACGGTGATCGGCCGGATCTCCTTCTTCTCGCCGGAGTATTCGCCGACCTGGTCGGCCGCGAGCGAGGTCTTGTCGAGGATCTCCCGCACCCATTGCCGCACCGCGACGGTGTTCGGCGCCAGGATCAGCGTGTTGCACTGCAGCAGCTGCAAGGCGGCGATGCCGACCACCGTCTTGCCGGCACCACACGGCAACACGACGACGCCGCAGCCGCCGCGGTCGCTGCCGCCGGCATGGAACGCGTCGGCGGCGGCGCGCTGGTAGTCGCGCAGCGCGAACGCCGCGCCGCTCGTCGTCGGGTCGCGCAGCTGCACCGACAGGTGGTGGCCCGCCCGGTAGCCGGCGCGGTCGTCGACCGGATAGCCGAGTTTGACCAGCGCCTGTTTGAGTTCGCCGCGGAGCCCGGCCGCGACCTGGCATCGCCCGTCGTCGCCGACCGCCAGCAGGTCCTGCAGCACCGGTCGTGCGGCCAGTTCGGCCAGCAGTCCCGGTTCGTCGCAGACCAGTTCGAGGTCCTCGCCGCGGCCCGCGACGAGCCGCAACAACCCGTAGCGACGGAACCACTCGCGCACCTGGGCGAGCACCGGCGGGGCGATCGGGAAGCGCGCGTTCGCCTCCAGCCAGCCGAGCACGTCGTCGCAGCGTTCACCGAGGGCGGCTGCGTTCCAGATGCTGACCGGCGTCAGGCGGTAGAAGTGCACGTATTCGGGCGACTTCTCCAGCTCGGCGAAGCGCGCCAGGCGGTCGCGCGCCGCCTCGTAGTGCGGGTGCAACGTCTCGAGCAACACCGTGCGGTCGGTCTGCACGATCAACGGCGGTTCGATCATGCGTCCCCCTCGGTGCGCTGTCGTGGTGCGCGGGTGCGTCGACCTGGCTTCGGCGCGCGGGGCTGGCTGCCGTCCGGCGGGGCCTGGTTGGCCGTGGCGGCTGCCACCCTGCCGACCAGGAACCGGCCGGTCACGCTGGCCGGATCGGCGAGCAACTCGGCTGGTGTGCCCTGCGCGACGATGCGCCCGCCGGCCGCCCCGGCCTCGGGGCCCATCTCGACGACGCGGTCGGCAGCGGCGATCACGTCGAGGTGGTGCTCGACCACCACCACCGAGTCGCCGCGCGCCAACAGGCGACCGAGCACCGCGACCAGCTTCTGCACGTCGTCGGCGTGCAGGCCCGTGGTCGGTTCGTCGAGCACGTAGATCGTGTGCGCCCCGGGGTGGCGCGCCAGTTCGGCGCACAGCTTGATGCGCTGCGCTTCGCCGCCGGAGAACGTGTTCGCCGGTTGGCCGAGCTGCAGGTAGCCGAGGCCGACGTCGTGCAACAGTTGCAACGGCCGGGCGATCTGCTTGTGGTTGGCGAAGAACGCCAACGCCTCGTCGACCTCCATCGCCAGCACGTCGGCGATGTTGCGGCCGCGGTACTCGACCTTGAGGGTCTCGCGGTTGTAGCGTTTGCCCTTGCAGACCTCACAGGTGACCCAGACGTCGGCGAGGAAGTGCATCTCGACCTGCAGCTGGCCCTTGCCTTCGCAGTGGGCACAACGGCCGTCGGCGACGTGGAACGAGAAGCGCCCCGGCGTGAACCCCTTCTGGCGCGCCAGCGGCGTCTGCGCGAACAAGGCCCGCACCGGGGCGAACAGGCCGGTGTAGGTCGCCGGGTTGCTCGCCGGCGAGCTGCCGATCGCATTCTGGTCGACGACCACCAGCTGGAAGCCGCGCGGCACGTCGCCATACCAGACGATCTCGGCGGTGTGTGCCGCCAGGGCCGGCACCAACGCTTCCATGACCAGCGTCGACTTGCCCGAACCCGACACCCCGGTCACCGCGACCATGCAGCCGAGCGGCACGTCGACGTCGACGTCCTGCAGGTTGTGGCGCGTCACGCCGCGCAGGCGCACGTGGCCGAGCGGCGCACGCGGGGCGGCCCGTTCGGCCATCGGCAGCTCGCCCCGCAACCATTGTCCGGTCAGCGAGGGACCGGCCGCGACCTCGGCCGGCGTGCCGCAGGCGACCACCTTGCCACCGCGCCGACCGGCCCCTGGGCCCATGTCGACGACGCAGTCGGCGGCGCGGATCATCACTTCGTCGTGCTCGACGGCGAGCACGGTGTTGCCCAGGTCGCGCAGCTCGAGCAGGGTCCGCAACAGCCGCTCGGTGTCGCGCGGATGCAGGCCGACGGTCGGTTCGTCGAGCACGTACAGGACGCCGACCAGCTTGTTGCCGAGTTGGGTCGCGAGCCGGATGCGCTGCGCCTCGCCGCCCGACAGCGTCGCCGCCGAACGGTCCAGCGTCAGGTAGCCAAGCCCCGTGTCGCGCAGGAAGCCGAGCCGGTGGCGCAGTTCCTGCAACACGTCGGCGGCGATGCGCTGCTGGGTCGCATCGAGCCGCAACCCAGCGAGGGTCGCCAGGGCCGCGGCGACGGTCTGGCCGAGCACCTCGGGCAGGCGCACTCCGCCGACCCGCACCGCCCGCGGCCCGGGCTGCAGGCGTTCGCCGGCACAGCTCGCGCACGGCGCGGTGCGCATCACCGCGCCGAAGCGTTCGTCGCCGCTGCGTTCGTCGCCGTCCTTGCCCAGGAACCACTCCTCGACCTGTCGCGCCAGCCCTTTCCAGGCCACCGCCATGCGCCATTCGCGGCGCCGGCCTTCTTCGACCTTGGTGAACACCACCTCGAAGCGTTCGTCACCGCAGCCACGCAGCAGCAGCTCCCGGACCCGCGGCGGCTGCTTGCGCCACGGCTTGTCGAGGTCGAAGCGGTGCCGGGCGGCGACCACCTTGGCCACTTCGGCGTAGTAGCCGTCCTTCGCGGTCAGGAACGTGAACGCCGCCCCCTGGTGCGCGATCGCACCGCCGAACACCGGCAGGTCGGGATGGTTGACGAGCAGGTCCTCGGGGCACACGGCCACCTGGCCGAGACCGAGGCACTGCGCACACGCGCCACTGTGGTGGTTGAACGAGAACCAGCGCGGCTGGAGGTCGCGCGGCGGCAGGTAGTCGCAGAGATGGCAGCCGCCGTCGGCGCGGAACCAGTGCCGTTCGGCCGCCGCGCGCGCCGGATCGTCCGCGTCGGCGAACTGCACCACCGCCGCCGCCGGGGCACCGTGGCGGTGCGCCGCCGCCTGCGCCTGCTCGATCGCGTCGGCGAGCCGGGCGCGCTCGTCGAGCCGGGTGCGGTCGACGACCAGGAACAACTCGCGCGGCGCCTCGCCGGCCCACGGTTGCTCGAGTCGCCATTCCTGGCCGTCGGCCAGGGCCCGGGCGAACCCGGCCTGCAGCCACTCGACCCGCAGCGCCTCGCACCACAGCAGCCGATCGGCCGCCTTGGCGTCGGCGGCGACCGCGATGGCGAGCGGCGCCAACACCAACACGCGCCGACCGGGCCACTCGGCGACCAGCAGCTTCGCGGCGCGGCTCGGCGACCAGGGTTGCAGTTCCTGGCCGTGCGTCGGGCAGTGGGCGCGGCCGACCCGGGCGTAGAGGAGGCGCAGGTAGTGGTGTTTCTCGGGGGGCGTCGCGACCGTCGAGCGCGGGCGGCGCTCGGTGCGCTTCTGGTCGATCGCGATCGCCGGGCCGAGCCCGTCGAGCCGTTCGACGGGCGCCCGGTCCATGCGGCCGAGGAACCGCCGCGCGTAGGTCGACATGCTCTCCAGGAAGCGTCGCTGGCCCTCCTGGAAGATCGTGTCGAACGCCAGGCTCGACTTGCCCGAACCGGATGGCCCGGTGACGACCGTGAACGTGCCGAGCGGCACGTCGACGTCGACCCCGGCCAGGTTGTGGGTCCGAGCGCCGCGCACGGCGATGTGCGTCGGCCTGCCGACCGTCTGGCTGCGGCGCGGCCCCAGCGGCTTGGGGCGCTGCTCGAGGCGCCGTTTGCCGGCGAAGCCGAGGGCCGCCAACGCGATGCCGGTGTGCGAGCCCGGCACCTTCGCAACGGCTTCGGGGGTGCCCGTTGCGACCAGCTGGCCGCCCCCCGCCCCACCCTCGGGGCCGAGGTCGAGCAGCCAGTCGGCCGCCCCGACCACGTCGAGGTTGTGTTCGATCACCAACACCGAGTTGCCCTGGTCGACCAGCCGGTGCAACGCCTGCAGCAGCCGCTCGACGTCCTCGAAGTGCAGGCCCGTGGGCGGCTCGTCGAGCACGTAGAACGTCCGGCCGGTGGCCGGCCGCTGCAGTTCGGTGGCCAGCTTGACGCGCTGCGCCTCGCCACCCGACAGCGTCGTCGACGGCTGGCCGAGCTTCAGGTAGCCGAGCCCGACCTCCTGCAGCGCGCGCAGTCCCCGGACGATCTTGGGGTGGTCGACGAAGAACGCCGCCGCCTCGTCGATGGTCATCTCGAGCACGTCGTGCACGCTGCGCTCGCGGTAGCGCACCTCGAGCGTCTCGGCGTGGAAGCGCGCTCCGCCGCAGTCGTCGCAGACCACTTCGACCGGGGCCAGGAAGTTCATCTCCAGCAGCGTCACGCCGGCCCCCGCACACGCTTCGCAGCGGCCGCCGGCGACGTTGAACGAGAACCGGCCCTTCTCGTACTGGCGCAGCTTCGCCTCCGGCAACTGCGCGAACAGGTCGCGCACGTGGTCCCAGACCGCCGTGTAGGTCGCCGGGTTGCTGCGCGGCGTGCGACCGATCGGTGCCTGGTCGATCTCGACGATCTTGTCGAGTTGTTCGATGCCGAGCACCTGCCGGCACGCCGGGGCCGGACCGTTGCCACCTTGCAGCTGCCGCTGCAAGGCCGGTACCAGCACCCGATGCACGAGCGTCGACTTGCCCGAACCCGACACCCCGGTCACCGCGACGAGGCAACCGAGCGGCACGTCGACGTCGAGCTCGCGCAGGTTGTGCAGCGTGGCGCCGCGCACCGCCAGCCACTCGCCCGAACCCGGCCGGCGCTGCGGCGGCCGGCTCATGCGGCGCTGGCCGAGCAGCCATTGGCCGGTCGCCGAGGCCGGGTTGGCGCAGACCTCGGCAGGCGTGCCGGCGGCGACGATCGTGCCACCGTGGCGCCCGGCACCAGGGCCGACGTCGACCAGGAAGTCGCTGCGGCGCATCGTCTCCTCGTCGTGCTCGACGACGACGACCGTGTTGCCGCGGTCGCGCAACGCCTCGAGCGTCGTCAGCAGCCGTTCCTGGTCGCGGCTGTGCAGACCGATGCTGGGTTCGTCGAGCACGTACAGGATGCCGCGCAGGCCGGCCCCGACCTGCGCCGCCAGCCGGATGCGCTGCGACTCGCCGCCGGACAGCGTCGGCGCGCGGCGATCGAGGGTCAGGTAGCCGAGCCCGACGTCGACCAGGAACCGCAGCCGCCGCACGATCTCCTTCTGGATCTCGTGGCCGATGCGTTCGCGGTTGCCGCTCCAGGTGATCGCCTGGGCCCAGGCCATGGCCTCGGCGATCGGCAGGGCCAGGACCTCGGGCAGGACGCGGCCGTCGAAGCGCACTGCGCGCGCGGCCGGGCCGAGCCGGGTGCCTTCGCAGCTGCTGCACGGCACCGCCGCGCGGAAGCGGTCGAGGTGGCGGGCCCGGGCCGGCCGGTACACGCTTTCGAGGTGGCGCACCACGCCGGGGAACGCGATGCGGTCGCTGCCGCGGGTCGTGAAGGTGGCGCCACCGCGCTGCCAGCGGAACTCGAAGGTCTGCGCCCCCGAGCCGTACATGACCACCTTCCTGGCCTTCGCCGACAGCTTGCGCCACGGGGTGTCGAGGTCGAAACCGAACGCTGCCCCGACCGTCGCCAGGTGGTCGAGCGTCAGCCGGCCGTAGACCAGCTTGCCGTCGGCGGTGAACGCATGCAGCGCCCCTTCGCGCAGCGAGCGGTCCGGATCGGCCACCAGCCGGTCGGGATCGAAGCCGAACGTCTCGCCGAGGCCGTCGCAGGCCGGGCAGGCGCCGATCGGGCTGTTGAACGAGAACAGCCGCGGTTCCAGCTCCGGCAGCGCCGCGTGGCCGTTCGGGCAGCTGCGCAGCGTCGAGAACACCTGGTAGCCCGCCGGGCCGTGGGCGAGGGCGACGATGCCACCACCGAGCGCCACGGCCTGTTCGACGGCTTCGGCGAGCCGCGAGCGCTGCTCGGGGTCGATGGTCAGCCGGTCGACGACCAGTTCGATCGTGTGGTAGGCGTAGCGGGCCAATTCGATCGGCTCGTCGAGCCGCCGCACCACCCCGTCGATGCGGGCCCGCACGAAGCCCTTCTGGGCCCATTCGGCGAGTTCCTTGCGGTATTCGCCCTTGCGCTCGCGAACCACCGGGGCGAGCACCAGGGCCGCTTCGCCGCGGTGGGCGGTCAGGATCGCGTCGACGACCCGATCCGGCGACCACGCTTCGATCGCCGCGCCACATTCCGGACAGCTCGGCTCGCCGAGCCGCGACCACAGCAGGCGCAGGAAGTCGGCGACCTCGGTCAGCGTGCCGACCGTCGAGCGCGGCGAGTGGCTGGTCGACTTCTGGTCGATCGACACGGTCGGCGACAGCCCCTCGACGTGGTCGACCTTGGGCTTCTCGAGCTGGCCGAGGAACTGCCGGGCGTACGAGCTCAGGCTCTCGAGGAAGCGGCGTTGGCCTTCCTGGTAGATCGTGTGGTACGCCAGGCTCGACTTGCCCGAGCCCGAGACGCCGGTGAAGGTGGTCAGGCTGTCGCGGGGGAACGCAAGGTCGACACCCTTCAGGTTGTGTTCTCTGGCTCCACGAACCACAACCTGTGGCACACCCTGCGGGTCAGCCATCGGCGGCGTCGGCGCCTTCTTGCGGGTCTTCTTGGAGTCGGAAGCCAAGCGGATGACCCCGCAGCATAGCGCGTTCTGGGGACTTGGCCAGCCGGACCCGGGGATTGCTGCGTAGCTGCGCAACCGGCATCGGCAACCACCCCCCCCATGGCATGGCCGTGGCCGGCAGAGTGCGGACTTCGCATGCCCTGGTCGGTAGCCTGCCGGGATGTTCGATGCGCCTGCGACTCCTGGTGACGACCCCGACGACGCTCCCGAAGACGACTTCGAAGCCGACGGCGACGAGGCTGCCGAGCTGGAAGAAGACCTGCTGGTCGTCTTCCCGTTGGCCGGCGGCGACCATGGCTCGCCGGACGAGCAGCAGCAGATCGACGAGCTCGGTGACGAGCTGGCCGAACTGCTCGACGAGCAAGGCCTCGGTGAATACGACGGCGACGAGTACGGCGGCGGCGAGTGCACGATGTTCTTCTGCGGTGACGACAGCCAGGCCCTGATGGCCGCGCTGCGGCCGATCCTGCGCCGACACCCGCTGTGTCGACGCGGCTACTTCGTGCGCCTCGTCGAAGGTGCCGACGGCCACCCCGAGCGGCGGCGCGAGCCGATCTGAGCCGTCCGGCCCGCGGTTGCGGGCGGCACACCTCGGGTTCCCACGGAATCCGCTGCAACGCGGGCAACGTCCACCGGCGAGACTGCCAGCCAACCCGCTGCAGCGTCGCCTGGGCAGCTGCGCGGTTGGGCGGACGTCGCGCGGGCCGATCGGCGCAGTCGACGCGGAACTTCGGCGCGCGCCGCGCGCGCGGAAAATCCGCGCCGGCGCCCAACCTTGCCAAGGCAGAGGTGATGCGATGACGGTCTCCACCCCCATTCCTGCCGGCCGCTCCGAACGCGACCTGCCGGCTTCGTTCTCCCGCCTGTGTGCCGCCGACGTCATGCAGCGCGATCTGGTCACCGCCCAGATCGACGACCCGCTGTCGACCCTCGAACGCATCTTCGCCGACGAACGCGTCAGCGGCGTGCCGGTCCTCGACGGCGACGAACGGCTGGTCGGCATCCTGTCGATGGCCGACCTGGTGCGACGCTACGCCGAGAACCAGGACCTGCCCGACGACGACGCCTACCCGCGCTTCGGCGACGACCTCGACGACACCGAGCTGGTCGCGTTCGCGCGCGAACAACAGGACGAACCGTGTGCTGGCGACCTGATGTCGACCGACGTCGCCACCGTCGCTCCCGACACCCCGCTGCGCAGCGTCGCGCGGGTGCTCGTCGAGCGCCGCATCCATCGCGTGCTGGTGGTCGACCGGTCGCGCGTGGTCGGGCTGTGCAGCACGTTGGACCTGCTGCGCGCGGTCGCCGACTGAACCTGCAGCGATTCAGCCGTTCGCCGGATCGCCGACGAGCCCGCGCAGGGCTTCGTGCAGCACGCCGTTGCTGGCCAGGATGCGGCCGCCGAACAGCCAGTCGTCGCCGCCGCGCAGGTCGCCGACCACGCCGCCGGCTTCGCGCACCAGCAACGCTCCAGCCGCCATGTCGTACGGTTGCAGGTCGAGTTCCCAGTAGCCGTCGAACGTCCCGGCGGCGCACAGGCACAGGTCGAGTTCGGCCGAGCCGAGCCGGCGCAGGTCGCGGCAGACCGGCAGCGCGCGGGCGATCCGGCCGAGGTTGTCGTCGCGGCCGGGTTCGTTGCGGTGGTACGAGAAGCCGGTGGCGAGCAGCGCATCGGCCAGTTCGGCGGTCGGCGAGACCCGCAGCCGCTGGCGGCTGCCGTCCCGCGACCACCGCCAGCTGCCGCCACCGCGGCGACCCAGGTAGGTGTCGCCGAGCGCTGGCGCGTGGACGACGCCGAGCACCGGCGTTCCGCGATGGCACAAGCCAATCGCCACGGCGAACATCGGGATCCCGTGCACGAAGTTGGTGGTGCCGTCCAACGGGTCGACCACCCACAACCACTCGCTGTCCGAGCTGCGTTCGCCGGCGATCGTCAGCACGCCCTCCTCGGCGAGGATGCCGTGCCCGGGAAAGCGTCGCTGCAGGCCGCCGACGACCCGCAGTTCGGCGGCGCGGTCGGCGTGGGTGACCAGTTCGCGCCGCCGCTGTTTGCTGGCCGTGCCCAGCTCGCCGCGGCGCTGCTGGGCCAGCAAGTCGCTGCCGGCCGCCCTGGCCAGCTCGGCGGCGAACGCCAACCAATCGTCCAGCTCGCCGTCGCTCACCGCTCGACCTCGAGCGCGGCGATCGCGGCGACCAGACGTTCCTGCAGGACCTTGAGCTCCTTGTTGAGCCCACCGCGGTCGGGGTCGTAGTTCATCAGGATCGCGAAGTAGCGCGGGCCGCCCCCATCGAGCTCGACGAAGCCCGACAGGGCCGAGGCGCCGCGAATCCAGCCGGTCTTGGCGCGCACGCGACCTTGCAGCGCCGAACCGACGAAACGATCCGCCAGCGTACCAGTGGCCCCCGCGACCGGCAGGCAGTCGTAGAACAGACCGTCCTTGGCGGCGGCCCCGCAACTCTGCATGGCGCCGGCCAGCAGCTGCGGGGTCACCCGGTTGCCCGCCGACAAACCCGATCCGTCGCGCAACACCAGGCCACCCGACCAGCGGGCCAGGCGCTGCTCGACGTGGCCCTGCAAGGCCCGCACCCCGCCGGCCAGGCTGCCGTCGCCGAGGCGTTCGGCGCCGAGCACGCGCAGGCACTGTTCGGCGTCGACGTTCGAGGAGTCCTCCAGAACCCGTTGCAGGGCTGGTTGCAGCGGCGAGCGCCACGACAGCACCTGCTGATCGGCCACCGGCGCCGCCGCTGGCGACACGGCGATGCCGCCGGCCTGCAGCCGCCAGCGCAACAGCCCTTCGAACCAGCGCCGCGGCTCCTGCATCACCGCGGTGAACTCGTAGGGATTGGCGAGCCGGCCATGGCGACCGTGTACGATCACCAGATCGCCCTGGTTCATCGCGCCGTACACCGGCGCCTGACGCGCGGCGGCCCGCTTGAGGTCGTTGCGCACCCGCACGCCGTCCCAAGGGGCGATCACCCGGGCCCGCGGTGCTTCGCCGTCGACGTCCGGCTCCAGCCGCACCCGGTACAGCGCCGCATCGAGCAGGAACGGGCTGGTCGGTGCGCAGTAGTCGAGGTGCAGCTGGTCGGCAGGCCAATCGGCAGGGCGATCCGGACCGACGAAGCTGGCGGCGTCGAGGCGCAGGTCGCGCACCGCGAGCACCCCGCGCCGGCGCAGTTCGGCGGTCAACGCATCGAACGCCGCCTGCGCGGCGTACGGGCTGCCGGTGTGCAGGTTCGGGTCGCCACCCGAAGTGACCACCAACACGCCATCGCGCAGCGAGAACAGCGTCTGGAAGCGATAGTCCGCACCGAGGCTGTCGAGCACCGCCAGTCCGGTCAGCAACTTCAGGTTGCTGGCCGGCACGAACGGCTCGTCGGCGCGGTGCCGGTACAGTTCGCCGCCGCGGGCGTCGAGCGCGAGCACGCCGGTCCGCACGCTCAGGCGTTCGGCCTCGCCGACCAACGCGGCGATGGCCGCACGGCCCTGCGCCGGGCAGTACGCCACCGAGAAGACCACGACCGCCCACAGGCGCACCACCCACGACCAGCTCGCCATGCGCGGTTCGTACCCGATCGAGCCCGCTGTCGCCACTGCGGCCGGCACTGGCTACAGTGCCGGCATGCTCGTCGCGACGCTCCTCGGTCTGTCGTTCTCGCTGCCCCAGGCACCCACCGCCGCGGCCCCCGCGCCAACGCCAGCACCGTTGACGGCGTGGGTGATCGGCGGTGCGAACAACCACGACTGGGAATGGACCAATCCGGAGATCGGCAGGGTGCTCGCCGAGAGCGGCCGCTTCGCCGTGCGGCTGGTCGACGACCCGGTGCCGGCCTTGCGCGAGGCGCCGCGCGCCCACCGCGACGGCCAGCTCGACGTGCTGGTGCTGAACTACCACGGGCCGCGCTGGGGTGGCGACGCCGAAGCGGCGTTCCTCGCCGCCGTGCAGGCCGGCTGCGGCGTCGCGGTGATCCACGCCGCCAACAACGCCTTCGAGGGCTGGCAGGAATACGAACGCATGGTCGGGCTGCTCTGGCGGCAAGGCACCGGCCATGGGCAGTACCATCCGTTCGACGTCCGCGTCGTCGACCACCACCACCCGCTGCCCGTCGGCATGGCCGACCTCGTGCAGCACCCCGACGAGCTCTACCACCGGCTGGTGCCGGCCCCGGGTGCCGACCATCGGGTGTTGCTGAGTGCGTTCAGCGATCCCAAGACCGGCGGCACCGGCCGCATGGAACCGATGGTGCTGGTGTCGCAGTTCGGCAAGGGGCGCGTCTTCCACACGCCGCTCGGCCACGTCTGGCGCGGCGTGCCGCAGAGCCGGGCCACCTGGTACAGCCCGCAGCTGCGGCGCCTGGTCGCGCGCGGCACCGAATGGGCGGCCAGCGGGGTCGTGACCCTGGACCCGCGGCCGCTGAACTTCCTCGCCGCCGACGAGGCCGCGGCCGGCTTCGAGCTCTTGTTCGACGGCCGTTCGCTGCGCGGTTGGCGGGCGTTCCGCAGTGAGGCGCCACCGAGCCAGGGCTGGGTGATCCGCGACGCGGCGATCGTGCACGAAGCGGGCGGCGGTGGCGGCGACCTCGTCACCGACGGCGAATACGCCGACTTCGACTTCCGCTTCGCGTTCCGGGTCGCCCCGAAGGCCAATTCCGGCGTGATCTGGCACGTCCTGGACAGCCACGAGCAGACCTACATCACCGGCCCCGAGTACCAGGTGCTCGACGACGTCGGCGCGCAGCCGGGCGCCAAGCACTCGGTCGGTGCGCTCTACGACCTGGTCGCGCCGGCCGACAAGGAAGTGCGCCCGGCCGGGCAGTGGAACGACGGCCGCATCGTCGTCCAGCAAGGCAAGGTGCAGCATTGGCTGAACGGCAAGTTGCTGCTCGAGGTGCCGTGCGCCGGGCCGGATTGGCAACGCATGGTGCAGGCGAGCAAGTTCCGCGACTGGCCGTTCGGGCAATCCGGCAAGGGTCGGATCGCCCTGCAAGACCATGGCGACGAGGTGGCGTTCCGCAACCTGCGCATCAAGCGGCTGTGAGTGCGACGAGTTGCAGCGTGCTGCTGGTCGAGGACGAGGCGTCGTTGCGCACCGTCCTGACCAGCGAGCTGCGGCGCAGCGGGCATCGGGTGCAGGCGCTGCCGGATGGTCGCGGAATCGTCGCAGCCATCGACGAACACGCCATCGACGTGGTCTTGCTGGACCTCAACCTGCCTGGGGTCGGCGGCATGGAACTGCTGGCCCAGCTGGTGGCGGCCGACGCCGAGCTCCCGGTGATCGTCTGCACCGGCCACGGCTCCGTCGAGCTGGCCGTGCAGGCCATGCAGCGCGGGGCCTTCGACATCCTGACCAAACCCGTCGAACTCGACGTGCTCGAGCAGGCGATCCGGCGCGCCGGCAGCCACCGCCGGCTGGTCCGCGAGAACCGCCTGCTGCGAGCGACCACTGGCGGCCGCCAGGCCACCGAACTGGTCGCCGCCAACCTCAGCGCGGCCGCGCAACGCCTCGAAGGTCAGCTCGCGCGGGTCGCCAGGGCCGAGCAATCCGTGCTGATCACCGGCGAGAGCGGGACCGGCAAGGAACTGGTGGCGCGCCGCGTGCACGCCGCGTCGCCGCGCCACCAGCAGCCGTTCGTGGTCGTGCACTGCGGGGCGATGCCCCGCCAGCTGATCGAGAGCGAGCTGTTCGGTCACGTCAAGGGGGCCTTCACCGGTGCCGACCACAAGCGGGCCGGGTTGTTCGAGGTCGCCGATCGCGGCACGTTGTTCCTCGACGAGGTCGGGGAGTTGCCGGTGGACCTGCAGCCGGCGCTGTTGCGGGCCGTGCAGTTCGGCGAGATCCGGCCGGTGGGCAGCGACCGCGTGCACCGCGTCGACGTCCGGGTCGTGTCGGCGACCCACCGCGACCTGCGTGCCAAGGTCGCGGATGGCACGTTCCGGGAGGATCTGTTCTACCGCCTCGCCGTACTCGAGTTGCAGGTCCCGGCACTGCGCGAACGGCGCGACGACGTGCCGGCGCTGGCCAAGCACTTCCTGGCCCGCGAGGCGGCGCGCACCCGGCGCCGTCAGGAGCTGACCGCGGCGGCCCTGCAACGGCTGCAGCAACACGAGTGGCCGGGCAACGTGCGCGAGCTGGAGAACGCGATGGTGCGGCTCAGCGTGCTGACCGACGCCGAGTCGATCGACGTCGCGCAGCTCGAAGACCTGGTGTTCGGAGCCACCCCACCGGCCCACGCCGGCGCCACCAGCCTGCCGACGCTCGACCTGCACAACCTGGAGACCTTGGCGATCCGCGCGGCCCT
>DAIMFJ010000118.1:0-13547 GCA_036724695.1 Planctomycetota bacterium
CCAGCGCGGACAGGTCGTGCTGACCCCCGCGGACCCGGACTACCCCGCGGCCTGGCGCGCCGCGCCGCTGCGGCCACTGGCGCTGTTCGTGCGCGGCGATCCGGCCGCACTGCAACGTACTCCGGCCGTGGCGATGGTCGGCAGCCGCACCCCGACCCCGTACGGCGACGACGCCGCCGAAGCGCTCGGCGGTGCTCTGGCCCACGCCGGCGTGGCGCTGTGGAGCGGCCTGGCGCGTGGCATCGACGCCGCCGCCCACCGCGCCTGCGTCGCCGCGCGGGTACCGACGGTGGCGATCCTGGCAGGCGGACTCGACGTCGTCTACCCACCCGAACACCACGAACTGGCCGCGGAGATCGTCGCCGGCGGGGGCTGCCTCGTCTCGGAACTGCCGCCCGGCTGGCGCGCCCAGCGCGGCCACTTCCCGCGCCGCAACCGGCTGATCGCGCTCGGCGGCCAGGCGGTGGTCGTCGTCGAGGCCAGCCTGACGTCCGGTGCGCTGCAGACCGCCCGCATGGCCGCCGAATGGGGCGCCGACGTCTACGCCCTGCCTGGACCGTGGCGCAGCGAGCGCAGCCAGGGCTGCCATCGGCTGCTCTTGGAGGGCGCCCGGGTGATCGAGAGCCCGGAATCCTTGTTGCGCGACCTCGGCGTCGCCGCGGCACTGGACGACGCCGGCGCCGGTCGGCTGGCTCGCTCGGCGGATCAGGTCGCCGTGCTGGAGCAGTTGCGCGAGGGGCCGCGACCGACCGACTTCGTGCAGCGCGAGAGCGGGCTGCCGCGCGAGGCGTTCCTGCGGGCGTTGTTCGAACTGGAGGCTGGCGGCGCGGTGCAGCGTCTCGCCGGCGACCTGTTGCGGGCGGCAGGCAAGACGAGCTGAGCCCTCCCGGGTGAGAGACCGCCGGGCAGCCCGTTCACCAACCGATCAGCAGCAGTTCGAGTCCGAACATCACGACCAGGAGCCCAGCCGTCCACAACAGCCAGCGGCTGGTGCGCACGAAGGCCTCCTGCAGGGTCGCGCGGGCGGTGCTGTGGTGCTGGCCGCAGACCACGATCGCGATCATCCACAGGATCGGCAGGTACAACGCGATGCGGATCAGCAGGCTCACGAGCGCACCTCCTCGGGCTGGGCTTCCGGCAGCGGGAACGCGGTGCGTTCGGCGACCGTGTACGCATCGACCATCACGACCAGGTTCATCAGGCCGGCGACGCAGGTCAGCACGACTCCCATCTGCAGATCCATCGGCTCGCTGGCGCGTTCGAGCGGGCCGGTGACCAGCGCGGCGAACAACGAGCCACCGCCGAACAGGTTCTGCGCCATCCACCAGACCGAAGCGTCGGCGCGATCGACGCCGTGGCCGCCGGAGGCCACCATGCCGATCACGAACACCACCAGCACCGCGACCCCCATCAGCAGGCCCTTGTCGCGTTGGCCGGCGCGCGCGTGACCGAGGCCAGGCACCAGCCACGACAAGGCGGCGCACAGGGCGGGGTCGGCAACCGGCTTCGGCGGCGCATCGCCGCCATCGCGGCGCAAGCGCAACTGCCAGTGGCCGTTCGCCGCCCAGAACGCGGCCAGCATGCCCGAGGCACCGGCCAGCCAGGCGCCGAGGTGCTCGAAGTCGCGCGGCATGCGCTGCAGACGCAGCGCGGTCGGCGCGTCGTCGAACGCGAGCACGCTGCCGATCAGGTAGGCCGGCAGGTTCAGCAGTTCGGGCAGGCACGCGAAGCCCAGCGCCCGCGCGAACCGGCTGTCGGAGAGCACATCGCCGAGCGACCAGTACAAGAGCCGCTCGCCGACGATCGGCCACGCCGCGAAGAACAGCAGCGTGCAGCTGGCGAACGCGACCAGCGCGCGGGTCGTCTGGCCGAGCCGGAACTGCAACAGGCCGGGCACGAAGCCCATCGCGAACGGGCCCCAGCCGAGGCCTCTGGCGGCGAGATTGGTCGGTTGGGTCGACATGCGCGCCGCCCAGGATAGCGAGGCGCCGGCGCGGGTCGAGCCTCGATCGGTACCCAGCGGCCGCTCAGCGCGGCGCGGCCGCCGGGTCGCGCGGGAACACCTGGTCGCGGCGCAACCGGTAGCTGCGCCGGCTGTCGGGCGCGGCGACCACCGGCCGCCGGGCGTTCGCGGCGTCCCGGGTCGGCACCCCGAGGTCGGCGACGCGCAGTTCGAACACCCACGGCTCGTGCCGGTAGACCAGCGAATGCAGGGTCCCGAAGGCGTGCCCCCCGCCGCGCAGCATCGTCCAGCCCTCGTCGACCGACACCAGGCGGTCGTCGGCGAGCAGGCACTGCTCGAGGCCGGTGCGGATGCGCTTCTGGCGGTCGACGCTGTCGAGGCTGGCGCCCCGGCCATCGGTGCGGGTCAAGAAGTGGTTGGTGACGACGCTCGGCAGCCCGGCCGGCAGGTCGGCACGCACGCACTTCCTGGCGTCGACCTCGAACAGTCCGACCGGCGCGGCGTCGGCCGGCGGGCGCGGCAGTACGACGTGGGTCAGGAAGCCAGCCGGCGGGCTGGTGTAGCCGAGCAGCTCGGCGGCGAGGTCGAATCCCGCCGCCGGCGCCGCCGGATCGAACCGGCGCAGCAGCAGCTGGGCAGCGACCGCCGTCGGCCACGACTCGGGTTCGGGCGTGCGCGTGAGCTTGCCGGTGCCGACGTGCAGGAACGCCGCGACACCGTCGCTGCTGACCGCGCTGACGCTGCCGACGTAGCCGGGCCAGGTCACCGACGCGACGACGCGGCCGTCGCTCGGGTGCTGTACCAGCAGGATGGTGCCGTCCAGCATGTGCTGGCCGGTGAACGGCCAGTCGAAGTTGCGGCCGGTCAACACCCCGCCGCCGACCGCCTGCTCGCCCCACACGCAGAAGCCGCTGCAGCCCATCAGCGCGAACACGTCGAGCGCGTTGGCGACCAGCAGGTCGGTGAGGTCGAACTCGCGCTCGAGTTCGGGCATGTCGCGGGACACCCCGGCGGCGACGACCCCGGCGTAGACGGCTTCGAGCTCGGTGCGCACTTCGTCCGGAAACGTGACGACCCGCCCGATCGCGCCGCGGGCCTGTTGCAACAGACCCGGCAAGCGGGCGAACCGCGCGGCGAACTCCTCGCGCACCAGCGTCGTCACGTCGGCGGCGAGCAGGAAGCCGTGTGCGTACCCGCGCTGCTGGGCATCGCCCCAGACGTGCACGACACGCAGGCCGTCGACCGTGTCGATGCGGCCCTGCACGACCGGTGCGGCCGGCGGCGCCGGCGACCCAGCGGGCGCCACCGACCCAGCGGGAGTCTGCGAGCCAGCGGGCGCCTGCGCCGACAGCGGCTCGGGAAGTGGCACCAGGGATGCCACCAGCAACGCCGTCAGGCTCGCCAGCCGAGAGGCACTCACTTGGCGGCGCGGTAGATGTCCTGCACCGCCTTCAGCAGCGCGATCGCCTCGGTCTTCGGGCGCTGGAACGCGTTGCGACCCATGATCGAGCCGAACGCCCCGCCGGCCGCGAGGCCCTTGATCTCGTCGAGCACCGCGTCGGTGCCCTTCGCTTCGCCGCCCGAGAAGATCACGATGCGGCGGCCGCCGAACGCGGCATCGACGACGTGCTTGGTGCGCTGCGCCAGCGTCTCGATGGCGATCTTCTCGCTCTCGTAGACCTTCTTCGCGGCGGCCTGCTCGAGGTGGGCCGTGGCCGGCTTGACCTTGATGATGTGCGCGCCGAGCTGGGCGGCGATCTGCGCGGCGTAGGCGGCCACGTCGATGCCGGTCTCCCCGTCCTTGCTGAGGCTGCTGCCGCGCGGGTAGCTCCACACGACGACCACGAGGCCGGCTTCCTTGGCTTCCTCGGCGATCTCACGCAGCTCCATGTACATGTCGTTGCGCTCGCACGAGCCCGGGTAGATCGTGAAGCCGATCGCCGCGCAGCCCAGGCGCAGCGCGTCCTGCACCGACCCGGTCACCGCCGGCTTGGGGTCCTTGCTGCTGTACAGCGAGTCGCTGTTGTTCAGCTTCAGGATCAACGGGATGCGCCCGGCGAACTTGCGCGCGCCGGCCTCGAGGAAGCCGAGCGGAGCGGCGTAGGCGTTGCAGCCGGACTCGATCGCCAGCTCGAAGTGGTAGTGCGGGTTGTAGCCAGCCGGGTTCTTCGCGAACGAGCGCGCCGGGCCGTGTTCGAAGCCCTGGTCGACCGGCAGGATCACCATCTTGCCGGTGCCGGCCAGGTTGCCGGTGTCCATCATCCAGCGCAGGTTCTTCAGGACGCCGGGGTGGTCGGATTCGTACCAGCTGAGGATCTCGTCGACGCGGGAGGACATGGCTCGGAAAATTCGGTTGGGCGAAAACAGAGAGGCGAATGGGATGACCGGAACGCGCCGGACATGGCGCGCCGGGCCAGCGGGCGGCGATTGTCAGCGCCGCCCGACGGGATGCAAGCGAAGCTTACTTCAGGCGCAGTTCGCGGGCGCTCTGGCCGGTCGTGAACTCCCAGACGAACCAGTGCGGATCGAGCCCGTCGAGGTGGACGAGCACGCGGACCTGGTAGGTCTTGCCGCGCTCCATCGGCTCTTTCGGCAGGCAGAAGATCACGTCGCGCAGGTCCATCTTCTTGTTCAGCGGCACCTTCGGCGTGTGCTCCCAGATCGGCAGCGGCTCGGGCTTGCAGCGCTCGGTCCAGGCCTTCCAGACCGCCTGATCGCCCTTCGGCGACACGTAGTGCTGCACCGGCGGCCGACCGCCCTTGCGCGACTCGTACAGTTCGATCTTCGACTCGACGACCCGCGTCGACAGCTCGCGCTGCAGCTGCAGGCTGATCGGGTACCCGGTCTTGGTGACGTCCTGCTGGTCCTCGGGCTGGTCGGCGAGCGGGTTGGGGCTCTCCGGCGCCGGGAACGTCGTCGGGATGCCGACCGACCCGGGCGGCGGCCAGATCAGGAACTTCGGCGCGGTGTTCGGGTCGTAGGGCTCTTCGAGCGAGCCCATGTCGAGCACGGCCACCGACCAGTCGTTCTCGTAGACGTACGAGTAGCCGAGCCGCTTGATGTTGTGCTCGAGCATCGGGAAGCGGTGGTACGGCGTGCCGATCCACAGATCGACGGTGTCGCGCGCGAACTCGGCGCTGCGCGCGCCTTGCCCGGTGACGATGTTGCCGGCGGCGGCGAGCTGGCCGCGGCGCGAGAAGTCGGCGTGGGCCGGATCCTCCTCGTGGATCTCGGGGCCGGGCTTCTCGGCGAGCTCCGGGTGGTTGGTCACGTAGCGCGCGTGCGCCTCGCAGCCGAACGACGCCTCGGCGTCGAGTTCACACTCCGGCAGGCCGGACAGCGTGCCTTCGCTGACCTTGCCGCCTTCCTTCCAGGTGTAGGCGATCGGCTGGGCGCGGATCAGGTTGACGCGTTCGACCGCAGCGAGCTCTTCCTTGCTCGGCCGCTCGGGCAGCTGCGGCGGTCCGTAGCCGGTGCCGAACGCGACCCCGGAGTCGCCGCGCGCCCATTCGCGCCATTCGGCGTCGAGCTGCTTGCTCGACTTGGCGAACGCCTTCTGCACCTGTTCCTCGACCTGCTCGAGGGTCGGCACCTGTTTGTCGGCGTCGGGCAGCGACAGGTAGAACGGCAGCCACTGGTCCGGGTAGGCGGCCACCACCCAGGTCATGAAGCTCCAGCTCTTCAGGCGGCAGTCGTTGCGGAACCGCGACAACCGCTCGCGCGGCACCTGGGCGAGCTCCCAGTCCTGGTTCGACGCCGCCTGATCGCGCACGGCGCGCATCCACCAGTTCGCACCCTGCGGCAGCTGCAGCGCGTCGTCGCCCTGCGTGCCCTCGGGCAAGGCGCCCCAACGCGAGATCGAGGTCGCCTTCATGTACCACGTCATCGCGTGGACGATGCCCTGGCCGATGCCGTCGTTGCGGCCCTGGCACAGCCCCAGGAAGAACACGTAGGCGATCATCGTGTCGTGGATCGACTTCGGCGAGCCGCCGATGTGCACCGACGCGGCGCCGTCCTTGGCGCGCCACTCGGTGTTGGCGAAACGCATCGCCGCCTCGACGTTGGGCTGGCCGGCCCAGATGTTCGGGTTGTGCTTGAGCAGCTCCTCGCGCTCGCGGCTCGTGAACAGGAAGCCGTACCACGCGAAGGTCCGCGTGGCGCGCTCGACGAACTGCAGCTTCTTGGCGTTCTGCTCGCCGAGCAGGTGCACGCCGAACTCCAGGGCGCGCTCACCCCACCGCACCGCGTCGTCGGCATTCTCCTGCGTGCCGCGGGTCCACACCGTGAAGTGCTCGGACTTCGCACCGAAGATGTCGATGTTCGGCTTCTTCATGAAGTCCGGCACCTGCGCCTGCAGGTTCTGCAGCTCGACCGGCATCTGGTCGAGCGGCAGCGCGGTGATCTGGTAGTCCTGCTTGCGGGCCAGTTCGACCGCCTTGGTCTCGATCGCCTTCATGCGCGCCGCGTAGGCGAGCTGCTGGTCGGTGCCGAAGAATCCAGGCCCTTCCTTGTAGCCGAGCGCGACGTTGGCCTCGCGGTCCATCGCGTTGTAGTAGACGGCCTTCTCGAGGTGGTACCGGGCCTTGTCGGCGTTGCCGGCGGCCTGGAACTTGAGGCCGACGCCGCTGTGCAGCTCGCCGAGCTTCAGCGACGTGTTGTACCACTCGCTGGCGACCTTGAAGCGGCCCTCGTAGTTGGCCTGGTCACGCCACCGCTTGCGCTTGTCCGGCGGCAGCTGCACCCATTCGCCACGCTCCTTCTTCCAGTCGAGTTCGCGCCGCGCCGTGGCGTTCTCGGCGTCGTACTCGAGGATCAGGTCGAACGCCTGCTTGGCGCGCTGGCCGACCTTGGCGGACTTGGCGGTGTTGGCGAACGAGGTCAGCGCGCTGACCGTCTTCTTGACCAGCTCCTGCTCGGCCTTGGCGAGGTCGTCCTGGGCGAGGCCCGTGCGACCGAACAGGAGGGTGGCCGCCGCGAGCCACAGCAGCGCAGCGGAACGGAGGGATTGCATCATCGTCTGGCGATTGGGGGCCATCAGGGGTGCGCGGAGTGTACGCAAAGCCGCACGGCTCGGCACGACGAACCGAACGGAACCGGACTCCCGGGCGACCGCCTGCCGACCGCTGGAAATCGGCACCGCTGCGCAGCATTGCCCAGTGGCGCGACCGCGTCGCGCACGCCACACTGCTGCGTCCCCGCCGCCGATGACCTCCGCCTCGTACTACCTGCTGACCGTCCTGCTGCTGGCGCTGGTGTCGTTCTACCTGCAGAAGCTGCGGCCGGACGTCACGGCGCTGCTGGTGATGCTGTCGCTGTTGATCCCGTGGCAGCAGGGCGACCAGGGGCTGCAGGCGATCCTGACCCCGACCGAGGCGTTCCACGGCTTCGGCAGCCCGGCCCTGGTGATGGTCGCCGCGATGTTCGTGCTGTCGGCCGCAATGGTCCGCACCGGTGCCGCCGAACTGCTCGGCGGCCGGCTGCTGGCGCACGGCGCCACCAGCGAACTGCGTTTCCAGGTCACCGTGCTGCTGCTGGCGACCTTGTTCTCGTCGGTCGTCAACGACACGACCACCGTGCTGGTCTGGATGCCGCCGGTGATGGCGATCTGCCGCGAACGCGGCTACGCGCCGTCGCGGGTGCTGATCCTGCTCGCCTTCGGCTCGCTGCTCGGCGGCCAGTGGACGCTGATCGGCACCCGCAGCAACCTGATCCTGTCCGACTACCTGCGCGAACGCACCGGCGACGGCCTCGGGTTCTTCGCGTTCACGCCGGTCGCGTTCGGCGTGTTCGTCGCCTGCGCCTTGTGGTTCGTGATGGTCGGCCGCCGCAGCCTGCCGGCGGCGACCGCCAGACCGACCCTGGAGAGCCGCTACGAGGTCGCCGAGTTCCTGACCGAGACGATGGCCGCACCGGATTCGGGCTGCGTCGGCAAGTCGCTGGCCGAACTCGACCTGCCCGGCCGCGACGTGACCGTGCTGCAGGTGATCCGCGGCAGCCAGTTCCTGGCCCCGAACCCGGCGGTGCGCATCCAGGCCGGCGACGTGCTGGTGATCCAGGGCCGCGTCACCGCGATCACCGACGTGCTGCGCACGCCGGGCCTCAGCGTGCGCGAAGAACTGCGCATCGACGACAAGATGCTGCGTTCGGCCGACCTGCGCATGGCCGAGGCGATCGTGCCGCCCGACAGCAGTCTGGTCCGCCAGAGCCTGCGCGACGTCGACTTCCACCACCGCTACGGGATCAGCCCGCTGGCGATCAGCCGCGCCGGCAAGTCGATCCGCGAACGGCCGCTCGCCGAACCGCTGCGCAGCGGCGATTCGCTGCTGTTCGTCGGCCACGAGGCCGAACTCGACCGCCTGAACAAGTACAACCGCGACCTGCTGCTGCTCGAGTCCAAGCCGGTGCCAGCGACCGGGCGTGGACCGGCTGTCGCGGTGATCGGGCTGATGGCTGCGATGGTGCTGGCCGGGGCAACCGGCCTGCTGCCGCCGGCGGTGGCGATCCCGCTGGGAGCGATGCTGGCGGTGTTGTTCGGGTTGGTCGGCATGAACTCCGCCTACCGCGCGATCGACCTGCAGTCGCTGGTGATCGTCGGCGCGATGATCCCGTTCGGCGAAGCGCTGGCGAAGACCGGCACGGCGCAGTGGCTGGCCACGCAGCTGGCCGGCAGTTTCGCCGGCCAATCGCCACAACTGCTGCTGCTGGCCTTGCTGCTGCTGGCGGTGCTGCTGACGCAATTGATCGAGAACGCGGCGGTGGCGGTGATCCTGGCCCCGCTCGCCTACGAGCTGGCGATCGCCGGCGACTGCCACCCCGAACCGTTCCTGCTCGGCGTCGCGATCTGCGTCTCGGCGGCGTTCGTGACGCCGATCGCGCACGAATCGACGATCCTGGTGATGGGACCGGGCCGCTACCGGTTCGGCGACTACCTGCGGCTGGGCCTGCCGTTCGCGCTGCTGACCTGGCTGGTGACGGCGCTGGTTCTGCCGTGGCTGTGGCCGCTGCAAGGCTGAGCGACGACGCCGACGTGGACAACGCCGCCGCCGGCACCGATGCTGGTGGCATGCGTCGTCATCCGCGCCACCTTCTCCGCGTGCCGGGCCTGCTGCTCGGCGGCGTCCTGGCGACCGGCACGGGCCTCGCGCAGGCCACGGTCGAAGTGCCACTGCCCGACCGCCTCGGACGCCTGCACGCCGGACCGGCGTGGACGGTCCTCGACGGCACCGCGATCGCCAGCGCCACCCGCCCCACCGACCCGCAGGAGGATCCTGCCAGGGCCCTGTTGGTCGCCACCTGTCGGACCTTGACCGAACGGCAGCGCGCCGAACGGCACGTGCTGCTGCACCAACTCGGCAGTGCGCCGAACCAGGTGCGCCTCGTCAACGCCTACAGCGAGCCGCTGGCGAAACCGACCGCGCAACTGCTGGCGCCGGCTGCGGTCGCCGAACTGCGGGCGGCCTTCGAGAAGTCCCTGAGCACGCCCGACAACCAGCTCGAATACGTCGGCGAACGCACGCTGGACCTGTTCGCGAGCACCCGCTGCCTGTCGCTGAGCTTTCGCACCACGACCGGCGCGGACACCTTCTGCCTCGACTACTACTTCGTGCCGGCAGGGCCGCGACTGGCGTACTTCGAGGCGGTGTACCTGCCCGGCGACCGCGGCGCGCGCGAGGCGATCGAGGCCTTGCTGCGGACGTTCGACGGCGCGGTCGACCCCGGCGAAGGGTCCAGTCTGCTGAAGAGCATGACGATCGGCGGCCTCACCGGCGCGATCGCCGGCGTGTTCGCGGCCATGCTGCGACGGCGCCTGCGCGCCAACGCGGCGGCGCGCGCCGCGGAGTGAGGGGGCGTCCGGCGAGCCTGGACGGCCGGCCCCGGATTCAACGTAGCAACAGCGTGCGCGGGTTCGTCGCCGACGCCCGGGCCGCAGGATCGATCACCAACGCCTGCACGGCGAACTGCAGATCGGGAATCGCCGGCACGAGCTGCGGCACCGGCACCGACAGCGTCGCGCGGCCCACCGCACCGATCGACACCGCGCCAAGCGTGACGAAGTTCGCAACACCCCCCAGCGACAGCGGCAAGCCGAGCACGACCGTGGTCGGTGCCGGCAGGCCGGCACAGACCAGCGCGAAGTCCCCGGCGCGGCCGAGCACCTCGACGCCGAGCACCGCCGGCCCGGCGACCTGTGCCGGGCAGCGCAGGACGCGTTCGATCCCACCATCGAGCACGAACAGTCCCGCCACCATGCGCACCGGCAGACCGGCACTCGCGGGGCCACAGGACGCGGGAAAGCCAGGTCCACCGGCCTGCAGGTCCGGATTTTCGGCGCGGACCAAGGGCGGGGTTCCACCCAGCGTGTCGGTCTGCACTGCATCCCCGCCGGTCCCGCCGATGCTGCAGGCGCCGGTGAAGAACGATCCACCAGCTCCGCCGAAGTAGGTCCCACCAGCCAGCTGCACTTGCGAATCGATCACCAGCAGGCCATCCCCGCCGTCCGCCGCGCCGGTCTGCGGTGGGACGCCGGTACCGACGAGCACGCCCGTGGAGCCGCGGTACTCGCCGCCGACGATTCGCACCGAGCTGCCGACCAGCCTGGCCCCCGGGAACGCCAACGGTGCCCCGTTCGGCGCGACGCCGCCGCGGCTGGTCTGGCCCAGGCACTCGACGAGCACGACGTCCGCGCACTGCTCGACGGCGACGGCTGGTGCGGCGAAACTGTCGAGGAACGCACTCTGCACCCAGACCGTGCCAGCGCAATCGTGCACCTGCAGTGCCGCCGGCGCCGGCCCGAAGTGGCTCACCGAGATGCCGACCAACTGCACGATCTGCCCCACGGCGAGGTTGCCGATCTCGATCGACGGCGGGACCGGGGCGGTGTTGTTGTGCGCTTGGAAGACCGTCGCGCCATCGCCGATCAACACCAGCGACTTGCCGTCGACGACGAACGGCGCATACGCGCCTGGGCCCACCAGGATCGCATCGCCCGACGCCGCAGCAGCCACGGCCGCACCGATGTCGGTGAACTGCGCCCCGCCAGCGGCAGCCACCGTCCAGGTCTGTTGGGCCGGTAGGCACGGCAGGACACCCGCGAGGGCGACGACGAGCGGTAGCAGGCGCATGCGAGCGATAGTCTACGCGACCCGGCCGGTCACCTGGGGGCGGTGCACGGCCCCGCACCGCTCGGGAAAACCCGCGACCCGCCCGCCGCTTGCCTCTTCCCGCCGCCACCGCCCACGCTACCGTTGCCGCTCCGCGTCGGGGTCAGCCGGCGCGCCAAACCTTCACACGCCCGAGGGGGTCTCGTGTCTGCTCTCGCATCGATCGAAAACCGCATCGCCCAGGAACTGTCCGCCCGCCCCGAACAGGTCGCCGCTGCCGTCAAGCTGCTCGACGAAGGCTCGACCGTGCCGTTCATCGCCCGCTACCGCAAGGAAGCGACCGGCGGGCTCGACGACACGCAATTGCGCAACCTCGAGGAGCGCCTCACCTACCTGCGCGAGCTCGAGGAACGCCGCACGGCGATCCTGGCCAGCATCCTCGAACAGGGCAAGCTGACGCCCGAACTCGACAAGGCGATCAAGCTCGCCGACACCAAGCAGGCCCTCGAGGACCTCTACCTGCCGTACCGCCAGAAGCGCCGCACCAAGGCGATGATCGCGCGCGAAGCGGGGCTCGAACCGCTCGCCAAGGGTCTGCTCGCCGATCCGACGCAGAGCCCCGAAGCCGCCGCGGCCGCGTTCGTGGCCGCCGACAAGGGCGTCGCCGACACCGCCGCCGCCCTCGAAGGCGCGCGCTACATCCTGATGGAGGAGTTCGCCGAGGACGCGACGCTGCTCGCCGACCTGCGCAAGTGGCTCGAGCACGACGGCCTGGTCGTCACCAAGGTCGCCAAGGGCAAGGAAGAGGACCCCGAGGCGCAGCGCTTCCGCGACTACTTCCGCCACGACGAACCGCTGGCGCGCGTGCCGAGCCACCGCGCCCTGGCGATCTTCCGCGCCCGCAAGGAGGGCTTCCTCGACGCGACGATCGGCCTGCACACGCCCGACGCCGAAGAACCGGCACCGCTGACCGACGACCCGGGCATGCGCGGCCAACTGTTCGTGATGAACCGTTTCGGCATCGCCGAGAAGGGCCGACCGGCCGACAAGTGGCTCGCCGACACCGCGCGTCTGTGCTTCAAGGCCAAGCTGGCGCTGCACCTCGAGACCGAGCACTTCGCGGCCCTGCGCGACCGCGCCGAGGCCGAGGCGATCACCGTGTTCGCCGCCAACCTGCGCGACCTGCTGCTGGCCGCCCCGGCCGGGCCGCGCGCGATCCTCGGCCTCGATCCGGGCCTGCGCACCGGCGTCAAGGTGGCCGTCGTCGACCGCACCGGCAAGGTGCTCGCCACCACGGCGATCTTCCCGCACGTGCCGCGCGACGACTGGGAAGGCTCGCTGAAGACCCTCGCACTGCTCTGCAAGCAATTCGAGGTGACCCTCGTCTCGATCGGCAACGGCACCGCCTCGCGCGAGACCGACAAGCTCGCCGGCGACCTGATCAAGCGCCACCCCGAGCTGAACCTGCAGAAGCTGGTCGTCAGCGAAGCCGGCGCGTCGGTCTACTCGGCCAGCGAACTGGCGGCCCGCGAGTTCCCCGACATGGACGTGTCGTTGCGCGGCGCGGTGTCGATCGCGCGGCGGCTGCAGGACCCGCTCGCCGAACTGGTCAAGATCGACCCGAAGGCGATCGGCGTCGGCCAGTACCAACACGACGTCAACCAGGGCAAGCTGCAGAAGACGCTCGACGCGGTCGTCGAGGACTGCGTGAACGCGGTCGGCGTCGACCTGAACACCGCCAGCGAAGCGCTGCTGAGCCGCGTCGCGGGATTGAACAGCACGCTCGCCAAGAACATCGTCACGCACCGCGACCAGAACGGCCCGTTCGCGACCAGGAAGGAACTGCTGAAGGTCAGCCGCCTCGGCCCGAAGGCGTTCGAACAGTGCGCCGGCTTCCTGCGCGTGCCTGGCGGCGAGAACCCGCTCGACGCCAGCTCGGTGCACCCCGAGGCCTATCCGGTCGTCGAGCGCATCCTGCAGAAGACCGGCCGCGACCTGCGCGGCCTGATGGGCAACCGCGACGTGCTGCGCACGCTGCAGCCGAAGGACTTCACCGACGAGACGTTCGGCGTGCCGACGGTCACCGACATCCTCGCCGAACTCGAGAAGCCCGGCCGCGACCCGCGCCCGGAGTTCAAGACGGCGAGCTTCGCCGAGGGCGTGCAGGAGATCACCGACCTGAAGGAGGGCATGGAGCTCGAAGGTGTGGTCTCCAACGTCACCGCGTTCGGCGCGTTCGTCGACATCGGCGTGCACCAGGACGGCCTGGTCCACATCAGCCAGCTCAGCGACCGCTTCGTCGAGGACCCGCGCGAGGTCGTCAAGGCCGGTCAGGTCGTCAAGGTCAAGGTGGTCGGCATCGACGTGCCGCGCAAACGCATCGCGTTGACGATGAAGACCGGCGAACGGGTCGAAGCACCGCGGCCAGCACCCGGCCAAGGCGGCCAGCGCCCGGCGGGCGGCGACCGGCGACCCGGCGGGTA